>JAKEFJ010000202.1 GCA_022616665.1 Acidobacteriota bacterium
CTTCTTCGGCGCAGGAGATCCAGGAATTTCAGCGCGGTCAGGACTCCGTCTCCTGTGGTGGCTTCCCGCATGAAGATGATATGACCGGACTGCTCGCCACCCAGAGCGAAGCCGCCACGCAGCATCTCCTCCAGTACATACTTGTCGCCGACCGCTGCTCGAATCATCCGGATTCCACGGGAGGCCAGGGCCTTCTCCAGCCAGAGGTTGCTCATGACCGTGGCGACCACTGCGTCGCCTTCCAGGACCCCGCGCTCGTGCAAGTCCTCGGCGGTCAAGTAGAGAATGAAATCGCCGTCCAGGATCTTTCCGGCGCGGTCCACCACGACAACCCGGTCTCCGTCTCCGTCGAAGGCAAAGCCGATGTCCGCGCCTTCCTCAACCACCCTCTGCGCGAGCGCCTCCGGATGCATGGAGCCGCAGCCGGTATTGATGTTCCTTCCGTCGGGAGCATGGCCCAGAAGCTCGGTCCTGGCCCCCAGGCGGGCGAAAATCTCGGGAGCGATGCGCCAGGCGGCGCCGTGGGCGCAATCCAGCACCACGCGCACTCCTTGAAAGGGCTTCCCCTCACCCACGGAGCAGGCCAGCGAGCTCAGATACCTTTCCAGGAGATCCTCGGCGAGCGCTGGCTCGGGGGCCTGGCGGGGAGGCGGATTGAAATCGCCTCCCAGAATGCGGCGCTCGATCCCCATCTCCTCCGAGTCGGGGAGCTTGGTCCCACGCCGGGAGAAGACCTTGATTCCGTTATCCCGGTAGGGATTGTGGGATGCGGAGAGCACCACCCCGGCATCGAAGCCGCTCGAGAGTGTGAGATAGGCTACCGCAGGAGTGGTCACCACGCCGACCAAGCTCACCGCGCCGCCGCCCCTGGCAATTCCGCGGGTGAGAGCCGCCTCCAAGATGATCCCCGATTCCCGTGTGTCGCGACCGACCAGGATGCGCGGATTCTCCGCCTTTTCCTCCTCCCGAAGCGTCCAGGCCAGGGCGAGCCCGATGCGCTCCACGGTGGGAGGGTCGAGGGGGTATTCACCGGCGACGCCTCGGATGCCATCCGTTCCAAACAGATGTCTCACGGTCTCTCCTGAACACCCGGCTCGATGTGAACCGATACGGTCCGTGATTCGGGTAACACTTCCAGTTCGCGCTCCCGGGCTATTCCCACCAGGCTCACGCGGGGTGGCAGACGGTATTCGCGCTCTCTCGCAGGAAGGCCGCCCAGCTCTACTTCGACCAGGAGATTTCCTCGGTCCAGCGCCCCGACCAGGGAAGCCGGGCCGGTCACTTTCACGTCGATGACCCGGGGGCGAAGCCGCGCTTCATGGATTGCCCCTCGAGCGTGCACCGGAACATTTTTGAGAATCCTCTCCTGGAGCTTCTCCCGGACCCCGATCTGGACGGTGACGGTCTGCTCAGAGTCCCTCATCCGGACCGGGCTGCCCGCTTCGTCGTCCGGGATGGGATGGACCCGGATCTCCCTGGAAGCGGTGAGGCCCCCTACGGAAATGCTCCCGGTGGTGGCGCGGCGCACGCCCCTCACGGCGTCTTCCGGGCCCACGATGGTGACGGCAGCAGGATCGACGCGGTAGTCTACCACTTCATAACCTTCAGGCGGTTTCCCTTCAAGCCGCGGGACGACGGGAACTTCCTTCTCCGCCTGTGGAACGAGGCGCACCGGGAGGATACGAGGTTCGACCTTGATCACCTTGGCCCCGTTCACGCGAAATCGATCGGGGGTGAGTGTCACTACCTGGTCTCCCGAGGGCAGCTGCGAGAGGTCCAAGTGGGCATCAACCTGATCTTCAGTGATCCGCTGGAGGATCGGCTCCGGGGCCTGGATGCGCAGCGCCACCCGATCCGGAACCTCGCCCGCCAGCACCATTCCCGGAGGGATTCCGGTGAATTGGAGGGGAACCGTCAGGTCCTTGACCTTTTGAATCTCTCCCGTGGTGAGGACCCACACGAACAGAGCCAGCAGGAGTGCAAAGATCTTCAGTGGAAGATTTCGGCGAAGCTCAGGGAGCACCGGCAGCTCCCCCCGGCCTGGTCCGGGCTGCGCTCACAGGGCGCGGTGTGGGCCCGACCGCCCTGCCATAGCCTGGCGAAAGGCGCTCCCGCAGGGTGTTGGCCAGAGAGGCGGTGTCCAGTCCGCGCACCATGTGTGAGTCATCGCACAGGGAGATGGTGCCGGTTTCCTCGGAGACCACGATGGCGATGGCGTCGGTCTCCTCGGTGATACCCATGGCGGCGCGATGTCGCGTTCCGAGCTCTCGCTCCATGCCTTCGCCGCCGGAAAGCGGAAGAAAGCAGGCCGCGGCCTTGATCCGGCCATCGGACACGATGACCGCCCCATCATGCAGTGGCATGTGCGGCGCGAACAGACTCACCAGAAGATCGCAGGAAAGCAGGGCATCCAGCTGGGTCCCGGTCTCGACCTGCTCCCGCATCCCCTGGCCGCGCGCCAGGACGATGAGCGCTCCGTGGCGGAGTGCTGCGAGAGTCCCGGCCGCCCGGGCGATTTCGAGAATCATGGAGTCGGAGAGAGGTGGGTGGAGCATCCGGAACGGGTTGCGCGCCAGCCCCGCCAGGGCCCGCCGGATCGTGTCTTGAAAGATGACGATGATGGCGAAAGGGATATAGAAGAGGAAGGAGCCAAGAACCCGGTGGACGGTGCGCAGGTGGGATGCCGAGCTTAGTCCCGAGGCCCAGAAAGCGGCTGCCATGATCAGCAC
>JAKEFJ010000203.1 GCA_022616665.1 Acidobacteriota bacterium
ACACCGGACTCCACGGCGCTCCGGGGCATGCCGCCGTACTTTGCGGACTGCTCGTCCTGAGCGAATGCGATCCCTCCCCCGGCCTTGATCGCCGTCAGCCCAAGGGCGCCGTCAGACGCGGTTCCTGAGAGAATGACGCCGATCGCCTTGTTCTTCTGATCCTCCGCCAGCGACCGCAGGAACACATCCACCGGCATGTGCAGGCCGCGATCCATGGCGCGGGGCATCACGCGAAGAGTGCCGCGGGCGATGGCCAGGTTCGTGTTGGGGGGAATGATGTACACATGGTCGGGGAGAACCCGCATCCCTTCCCGGGCCTCCATCACCGGCATCCGGGTGGGACGCGAAAGAATTTCCGGCAGCAGACTTTGGTGCGTTGGATCCAGATGCTGAACGAATACGAAAGCCACACCCGGATTTGCGGACAGGGCCTTGAGCAGCGACGCGAACGCCTCGAGACCTCCAGCCGAGGCTCCGATCCCCGCCACGGGGAACCATGCGGGGCGCACCGCATGTGCCGCCACACGAGCGGAGGCAGCCTTCCGGGCGGGCTTCTCGGCTTTTTTCAGCTTATGCCGCACGATGCACCTGCTGGCGATAGGGCTGGAGGTCCCTCATGCTACTCCCCCGCTGAAAGGGGGTCAATGGCGGTTTTCTAAGGCATTCTGAGCCGCAAAATACCGGGTTTTACCGATGGGCATTGCCTAGGCGACCCATCTACGATGGCGCCCTGAAAAACCCAGGCTGAGAAGGAGGAGTCGATCGCCGAGCGCTTCAAGCTGGGTGTGGAGCGAGCGAGGACGGAGGAATGGATGACGCGCGTCATGGCTTACGATCACTGAGGGCCAAGCCTTCGGGCAAAGGCCCTATTTTGATAGCCGGGGGACGTTGTCCCCCGGCACCCTTGATGCTCTCAAGAGAACCATCCCGTGAGTGGCCGGTGGCCCCTCGCATCGCAGAATTGCCGGCTTGAGGCGCCGTCGAAGCAATCGTACTGCGTCAGCGCAGGGGAAGGCGCAGGCGGGCTTCGCAGCCGGGGCCGGGTTTGCGGTTCTCGACGGTCAGCGAGCCGCCGTGGGCTTCGGCAATCTGGCGGCTGAGGACCAATCCGATTCCGGATCCGTCCGGCTTGGTGGTGAAGAAGGGGACGAAGAGGTTCGAGGTGTTGGAGAGGCCGGGGCCCTCGTCGTCCACCCAGAGATCGCAGTGCGTGCCGTTCTTACCCCAGCCGACGTCCACCCCGCCGCCGGTTTCCAGGGCGGCGTCCACGGCGTTGCGGATCAGATTGATCAGCAGCTGCTCCAGCTGGTCGGAATCGGCGCGCACGGTCAGCTCGGGGCCCGGCGCGAGACGGACCGGAAGGCGCACCTCCAGGCCTGTCACCCTTCGGATCAATGAGCCCAGATCCACCGGCTGCAGCTTCGGGCGTGGCAGCCGGGCGAGTCGCGCGTAGCCGTCCATGAAGCGGTTCAGCGCCTCGGAGCGCCCGGCGATGACGTCCAGCCCGCGCTTGAGGTCCTCCTCCCAGTCGGCCGGCCGCACCTCCTTGTTGAGCATGGTCACCAGGCTCCCGGCGATCGACTGTATGGGCGCCATCGAGTTGTTCAGCTCGTGGCCCAACACTCGGATGAGTCGCTGCCAGGCTTGGCGCTCTTCTTCACGAAGGGCCCGGCTCAGGTCGGTGATCACCAGCATCTGCAGCGGCAGGCCTCCCTGGCGGAAGATGCTGCGGCGCGACTCCCATCGTCCCGATCCTCCGGGAAAAGAGCGCTCCAGCGTGCGCGGCGCGTCATCCGCGAGGCAATCCTCCAGCCCCAGCTCCGCGGCGCTGCGCCCCATGAGCCGCTCGGAGGGCTGCGCCAGAAGGCGCTCACCGGCGCGGTTCACCAGCCTGAGACTCTTCTCGGGATCGAAGGCGAAGACGGCCACGTCGATCTCCACCATGATCTTGCGCAGCAGCGCGCCTGCCTCCAGCGCGCCGAGGCGCTCGTGGTGCAGGGTCTCGGCCAGCGCGTTCACCTCGATCATCACGTCCCCCAGCGCATCGCCGCGCCTGGCGCCCCGAGCGCGGATGGAAAAGTCGCCTTCCCTCAGAGCCGCCAGGAGGTTCGAGAGGGTCTGAAGCGGCGTCACCACGCGGTTGCGCAGGTGGAAGGCGAAGCTCAGCCAGAGGATTCCCAGGAAGGTGGTGAGCGTCCACTGGACCTTCGGCGTGAAATCGCCGGTCCAGATCAGGGCGAGGGCCGCGAGGGAGCCGAACAAGCCCGTGAGCAGGGCCAGGAAGAGGACGCGCCCTTCAAAGCTCAGGCGCCTTCCTCTCGGCCTTTTCGCCGGGCTCATAGCCCGAATCGCTGGATGCGCCGGTAAAGCGCACTGCGGCTGAGTCCCAGCGCTCCCGCCGCCTGGCTCACGTTGCCGCCGAACTTGGCCAGGGCTTTCTTGATGAGGTAGAACTCCACCTCTTCCAGACCCATGTCCTCGAGCCGGGGGGAAGCTTCGCGCCCGCCGGTGCGCAGCGCCAGGTCGGAGGCGCGCACCATCTCACCCGTGGCCATCAACACCCCGCGCTCCACGGCGTGATCCAGCTCACGGACATTGCCCGGCCAGGCATGCTCCATCAGCGCCTGCAGCGCCGCCGGATCGAAGGCCGAGAGCTTCTTGCGGTAGCGGCGGGAGTGTTGGCGCAGGAACAGGGCCGCCAGCAGCGGGATGTCCTCGCGGCGCTCCCGCAGCGGCGGGACGCGAATCTCGATGGTGTTCAGACGGAAGAGAAGATCCTGGCGGAAGCGCCCGGCGGCGACCTCTTCGGCCAGATCGGCGTTGGTGGCGGAGAGGATGCGGACATCCACCTTGCGGGTGCGCGACGAGCCGACACGCTCCAGCTCCCCCGTTTCCAGCACGCGCAGCAGGCGCGACTGCTGCTTGGGGGAGATGTTGGCAATCTCATCCAGGAAGAGGGTGCCCGAATCGGCCAGCTCGAATCGCCCTACGCGATCGGTCTTGGCGTCGGTGAAGGCCCCCTTTACGTGGCCGAAAAGCTCACTCTCGAACACCCCTTCCGACAGCCCCCCCGCGTTGACCGTGACCATGGGACGTCCGGAACGGGACGAAGCGACGTGCAGGGATTGGGCCACCACCTGCTTGCCGCTGCCGTTCTCGCCTGTAATCAGGACGTTGGCGTCGGAGGGGCCCACCCTGGCAATCACCTGGAGCACCGGCGTCATGGCGGGGGAGGCGGCGACCAGATCGGGAGAGCCGGCATCGCGCAGCGCCAGGTTCTCGGCCTCCAGTAACCTCCCTTTGCGCAACGCCCGGCCCAGCTCCACCTGGGTGCGCAGGATCGCCAGGAGCCGCTCATTTTCCCAGGGTTTCTGGACGAAATCCCGCGCGCCGCGGCGCATCGCCTGCACTGCCAGCTCGACGCTCCCCCAGGCGGTCATCACCACCACGGGCAGCGTGCTGTCCAGGGTCTGGATGCGGGTGAGCAGGTCGAGCCCCTCCAGCCCGGAAGTGGTGTCCCGGGCGTAGTTCAAATCGATCAGGAGAACGTCGAAATCCTCCGTGTCCAGGAGCGCCATCACCCCCGCCGGGGAGGACGCTGTTTCGATCCGATACCCCTCGCTCTTGAGAAGCAGGCGGAGTGACACCAGGACATCCGACTGATCGTCCGCGATCAGAACGCGGGGAACTCCGCCGTCCAGGTTTTTCATGGTGATCCCTAGTCTAAGTCAGATCCCAATCGGCGCGCACGCGACACGTCCGCCTCCGTAGCCACTCCTCCCGGCTGCCGAGGAGCCGGCGAGGAATGCGGGCCTACACTTCCCGCAGGCCGGCGGGCCCGAACGGGCCCGCACCGGCTTGCGGGGCTCTGCCCTTGGGGGG
>JAKEFJ010000204.1 GCA_022616665.1 Acidobacteriota bacterium
AGAGCCCCCTTGAGCTTGATCCAGAGCGGGCTGGTCAGATCCTTCATCTCATGCGCTCAGACGATTCCCGATTCCACCGCTTTCCGGTAGACCAGATCGGCCGCCATCACGTCTTCCACCGCCACCCCGACCGACTTGAAGAGAGTGATTTCCTCCGCCGACTCCCGCCCGGGGCGCGCCCCGGAGAGCACTTCACCGATCTCCGCGACGATGTTTCCTCCGGCCATGACATCTCCGGATTCCCGGCTCGCCGCCTCCCGTGAGTCGACATAGAGGCGGGATTTGCGCAGCGCGTCATCGTCCAGCTCCCTCCAATCCGGCCTGCAGGCGCCCACGGCGTTGACATGAGTCCCGGCCGCCAGCCACTCGCCAAGCAGCACCGGCGTCCTGGATGACGTTGCCACGACCGCCACAGCGGCTCCGCGCACCGCCTCTTCGGCCGAGCCGGCGGCGCTCACCCCGTGCTGCTCCGCGAAGGATCGGGCGTTCCGCGGGCTCCATACGCGAACTTCGCGAAAAGTGCGAACCAGCCTCAGCGCCTCCAGGTGGCTGTGCGCCTGTACGCCCGATCCCAGAATGGCCAGCACGGGCGCCTCCGGCCGCGCCAGCAGCTTGCTGGCGACTGCCGAGGCGGCGGCGGTCCGCATCTCCGTGATCAGGCGACCGTCCATCATGACGAGCGGCTCTCCGGTTTCCGGGTGGAATAGCTGAATCATCGCGTGGTGCGTCGGGATGCCCTGATTGTTCGGGAAGAAGGTCACGAGCTTGGCTCCCAGCGCTTTGTCGTAGGCGGGCATCACTCCAAAGAAGCCCTGGTGATCCTTGACCGGGACGACCACGCGCACGGGCTGCACGGCCTTGCCGCTGGAAAGATCCGCGAGAGCGCCTTCCATGGCGGGTATCAGATCCACCATGCGCAGAAGCCTTCGAACCGCAGCTTCATCGAGAAAAACCATATCCCCTCCGCTCCGGCAGGCAAGCACTCTGACAGCCCGCCTGGTTCGTGCTCCGGCCAGGTCAGTGCTGGTGCGGCCGGTGCTGCAGCAACGCCGCCTGGGCAGGCTGCCCCTACCGGCTCTCCAGCAGAGCCCGCCTGGCCGCCGCCAGCTCCTTTCGCTTCTCTTTGTCGACCTTCGGATACTCGAGGTCGAGGCCATCCAGCGCGTCGATCACCGCCGCGGCGACCACCACGCGGGTGAACCACTTGTTGTCCGCCGGCACGACGTACCACGGAGCGTCGTTCGTGGCCGTGTGCCGGATCATGTCCTCGTAGGCCTTCATGTAATCGTTCCAGAATTCCCGCTCCTTGGCGTCGTTGGCGGAAAACTTCCAGTTTTTCACCGGATTCTCCAGCCGCTCCATAAACCGCTTCTTCTGCTCCTGCTTCGAGACGTGCAGGAAAAACTTCCGGATGATGATGCCGTTATGCGTGAGATAGCGCTCGCATTCCCGGATTTCCCGGAATCGCTCCTCCCAGATGTCCTTCGTGATTAGCTCAGGCGGGAGTTTCTGCTTCTCGAGAAACTCCGGATGCACGCGCACCACGAGCGTCTCTTCATAATAGCTGCGGTTGAAAATGCCGATGCGGCCGCGTTCGGGCAGGCACTTCATGCAGCGCCACAGGAAGTCGTGGTCCAGATCCTCCGAAGTGGGCGCTTTGAAGGAATAGATCTGGCACCCCTGGGGATTGACTCCGGACATGACGTGCTTGATGGCTCCGTCCTTTCCGGCGGCGTCCATGGCCTGGAAGATGAGCAGCACTGCCCATCTGTCCTGCGCGTAGAGCATGTCCTGGAGCGCCGCAAGGGCTTCGACGCCCGTCGCGAGCGCTTCCTTGGCCCGTGGCTTGTCCTCGGAGGTGAAATCGAGGGTGTCGCCGGGGTCGACGTCCTTCAGGCGGAATCCTTTCCCGTCGCTGACCCGGAAGGGCTTTGAGAAATTCCGTGCCCGCTTGATCAGTTGTCTCATTTTCATGAGTTCTTCCCCTTCAAATCGTCACGTCCTATTTCGACCAGGGTGACCCCCGGCTGGAAGGCTCATCATACGGGAAGGGCTTGACTGGCACAGAAGCAAGAGTATCGTTGCTGCATCCGATTGAGCAACCCGTGGCAGCGGAGGACCCCATGTCCATACGACCCATCAAGCGACTCATCAAAGCGAAGCCGACCCTGGAGGGCGCGGGCGTGCACTTGCGCCGTGCGTTCGGGTTCGGGAACACCTCCGATTTCGACCCATTCCTTCTTCTGGATGACTTCCGCAACGACCGGCCCGAGGACTATCTGGCGGGCTTTCCCTGGCACCCGCACCGCGGGATCGAGACCATCACCTACGTGCTTGCGGGAACCGTCGAGCACGGCGACAGCATGGGGAACCGCGGCGCGATTGCCGCGGGAGACGTTCAATGGATGACGGCGGGAAGCGGGATCATCCATCAGGAGATGCCCAAAGGCGACCCGAAGGGGCGGATGCACGGCTTCCAGCTTTGGGGAAACCTCCCCTCTTCTTTGAAGATGATCGCGCCCCGGTACCAGGAGATCAAAGCGGGCGAGATCCCTGTGGTCACGGACGACGACGGGACCCAGGCTCGCATCGTCTGCGGGAATTTCTGGGGAAAGAGCGGGCCTGTCGAAGGGATGGCAGCCGACCCGATCTACCTGGACGTTTCGGTGCCGCCGGGAAAACGGAAGACCCTGCCGGTCGAGACGACGCGCCACGCCTTCGCGTACGTCTTCGCCGGGTCCGGGAAGTTCTGCAACGCCTCTGGCCCTCTGGCGGTGCCGACGGAAGGGGTTGGCTGGGCGGACACGGTTCCCCCCACCGAGGCCGAAGACCGTTCGCTGGTTCTCTTCGACCGGGGCGACGAGGTGACGATCCAGGCCGGCGAGAAGGGGATTCGGTTTCTGCTGGTCTCAGGGAAGCCGCTCCAGGAGCCGGTCGCCTGGTATGGTCCCATCGTGATGAACACGCAGGAGCAGCTCCGGCAGGCGTTCGAGGAGCTGCAGAAGGGGACGTTCCTCAAGACGGAGTCGCAGAAGTAGGCGCCGGTCTTGCCCACCGGCCCGGCTCCGCCCACCCGCGTAGTCCGGGCATGGCTTGCGGAGGTTGCTGGCAGGATCGACCTCAGCCGGACAGGCGCTCCCGGACGGCGGCAACTACCTTGCGCCCCGACGGGAGGACTCCCAACGCCGCCAAGGCGCCTCCGTCGATCACGGTCTGTCCGTCCACCAGGACCTTGAATTCACCGTAATTCCCGCGAATCATTTCGACCTCGGTTCCCAACTCGCGTCGCAACCGTGCCGCCACCCGGACGGCGTGCAGTCCCGAGATTCAATAGGCGCAGTAGCGAAAGGCAATGCGACTCATCCTGGCCTCCTTTTGACTCACCTGTGCGCTTATCTTCACAGAGCGCCACCTACCGCTCGGTGATCCGCACGGGAGCGCTCGCACAGATCCAGGGCCGCGGTCTGCCAGTCGGGAAATTTGAACGCGAAGCCCTGCTCGAGCAACCTCCCCGGGATCACGCGCCGGCTCTTCAGGATTAGTTCGGTCTCGCTTCCGAGAAGGATCGCGCCGACCCCGAGCATCCACTTCGCCGCCGGCAGTCCGATCGAAGTGCCCCAGGCTCGCCGCAATAGCGACATGAATTCCTTGTTTGGGAGCGGATTCGGCGAGGCCAGATTCACCGGACCATCCACATCGGCGCGCTCGATCAGCCAGTAGATCGCACGAACGAAGTCGACTTCGTGGATCCAGGAGACATACTGGCGCCCGTCCCCGGAAGTCCCTCCCAGCCCTCGGCGAACCAGGGTGAGGAGGGTATCGAAGATGCCGTCTCGATCGGGGCTCATGATCATCGCCGACCGAAGCTTCACCTTTCTCGTTCCCCCGGCCGGAGCCTCGTCGAGAGCCTTTTCCCATGCGGTGGCGACGTCGATGCTGAAGTGCCACGTTTCCGGGACATCCGGCTCCCTTCCTCCGATCCGTCCCGATTTCTCGTCGTTGGGCGCGTCGTAGCGGTGAGCATAGATCGTGGCCGTGCTGGCCTGGAGCCAGACGGAGGGAGGCCGGCTCGCCTGGGAGATCGCCCGCCCCACCGCTTTCACCGACGAGACTCGCGATTGGAGGATCTCCTCCCGATTCTTCTTCGTGTACCGGCAATTCACCGACCGACCCGCAAGGTTGATGACGACATCCGACCCCTCGAACTCACTGGCCCATGAGTCGAGCGCCGGGGGATTCCACTGGACGGTGCGCCAAGGCGCCGCCTTCGGCCTCCGGCCAAGCACGACCACCTCGTGGCCATCGCCTTGAAAGACTCTGGCAAGCAGCGTTCCGACCTGACCTGTACCGCCGGGGATGACGATCTTCATGGCTGCAAACCAGAACCCTCTCGCCGACTCTTGTGCGCGAAGCCGTGGCCGATTCATCCCGCTCATGGGTGACGAATCCCGAACCCGACGAGCCGCATACCGGCAGCCTTCAACTGGCCAACTTGGCGGCCGGGAGTCCGGTCCCGGATAGCTACGCGAAAGAGTACACCTAGAGGGACTCGGCAGGAAGAGTGAAAGACGCTCGTGGAGGCGCGCGCCTGACACGGGTCGGCAGAGCGAGCACTCCGCCGAGAGCCCCAAGGACGTGCGCCATGGGGACCGCAACTCCATCAAGCTTGGAGGGATCGGTGAACAGAGAAACGCCGGTGACTGCCTCGAACGCAATCTTCCCCAGCAACGCGAATACGCACGCCTGGTAAAGAGCGGCCACCGCCAGGCTCCCGGCGGACCGCTCGTCACGGGCAGCGGACAGGGATCCGGCAACCCAGAGACCGTTCAGCACTCCCGAGAGTCCGCAGTAGGTTGGGAGATCCGGCTGCAGCACCAGGAGGCCGCCACACACCACCACGGAGGAAACGGCTAGAATGGTCCAGAACCGATCCTTCAGGCTTCTCTCGAACAAGATTCCCACTCCCAAGAGCGGCAGGACATCCCACAGCAGGTGGTTGAAGGTGCCGTGGACGAGGTGGCAGGTGAAAAGCCGCCACACCTCCCCCTGGAGAATGGTGTGGCGGCTGTACAGCAGCGGGGCGGGGGCGGCGGCCGTCAGAACGACGGCCGCCAGTCCTACCCCAAGGGATCGCCAGGGAACCCGAATCAGCACTGCTTTCCCCGACGGCGACGCAAGTACTCGCGCGCGCCATACAAGGCCGTGAGCAGACCGACTAGCTCCGGGCCGCCAGCTCCAGCGCCTCCGCCGCCACCGCTTCCGACGTGCGGAGCCCTGGCACCGGGGAACATCGGCTGGGTCGTGTCTGCGCGCGGGTCCCTTGGCTGCCCCTGCCAGCGAACTTCCCGGGCTTCCCGCTCCTTCTGCACTCTGCCTTTGTTCTTTCGGTCGATGCCCAGCTCCTTGAAGCGTTCCTCGCTCACCACCACCATCGAGGTGTAATCCGTGACGATGGAATACTGCGTCCCGAGGTCCACGACCGCCTGGCGCAGCTCCGACTTTTTCCCGCCGTCCTGGAGCTGCTTATTGATATCGGCGATGCGAGCCAGGGCCCAGAGCCGCTCCAGCTCCGGATAGTCGCCATCTTGCCCCGGGAATCTCACCTTCGTTTCCCAGACTTTCTCCGCGCCCGAAATGCGCGCCCGCAGGCGCAGCGTGGCCTCTCCCGGCTTCGTGTAGCGGCCGAAGAGTGTGATCTGCTGGCCGTAGTAGGCGCTGGGCAGCCGTGCGGGTGCCAGCTCGCTGACCGGAACTCCGTCGATCTCGACACGCAGGCCATGAAGGGCCTCGCGCGCCAGCTTCGCCTTGGCCTGGACGATTCGACCGTAGAGATCGTCCTGGTTGGAAACGTCCATGGAGAATCCGTTCGATTCCTCCGCCAGTCTTCCCAGCAGCGGCTGGTTCGCCCCTTGGCCCATCACAAAGGTGAACACGCGAACATCCTTCTTGTCCAGAAGCTTCAGGAAGGCACCATTCTCGGTGGGGCCCACGTTCGCCCCGCCGTCACTGATCAAGATGATGGCGGAGGTCCTCCCTTCTTCCAGTCCCGACAGACCCTGGAGGAATCCGTCGTACAGGTTGGTTCCCCCCTCCGTCTGCAGCGACAGCACCGCCCGTTGTCCCTCCGCCACGCTTTCGGGGGTAACCGGCGTCCAGCCCTGCGTGATCTCCCTGGCCTTGTCCGCAAAAACGATGATTCGGAAGCGATCCTGGGATCTCAGCTGGTCGAGAGAGCGCCCCAGAGCGTCCCCCGCCACGGCGATCTTGCCCTGCATGCTTCCGGAAATGTCGAGGACAAAGGTCCAATCCACGCCCTCGCTGATGGTCTTCAAATCGGCGCCGGGTGTGATCACCATCAGAAACGACCCCTGGCCGTCCCCTTGCCGATTTGAGAGCAGATCCACACGCGCCGGTAGGTCTTGGGCAAGACGGTAGTAGATGACCATGTCCTTCTCGAGGGAGACGGTCCCCTCCTCCGAGAGAACCTGTACCCGCCAGGTGTCCGCCGATTCCTGCCTGACTTTCGCCAAGTCCTCATAACCCTTCGCGCGGATCTCGTCGATCGGGTACGACGTCCGCAGCGTGCAATCAAACGAAAACGTCCCATGCACTTGAGGCAACCGGTTCCAAAACGCCTGGGCTGCCTCATCGACATTCCCCTCCTCCAGCGGATAGACATAGCGTCCCACGCCGGAGTCGATCTCCAGCGGCTGGAGGTAAAGCAATCGCACGCGCGTGTCTGATTTGGCCCGCACAGGGCTCACGTAGACATCGAAGGCGATGTAGTCGCGCTTCTCGGCCACAGCGGCATCGCGACCGGCTTTTTTCTCCTCCTGATAGACCTCGCGGGCACGCTCCTTCTCCACCACCTCCCCCACGACTTCGACTCCGTCGATCCAGAGGCTCAGCTCCGACAAGGAGGCATCCTTGGGGAGGGGGAAGGTGTAGATGGCCTCGAGGTCTTGATCGTGAGGGTTGTGGAAGACTTGATCGACTTCCGTTACGGCAAAGCCATTGTTGATGACGACCTTGACGGTGTGGTCCTTGATTTGAAGAGGTGGGAGAGCCGAGTCCTTGGGCTGGAGCAATCCCGCGGCCCGGGCTGGCAGGGCCGCCGCGAAACAGAGCATCAGCAGACACAGAATGCGCCTCATGTTCCTCCTCCTTTGATGGGTTCAACGCGAGCCTTTGCCAAGGCTGGATTCCAAAGCACCGACGACCCAGCAAGGCTCGTGCCCAAGGAGGAGCTCCCGACAAGTCACGGAGCTATCACGACTTCCATGAACCGGGAATTGGGGTGCCGCGCACACGGCTTCGCAGCAGTGGGAAGAGGTGCGAAGCACGCTTCGCATCCGCGAATACGGAGGGAAAAGATCAGATCTTCGGCCGCAGACCAAGCTGCTTGAGCTTCATCTGAAGCCCTCTCCGGGACAGACCCAGCCGGAGAGCAGCCCGTGTCACGTTTCCACCGGTGGAATCCAAGGCGGCCAGGACCACCCGGCGCTCGGCCTCGGCAGCTGCCACCTTCATGGCGGGACGCGCTCCCGGCGAGGCTCCCACGGAAGCCTCCACAGGAGCCTGGCCGAAATCCTCTGGCCCCAGGACGCCCTGATCCGATAACAGGAATGCGCGCTGCACCGCGTTTTCCAACTCTCTCACGTTGCCGGGCCATGACTGTCCGGCCAGGTGGGCGAGCGCCTCCGGGGCTACGTCAGGGCGAGAGCGGCTGAGCCGCCTCGCGTGTTTGTCCAGAAAGAATTGCACCAGGGCCGGGATATCCTCGAACCGCTCCCGCAAAGGCGGCACATGGATCTCCACCACCCGTAATCGGAAGAGGAGGTCCTGGCGAAATCGACCCTGTGCCACCTCCGCGTTCAGATCCCGGTGGGTGGCGGCCACGAGCCTCACATCCACCTGGCGAGGACGGGAGGAGCCGATGCGATCCACCAGCCCGTCCTGAAGGACTCGCAGCAGTTTGACCTGAGCCGCCGGAGGCAGCTCTCCGACCTCGTCGAGGAACAGAGTGCCTCCGTCTGCAAGCTCGAAGCGGCCGGGTCGGGCGCGCGCGGCTCCGGTGAAGGCGCCCTCTTCGTGGCCGAATAGCTCCGCCTCCACCAGCGAATCAGGCAGTGCCCCACAGTTGATCTTCACCAAAGATTGCGCGCGGCGCTCCGAGAGAAAATGCAGTGCATCTGCGACCAGCTCCTTGCCCGTGCCGGTTTCTCCGGTGATCAGTACCGTGGTCGGACTCGGAGCTACGCGCTGGATGATTCGCCGCATTGATTCGATACCGGCGCTTTGTCCCAGGATGCCGCAGGGCGCTTCTTCCACCAGCGGCCCCTGGAACTCACGGCGGCGACTCTTGGCTTCTCCCAGCGCTTTTTCCAGGATCTCCAGGACCCGCTGCTTGTCGAAAGGCTTGGTGAGGAAATCGTGAGCCCCGCGTTTCATGGCCTCCACCGCGGTTTCCACGGTTCCGTGCGCCGTCAGCAAGACCACCGGGATTTCCGGGAAGTCGGTGCGCAGTCGTTTCAGCAGATCCAGCCCGTCCATTCCGGACATCTTGAGGTCCGTGAGGACCAGGTCCGGATCCTGACTGCGCACGAGCTGCAGCGCTTGCTCGCCGGAGGAGGCTCGCGCCGTCCGGTAGCCTGCCTGCTCCAGCATGGCTCCCAGCACACGCCTGACGTTGACCTCATCGTCGACCACGAGGACCAGCTCCTTGTGTTTCACGCCTTCAACTCCTCGGCAGGCAGCACCAACGTGAAGGCGGCGCCGCGCCCCGGGCGTCCCTCCACCACGACGGTGCCTCCGTGCGTCTCGATGACCCGGTGGACCAGCGCGAGGCCCAAACCGGTTCCACCCCGCTTGGTCGACTGAAAGGGCTTGAACAGGCCCTGAACTCTCTCCGGGGGAATTCCCGGCCCGTCGTCCTCGAAGCGGATGGCGACTCGCGTCTCACCCTCCCGCGCAATCCTGATTCTCAGCATACCCTCCGGTCCGGCCGCCTCCCGGGCATTCCGCACCAGGTTGGCCATGGCTCGCAGCAGCTGGTCCGGATCCCCCACCGCGCGGGGCACTCCCGGCTCGACCTGCACGCTGGCCTGGATTCCGGTTCCAGCGGCCTCCGCCAATCGCAGAGTCCGCCGGGCCAGCTCAGCCAGGTCCACGGCCTCGCGATGCTGCGTCCCAGGGCGCGCATAATCGAGGAATTCTCCCACGACTCTCCCCAGGCGCGCCGTCTCCTCTTCGATGACTTCCAGCATCTCCCGGGCCCTGGCGGCGTCCCGCTCTTCGCACAGCACTTGAGCAGCTCCCCGGATGGCCCCCACGGGATTGCGAATCTCGTGTGCCAGGCCCGCAGCCATCTCGCCGACGACCGCCAGGGATTCCCGCCGCCGCGATTCGCTCACGGCTTCGAGCCTCTCCAGGCTGGCCACTGCCTGACTGCCAAGGGCCAGCAGAGCCGCGGCCACTTCGCCCTTCAGGTAGCGCTCCGGCGTCCCGCCCCCCACTCCGATCCAGCCGGCCAGTACCCCCTCACGGTGGAGCGGTACCGCCAGCTCGATCTCCAGAGCATCCACTTGTTCCAGAGCCCGCGCCGCGAGCCGACTTCGCAAGGCGTCGCCGCTACGGATCTCCTCCTCCAGGAAGATACGGGTCATCGGGGCCTGATCGGCATCCAGCAGGATAGGCAGTGCGCTCTCGGCGGGCACGGTCTCATCAAGGTTCGACACCGGCCCGTGACGGTAGGCTCGCTCGAATGCACCCGGGCCGCTGCTCCTGAGATATACGGCCACTCGAATGCCTCCGCCCAGCACGCCAATCCCTTCGCCCAGAGAACTCCAGACCTCCTCCGACTTGCGGGCCAGGGGCATCCCACGGCTTGCCGCCGTCAAGGCCCGC
This sequence comes from Acidobacteriota bacterium, assembly GCA_022616665.1. Classification (GTDB taxonomy): domain Bacteria; phylum Acidobacteriota; class Polarisedimenticolia; order Gp22-AA2; family AA152; genus AA152. Next base: position 9,907 of record JAKEFJ010000204.1, read on the forward strand.
GCCGCGGCATTCACCGGAGTCCCGATCCCTTCGCCCGCAAGCAACATCCGTCCCGCCAGCGCCGCGCAGGCGACAATCGCCATCGACACCAGGAACAGGGGCAGGAAACGGTCTGCGGGGACCCGCAAAAAAGAGATCAGCAGCATCGAGATCGACCCCGCCGAGGCCACGAGGGCCAGCCCCCTTGCCAGGAAGGCGTGCACGTCGAGGAATCGGTACCTCACCACCATGGCGCTGATCACCAGTAGCAGCACCAAGAGCGTGAGAGGCCCGATCCTGGGCAGGCGTCGAATTTCATGCGGGACGAAATCAGACAGCCCGCCAATCACGGCTACCATGGCGCCAACGAAGAAAAGTTGAAGGGCGTTGCGCTGGGGACCACGGCGCAGCGAGAGCAAGTGTTTCAGCACGTGAGCGAGGGCCGTGACCAGGATGGATCCCAGAACGGCAAGCGCTATGTAATTGAATCCCGGCATCCATTCGTGGGCTGGGGTCCACGCCGCAAGCCAAACCAAGCCTGCCGCGGCGTATGCCGGTGCCAGCCAGCGCCGGGCTGATTGTCCAGTCAGATGCAGGCAGAATTGGAGTCCCAGGGCAGCCGCGGAACACGACCCAAGGAGAAAAAGCAGGTGCCAGGGCGCTTCCGGCGCAAGGGATGTGCGACTCAGGGCGACGCCCAGACTCCACAGCGCGAGAGCAGCGCAAAGGGCAGCGAAGATGCGACTTCGAGACCGCCGGGGCTGGCTCACAATGGCCCCGCTCCCGAGACCCACAGCTCCCAGGCCGGCGATCACGTACATCTCTGTGGTGAGATCCAAGTTGCAGCTTTCTCTCGCCCGAAACCTACCACCCGCAGGAGCCCTCGCGACGGGCTTCGCTCAGATGAACATTTTCAGCCGGGGCCATGCTTCACGGATCGTGGTCTTGGGGCGCCGTGCTATGGAGACGTCCAGGTGGCGCTCGTAGGGCATCGACCAGGGCGAATCAGTCTGCCCGACTATTTCAATGTCCTCGAAAAACTCCGCGTTGTCCTCGCGGTCGCCTCCGATGATGATGAGAACCTCCCAATCGTCACCCGCCGGGCCCCACATCCAGTAGCTGTTGTGGCCGCTGATCGCGCGGGGAAGGCCGAGCTTGCGGCCCAGGACGTCAATCGCCCCCGCCTCGCCGTAGTTCTGGCCGAACACCCGGCAGCGCAAGCGCTCCCCTTGCGTGAGTCGCCCGTGCGCCTTGGCGACCAGCGCGGTCAGCTCCTCCCACCCGAACATGTCGGCGTAATGCTGGGGCAACAAACCCATCTCATGGCGCTCTTCGGTCAGAGGCGACAACCCCAGGGCGGATTGGTAGCGCAGGAAGGCTTCCACCGGCAGGACCGGCAGCGCCATCGGCACCGCCACGAGACCCA
>JAKEFJ010000205.1 GCA_022616665.1 Acidobacteriota bacterium
GAGGAATGGCCAGATCCCGTGCCCGGAGCAGGGCAGGTTCTCCTAGAGGTGCAGGCGTGCGCCGTATGTCGCACCGACTTGCACGTGGTCGACGGCGAGCTCGCGAATCCTTCCCTTCCCCTGATTCCCGGACATGAAATCGTCGGCACGGTTCTGGCCCTCGGCCCGGGCGCCACGCGCTGGGCGCCGGGAGTTCGCGTCGGAGTCGGGTGGCTGGGATGGGCCTGCGAGGCCTGCGAGTATTGCCTCTCCGGGCGTGAGAATCTCTGTGCTCAGGCTCGCTTTACCGGGTACCAGCTTCCCGGCGGCTATGCCACCAGGACAGTGGCCGACGAGCGGTTTGCTTTCCCGCTCCCGATCGGGTACTCCGATCTCCAGGCGGCCCCGCTGCTCTGCGCGGGGCTCATCGGCTACCGCTCACTCAAAGCCGCCGGAGACGCCCAATCCCTCGGGTTCTACGGATTCGGAGCCGCGGCCCACCTGGTCCTGCAGGTGGCCCGGTATCAGGGGCGTCGGGTGTTCGCCTTTACCCGCCCCGGAGATGCGCATGCACAGCACCTGGCGCGCAGCCTGGGGGCCGACTGGGCGGGCGGATCCGACGAACCGGCGCCCGACCTTCTGGATGCGGCCATCCTGTTCGCTCCCGTCGGCGCTCTGGTGCCGGTGGCGCTTGCGGGTGTGAAGAAGGGCGGCGCGGTCGTCTGCGCCGGGATTCACATGAGCGATATTCCGTCGTTCCCATACGAGCTGCTTTGGGGCGAGCGGACTCTCAAGTCGGTGGCCAATCTCACTCGCCAGGATGGAGACGAGTTTCTCCATCTGGCGGCGCAGCTCCCTATCCGGACCCAGGTAAGGGCCTTTTCGTTGCACGAGGCCAACGAGGCGCTGCGAGCCCTGAAGCATGGGGAGATTCACGGGGCCGCGGTGCTGAGGATGGGGGAAAGCAGCTTCGGAACTGGTTTACAATGAGCCCATCGGACGCAGGCCCACCACGGAAAAGGAGCGCGCCACCATGGACTGGGGAATCGCCAATCGAATCAATCGAATCTTGAAGCCTTCAACCGGCCGAACGGTGATGTTGGCGGTGGACCACGGATACTTCTTGGGACCGACCTCGGGGCTGGAGGAGCCTCGCAAGACGCTGGAGCCGCTCCTCCCCCATGCTGATTCCTTGATGCTGACGCGCGGTGTGCTGCGGAATTGCGTGCCGCGGGAATCCGATATCCCGATTGTCCTGCGGGTGTCGGGAGGCACGAGCATCCTGACGGAGCTCTCAGGCGAGGGACTGACGGTAGCCATGGAAGACGCCATCCGGCTGAACGCCTGCGCCATCACTCTATCCATCTTCGTCGGGGCGGAAGGCGAGCGGCAAACGCTGCTCAACCTGGCGCGGCTGGTGGATGAGGGGGAGAGGTACGGAATTCCGGTGCTGGCCGTGACTGCCGTGGGGAAGGACATGGTGCGTGACGCGCGCTACCTGGGGCTCGCCTGTCGCATCGCCTCCGAGATCGGAGCCCACCTGGTCAAGACCTACTATTGCGAGGGATTCGCGGAAGTGGTGCGCAGCACGCCCGTCCCTCTGGTGGTCGCGGGCGGGAAGAAGATCCCGGAGAAAGACGCCATCCTGCTGGCCTGGAACTCGGTACGCGCCGGAGCCAAGGGAGTGGACATGGGTCGGAACATCTTTCAGTCGGATTCTCCCATCGGCATGATCCGGGCGGTCAAGGCGGTGGTCCAGGAGAACGCCTCGGTAGATCAGGCCTACGGCATCTACCAGCAAGCCCGTGGCGGCCGGAAGTGAAAGCTGCCGTCTATTACGGCAACCGCGACGTGCGCCTGGAGGAGCGTCCATCCCCTTCCCCTGCAGAAGGCGAGTTGCTGCTGCGTGTGGAGGCCAGCGGGATCTGCGGCTCCGACGTGATGGAGTGGTACCGGATTCGCAAGGCGCCGCTGGTGCTGGGGCACGAAGTAGCCGGGACGGTGGCCCAGGTGGGAACCGCAGTCCGCGGCTATCGACCAGGCGAGAGGGTCGTGGCGACCCACCACGTTCCCTGCAACACCTGCCGCTATTGCCTCACGGATCGCCACAGCGTCTGCGACACCCTTCGGACCTCCCACTTCGATCCCGGTGGATTCGCCGAGCTCATTCGACTTCCGGCCCTCAATGTGGACCGGGGCACTTTCAAACTTCCCGACCACGTCAGCTGCGAGGAGGGTTCCTTCGTGGAGCCGCTGGCCTGTGTGGTTCGTGCCCAGCGGATGGCTGGAGTCTCGCCGGGGCAGAGCGTAGCCGTGCTGGGGAGCGGTATTTCGGGGATCCTCCACATTCAGCTGGCCCGGGCAATTGGGGCTGGAAAGATCTTTGCGACAGATCTCCAGGAGGCCCGGCTGAAGATGGCGCGGAAATTCGGCGCCGATTTGGCGATCTCCTCCGCAGACGATGTGCCTGCGAAGATCCGCTCGGCCAATGAGGGGCGGCTCGCCGAGCAGGTGCTCGTCTGCACCGCTGCGCTGCCGGCCATCCGGCAGGCCTTCGCCAGTGTGGATCGGGGTGGGACGATTCTCTTCTTCGCCCCCGTCGCTCCCGGCGCGAAGGTCGAATTCCCCATGCACGAGATGTGGAATGATGCAATCCGGGTGGTTCACTCCTATGCCGGCCCACCCGCCGACATGCTCGCCGCGCTGGATCTCATCGCATCGCGACGGGTCGACGTCGCCTCCATGGTCACTCACCGTCTGCCGCTTTCCAGGGCCCAGGAGGGATTTAATCTGGTTCTGCAGGCTGCAGATTCGCTCAAGGTCATTCTCGATCCCCGGCTTTGAGCCGGGAACCGGGTTCACACCCCCGGCCGCAATCACGTGAGAATCCACCCAACTCGCTCATTTTCAGAGAATTACCATTATCAACCTCCCCGCTCCCCCTGGTTTGACTCCGAGCGCAAAAAGCATAAATTCAGGCACATAGGTCGATTGAGCGGCTTTGCCGCCGGGGAGAGCCAGTTTCCATGACCGGTTCGAGTCAATCCCAGCAACTCCTGATCAAGGCCACCGCCCTGTACCATTCGGGTGATTACCGCCAAGCCATTCAGGTCTGGCAGGAGTTACTTTCGCAGGATCCGCAGAACCAGCGGGCTCTGGAAGGGATCCGGATGGCCTCGCTCCTTCTGGAGGAGGCCCAGACCGGGGAGACCGCCACCCAAATTGCCGGGGAAAGCGCCGCCTCGGAGACACCCGAAGTCATCGCGAAGGTCAGGGAAGGGATCCACAAGGTTCGCGCCTTCCTATCCGCCGCGCGTTATCTCGATGCCATGGAAGTGTGCCAGGCGCTGCTTCAGCTGGCCCCCCGATCCGAAGCGGTGCGTGAGGTCCTGGAGGAGGCGCGGGACGCCTACGAAGCGCAACCGTTCATCGATGAGCACCTGGAAATTGCTCGGCAGCTGTTCGTCCAGGAGCGCCTGGACGAGGCCACCGCTGAAATTCAGAAGATCCTTTTCCTCAGCGCCAACCACGCCGAAGCGAAGAAGCTGGAAGCCAAAATCGACGCGCTGAGACAAAGGCGGACCCCCGCGGCGGAAGCTTCCGCCCCGCCTGAGCCTGGCGCGCAGAGCGGCGCGGACACGCAGCAGCTCCGGATGCCTCCGGATTTTGGAGATTCCCTGGATCTTCCCCAGGAATCTCCGGAGCCATCGGCGTCCGTGGCCGCAGCGGAACCGGAAACCTCCGCGCCCGCGGATCCCGTCGCGCCGATGAAGGATGAGCAGGTTTTGAATGAAGACTGGGAGGCCGAGCTGGCGCAGCTCAGCTTTGAGCCTTCCGGTCCTCAGGAGAAGCCGCCGCAGGCGGCTGCTGTCGAGGTGCCGGAGCCGATTCCTCTCACCGACCTGTCGGAGCCGTCGAGCCTTTCGTCTCATCCCTCCACCGTCGCACAAAAATCCCACCCGTCCGCGGATCGACGGGCCGGTTCTCGCCAGCCTCTCCCCGACCTTGATCTCGCCGATCTCAGTGAGAGCCTTCCGAAGGAAGATAGGGGTCGAGTGGAAGGAAGGCTTGCTCCTTCTAGATCAGAGGAGCGAACAACCGAGAGAGTGAGACGGGTCCGCCCGGCAGCGACGGCAGCCCGTGGGGACGTCTCACTTGGGAAGCTGAGTCTGGGCATTCTGCTCCTTCTGGCCGTTTCCGGCGGAGGGTGGTGGATGCTCGGACAGCGCTCGGCCAATGCGTCGGGGCAGGGGAGTGGCCAGGGGGCTCCTCCGCCGGGCCGTTTGCCGGCGCATCGTCCTGCACCAGTTCCGGAATCCTCCGCAGCGCCCTCCAATGTGGGGCTGAGCAGTACCAGCAGCAGCCCCGGGAACACGGCATCGGCGCAAGCCCGCGAGCCCGAGCTCCCGGGAGGGAATGCACCTTCTGCGGTCTCGCCCTCGCCGGAGCAGATGCAGCGGGAGATAGCCGGACTATTCGCCACCGGAAAGTCCCAGATTCAGAAGAGCGATTACGAGGAGGCCGTCGCTACTTTCTCCAGAATCCTGGATTTGGATCCGGCCAACCTTGAGGCGAAGGAGCAATTGGACCGGGCGGCCGGGAAGGTGCAGGAGCAGAAAAAGCTGGAGGAGGATCTCCAGACCGGGAAGCAATTCTTCGTTGAGAAGGACTACGAGAGCGCGCTGCGGAAGTTTTACCGACTTCCCAAGGATCGTCACCTGGGGGAGGTGGATTTGTTCATTCGGAACGCCTGGTTCAACTGGGCAGTGGTATCGTTGAAGGGCGGAAACTGTGTCGAAGCGCTACAGCGCCTGGAAGAGAATCTGACTCTCCATCCTGACGATCAGGAAGCGGCCAAACTCAGGGAGGTTGCGGAACACTATCGGGATCGGCCCAAGGACAAGGTCTATTACGCCTACGTGGACCGTCTCACCTATCGGACCCTGAACCAGAAGTAATCCCCCTCCTCCGGCTTCATGGAAAAACTCCCATCTCGGTGTAGCTCCGGGCCACCTTTCGGATGGCCACCGCGAACGCAGCCGTGCGCAAGTCTCCCAGGCCGGGGTCGGAGAGAAACTGTTCCCGGATTTCCCGGTAGGCATTTTGCATGGTCCCTTCGAGACCCGAATTCACCAGGTCTACCTCGTCCGCCCCTTGAATCAGCTCGCGCCGCATCCGCTCGTTCATGGGGTGACCGGTGGATTGCTCCAGGGCCCCTACCATCTTCTCGCGGTAGATCTCGTCCAGACGCTTCTCCATCCTCCCGTATCGGATGTGCGAGAGGTTTTTCGTCCACTCGAAGTAGGAGACGGTGACGCCGCCCGCATTAAGGTAAATGTCGGGAAGGATCAAGACACCGCGCTTGCTGAGCCGTTCGCTGGCTTCCGGGCTGGTAGGGCCGTTGGCGGCTTCCGCAACCATCCGGGCCCGGACCCGGTCCACATTCTCCAGCGTGATCTGATTCTCCAGAGCCGCCGGAACCAGGATGTCACAGTCCACTTCCAGGACGTCCTGAGGTCGATCCAGCATGCGGCCCCCCGGAAAGCCCTTCATGGAACCGGTGCGGTTCCTGTGCTCCGCAAGCTGGGCGATGTCGATCCCCTCGGGATTGTACACTCCTCCGTCCACTTCCCCCACGGCCACCACGCGACAGCCGTCTTCCGTCGAGAGGAATTTCGCCGCGTGGTAGCCCACGTTGCCGAAGCCCTGCACCGAAACCCGCTTTCCCTCCAGGGGACTGCTCAGACCGTGGCGCTTCAGATCCTCGGCATGCTTGAACGCCTCCCGGATGCCGTACTGCACGCCGCGGCCAGTGGCCTCCTTGCGACCGCGGATGCCCCCCTGGGTCACCGGCTTGCCGGTGACGCATGCCAGCGAGTCGATCTGCCCGGGAGTCAGTGCGTCGTAGGTGTCGGCAATCCAGGCCATCTCCTGCTCGCCGGTGCCGAGGTCCGGGGCCGGAACGTTGATGCCGGGGCCGATGAAGTTCTTCCGTACCAGCTCCACGGTGTATCGCCGGGTGATCCTCTCCACCTGGTCCCGAGTGTATTTCTTGGGGTTGAAGCAAATTCCCCCTTTCGAGCCTCCGAAGGGGACGTCCACGATGGCGCACTTGTAAGTCATGAGTGCGGCCAAGGCCATGACTTCGTCTTGGGTGACCGCCTCGCTGTAGCGGATTCCCCCTTTGGTCGGCTTTCGGTGTTGCGAATGCTCCGCGCGCCACCCTTGGAAAATCTCGTAACGATCGCCGATGCGGACGGGGAACTGGACGTAGTACACGGCGTTGCAGGCCTTGATCTGCTGGAGCAGTCCTTCGGGGACACCCAGATTCGCCGCTGCCTTGTCGAACTCACGTCCGACGATGTTCCAGAGATTGAGATCTTCCCCGTTGCTCTTGGCGTGGTTGACCATGAGTTCCTTCCCGGCTTCAGTGACGGAAGTGGCGTTCGCCCGTGAAAACCATCGCCAGCGAATGCTCGTCTGCGGCGGCGATTATCTCCGAGTCTCGAATGGATCCTCCCGGCTGGACCACCGCCGCCACACCCGCCTGGGCGGCAGCATCGATCCCGTCGCGGAAAGGGAAAAATGCGTCCGAGGCCAGCACTGAGCCCTTCAGAGGAGTGAGAGCTTTCTGGGCGCCCAGCCGGACCGAGTCGACCCGGCTCATCTGTCCCGCCCCGATTCCCAGAGTCCGGCCGCCGGAAGCGTATACGATCGCGTTGGATTTCACATGCTTGGCCACCTTCCAGGCGAAGTCCAGGTCTTCCATCTCGCCGGGGGTGGGGGACCTCCGGGTCACCACCTTTCCCTTCGAGGGAAGGGACATGCTCGAGTCCCAAGTCTGGGCGAGCATTCCCCCGCTGACGCGCCGCAGGTCCAGTCCGGAGATTCCGGCCTTCTCGCTGCCCGTCCTCAGGAGACGGAGATTCGGCTTCTTCCGGAGGAGCACCAGAGCCTCCTCTTCGAAAGAGGGGGCGATGATGGCCTCCAGGAACAACCCGCCGATCTCAAGGGCGGTTTCGGCGTCCAAGGGGCGGTTCAGCGCGACCACGCCGCCGAAGGCTGAAGAGGGATCGGTGTCCCGTGCCCGGGCAAAGGCTTCCGCCGTGGAGCCGGCGATTGCCACTCCGCTCGGATTGTTGTGCTTGATCACCGCGGCGCCCGGGGGGTCGAACTCGCTGACCAGGCGCCAGGCGGAATCCAGATCCAGAAGATTGTTGAACGAGAGCTCCTTGCCGTGGATCTGCTCACACAGAGCGAGCGATCCGGGTGGAGCTTGCGGCTCGCGGTAAAGCGCCGCGGCTTGATGGGGGTTCTCTCCGTAGCGAAGATCCAGGATTTTCTCAAAAGTGAGATCGAGGGAGCGCGGGAAGCTCTCCTCCGCTGAGGCGGATGCCAGGTAACGATGGATCGCGTCGTCATAGGCGGCGGTCCGGGCGAAGGCCTTGGTGGCCAGCTCGAGGCGAAGCGCAGGAGGAACCGTCCCGAGATCCCGCAGGGCCGCCGCGACCCTGGAGTAGTCGCTGGGGTCCACGATCACGGTTACGTCCCGGTGGTTCTTGGCCGCGGATCGGAGCATGGAGGGACCTCCGATGTCGATCATTTCGATGACCTCTTCCCTGGAGGCACTCGGGCGCGCCGCGGTGGCCTCGAAAGGGTAGAGGTTGATCACCACCAGCTCGATGAGATCGATGCCCAGCTCTCGAAGCGCGGCCATGTGCTCAGGGCGGTCACGGCGGGCCAGGATTCCCCCGTGGATTTTCGGGTGCAGGGTCTTGACGCGGCCGTCCAGCATCTCCGGGAAGCCGGTGTGCTCCGAAACTTCCACCACTCCCAGTTTGGCATCCCTCAGCGCCTGGGCCGTGCCGCCGGTGGAGAGGAGAGTGAATCCGCGCTCCGCGAGGTCCCGGGCGAAACCCACAATGCCCGTCTTGTCATGAACGCTCAGTAGCGCCAGTCGCTTATGGTGTGGATCGGCCATGTTTTTTGCCCTTGGCCCCTTGCGAGGGGGTGGGTTTTCCGCTGGGGGTTCCCGGAAGGTTTGGCTGACCTCCCAGATCGCCCCCGGCGCTGCGCCACAGGTGCGCCCAAAGCCGCGCAATGTCATTGACAGCCTGGGAGTAACTCAACGAGGCCACGCCGAAAGGAACCGACTTCTCATCGAAGTGAGCCGTCGATCGGGGCTTTCCATCGGGTGTGTAGGCGGACTGAATGGGGGACACGAACTGGGAAGAGCGCAGCGCCGCAGTCTTGCCGAAGGCCTCCAGCTTATTCTTGGCGAGATCGGGAGCGGGCTTCCGGTCCAGGACGACGAGGAAGTACGGCATCATCTTCTCTGCGTATTTCACGTAATTGGTGTAGAAAACCGGATCCCCCACGGGTCCGGGAGAGCAGTTCAGCGGAAAGTCCACGTCTGCCACGAAATGAGCGGCGGTTCCCAATGCGTACACTGCCAGGCGGAGACGGTGAGGTTGCCCGATGATGGTCACGGCCTGCTTGGAGTGCAGCGCGATCCGGTCCGCGGCTCTTCCGTAATTTCCGGCGGGATGCTGTCGATGCTCTTCGCCGGCTTCGCCCTTGAGGGGATCCGTCATCCCGAGGATCAAGTCCGAGCGGTACCGTTCCAGCACCGTCGCCAGCGCTGGCGGGGTCAGTCGAATTGCGTCGTCCACCATGCGCCGCCGCGTGGCGTCGGTCCAGGCCCCGGCGGGGGAGGATCCGAAGCCGATGAGCAGCAACGCGCTGGCTGCGAGCACGAAGCGCATGAGCCGTTCCTGGGCTGGGTTGAGAGTGTTGGCCGAAAGCTCAAGGGCCGACCCATTCCGGCCCACCCCTCACTCCTTCGGATTCTCCGGATAGGCCGGCTCGAGGGGCAACGCCAGACTGCCGGCGGATTCCACATAGTTCTGTAGCAGGACGGCGTAGAGGCGCTTGTTGGTCACGACCTGGGGATTCCGCTTGCTGTCGGTCAGAGTCGGATCGAATCGGATTGCCACGCTGTAGTTCTTCAGCGCTTTGTCGTAATACCCCATGTGATCGTAGACGGCCCCGATGTTGTAATAGGCGAGGCCGTATCGAGGATCCCGGTCTACCGCCTTCTTATAGGCGTTCAGGGCGTCGCTCATCTTGCCGAGTCCCCGGTAGGCTGAGCCTAGGTTGTTCCAGGCGGCTTTGGATTCAGGATAGACGCGCAGGAGCTGCTCATACTCTCGAATGGCCTCCTGAAATCTGCGATTCATGGCGTAGGCGTTGCCGAGAGCGAGTTGCAAGGTGACGTCGTCAGGGGATGCGGCCAGCGACTCCTGCCAGTAGCCCACATCGGCAATGCGCTCCTTCGAGACGTTAATAAGGGGGTATTCCTCCACCGCATCCAAGACCGGGGGTGCGGTGTCTGCACCTTGGGCGCTCGACCGGGCGGAGCTTCCTAAGAGCAGGACCAGGAAGGTGGGAACGACCAGGCTCGATAAGCGGCTCAAGAACCCTTCTCCTCTTCCTTCAAAGGCTTCGCTTTCAAGGCTATCCTCTTGTTTTCCAAGTATAGGCGAAAGTCCACCTTCTCACAAGAAGCCTTCTCGCGAATGGCTGCCATGTGGCGCTCGATTTCCTTGCGGAATTTCTCGAAGCTGGGGGCCTTCCCTTCGCCGTTCTCCTGCCGTGCCTCCAGGAAGGAGCGATAAAACGCCTTCAGCTCCTCTTGCGAGTCGGTGGCGTCCCGGATTGCAGTGCGGGCCAGGAGCCGGCGCTCCGCCGCGGATGGCCTCGCCGCAGGAGGGGGCGCTGGTTTCGCCGGAGGGGCTGGCGACTCAGTTTTTCGGCGCCGGGCCAGGGCTGGAGTCCGAACTCCCTCTTCGCGCGCCTGCAGCCGCTTGTTCCAAAGCTCTCCGAAGATGTTCCAGCGGTTCAGCAGGGCGTTGTAGAGAAACCGCTGCGCCAGCTTCATCTCCCGAGTGGTACCGAGCCGCTTCACCCGCTTGTCGAGCTCCTCGCGGGTCTCCAGGGGTGGCTTGGGAAGAGCGCCTGAGAAGAAAAGGTCGAATTTGATACGGAGTTGGAGGATGCGTTTATCCAGGAGTGAGAGCTCTTCATCAAGGGTCATGGCGGATGTGTCCCGTGGATGCTATGCTCTTTCGGAGCAAGGAGATGCCGCACCGGCCGGGATGAATATAGGTTCTCTGCGCGGTTGGTTCAATCCATGCTCGAGCTCCACTCTATTTCGCTGATAGACATGCAGTTATAGAATTCTGAGGCGGCGAATGAACTCAAACACGCTCCAGGCGATTCTCCGGACTCTCCCAAAAATTGATGCGTTGCTGCGAATTCCCCAGATTGAGGCGCTTCAATCCTCCTATGGGCGGGAGAAAGTCACCCAGGCGCTGCGGGCAATGGTTGAAGACTTGAGAGCGGAGCTGGTGGAAAAGGGCGAGCAAGCTGAGGTCCTGAAGGCCTGGACGACCGGTCTGCCGGGGCGGCTCGCTGGAAAACTTGGAAACGAGCTGGAATCCTCACTGCGCCCCGTCATCAACGCCACGGGCGTGCTGGTCCATACGAATCTGGGCCGATCTCCACTGGCTCCTGCCGCGATTCGCCGGATGGCGGACGTGGCCACGGTTTACACCACCTTGGAGTACGACCTCGAAAAAGGCTCCCGCGGGTCGCGCGGAGTCCACGCTCAGCGGCTTTTCGGCATGATTTTCCCAGGGCGGGCAGCCCACGTCGTGAACAATAACGCCGCGGCGGTTCTTCTGGCCCTCAACACCCTGGCCGAGGGAAGGGAAGTCATCGTTTCGCGCGGCGAGCTGGTGGAGATCGGCGGGAGCTTCCGCATCCCCGACGTAATGCGGAAAGGCCAGGCGATCCTGAAGGAAGTGGGCACCACCAATCGGACGCGGCTCGCCGACTATGAAGAGGCGATCGGAGCGAACACCGCTTTGCTTCTCAAAGTCCACACCAGCAATTATCGAATCGTGGGCTTCACCGCACAGGTCTCGCTGAGTGAGCTGGCGGAGCTCGGCAAGCGCAGGAACCTCCCGGTCATGGTGGATCAGGGAAGCGGGAATCTGGTGGACCTTTCGGAGATGGGAATCGGTGCGGAGCCGCCGGTGGCGACACTGCTCGACCAGGGTGCGGACCTGGTGACCTTCAGCGGCGACAAGCTGCTGGGAGGGCCTCAATCCGGGATTCTTGTGGGCCGAGCGGATCTCCTTGAGCGCATTCGCAAGAATCCGCTCAGCCGGGCGCTGAGGGTGGACAAGCTCACCTATGCGGCATTGGAGGCGACGCTGGAATCGTATGCCCGAGGGCGGGCGCGCGCAGAACTGCCGGTCCTGCGCATCATGCAACAGTCGGCCGAGTCGGTGGGGGAGAGGGCGCGGCATTGCGCCGCCAGGATTGGCGAGCTCACGGGTGATCGAATGCGGACGGAAATTCTGCCGGGTGCCTCTCTGGTAGGCGGCGGGGCGGCACCGACGGAGGAAATCCCGACCATTCTCCTGGCGGTTTCCTGTCCCGGTAAGTCGGCCACGGAGCTGGAGTGCTCCCTGCGCGCTGGCCTGCCGCCGGTGGTCGCACGCATTCAGGAGGATCGGCTTATCCTGGATCTCCGAACGGTTCTGGATGGGCAGGAAGAGGACCTGGCCCGAGCCGTCGCGGCCCTGGCAGGAGTGTCTACACGTTGAACTTGAAATTGATCACGTCACCATCCGCCACGCGGTATTCCTTGCCTTCCTGCCTCAACCAGCCCCGGTCTCGGGCCGCAGCCAGGGAGCCCGCCTCCATCAGCTTCCGGTAGGCCACTACCTCGGCCCGAATGAAGCCCCGCTCGATATCCGAATGAATCACCCCGGCAGCCCGCTGGGCTGGGCACAATCTGGGAATGGACCAGGCCTTCACCTCGTCTTCGCCGGCCGTGAAAAAGACCGACAGTCCCAGTAGCTCGTGGGAGGCGCGCAGGATGCGATCCAGGCAGGGCTCCGACAGGCCGAGATCCTGCATGAAAGCCTCGGCGTCCTCCGTTGTAAGCCGGGCGATCTCCATCTCGATCTTGGCGGAGACGGCGCACAGCGCCACCTTGGGCCTGGAAGCGAACGCTTCGAGGGCATAGTGAGACTTGAACGAGCCGATCCGTGCTGCTTCCTCCTCGCCCATGTTGAGGACTCCCAGGAGCGGCTTGGCGGTCAGAAAGGCGAATCCCCGGATTCGTTTCTCCTCGTCGGCAGCGAATTCCAGGGCTCGAATGGGAGTCTCCCGTTCCAGCGCCTCCAGGCAGCGCGTCAGGACCGGAAGCTCTTTCTCGTCCTCGGGATTCTTCACCTTTCTGATATTGAGGCGGAGCTTCTCCACCCGGCGGGAGGCCACCTCCAGATCCGAGAGAAGAAATTCGGTCTCCATCGTTTCCAGATCCCGCTTCGGATCGATGCTCCCCTCGGGGTGGGGAATCTCCTCGTCGGTGAATGCCCGCACTACGTGGGCAATGGCATCCACGTTGCGCATCTCGCGCAGGAATAATGGGTCCTTCGCCTCCCCCTTGGCCAGGCCCTGGATATCAAGGTAATCCACCTGGGCGGCTGTCAGTTTGCGAGGCTTGAACATGGTCGCCAGGGCGGCAAGGCGCGGATCGGGCACCTTCGCCACGCCTAGATGGGGCTCCACCTTGCCGGTGGAGAACTTCTCCACCTCCAGGTGCGAGCCGGTGAGAATGTTGAACAGGCTGGTTTTCCCGACCTTGGGAAATCCCAGCAGGCCGATCTTCACGCATTCCTCCCGTGGGTTCGCCAGGTGGCTGAGGAGTGGAACCGGCATTCTAGGAAGGGGAGAATCTCCGTGTCAATGGCGCGGCTTCCCGGAAGCGCCGTGGCTCCATTTACGCTAGGATGACTTCATGAAGAACCAGCACGCGCAACTCGCACCCCCATTGTTCCTCCTCGCCACTCCCCAGGTAGCGGATCCATTCTTTCACAAGAGCGTCGTCCTGCTAGTCAGCCACGAAGATCAGGGGAGTGGAGGCTTCATCATCAATCGCTCCACCGACAGTCGCGTGGCCGAGGTGCTCAAGGGAATGCGGATCCCCTGGAAGGGGCGCGAGGACGCCAGGGTTTATTTCGGCGGGCCGGTGCAAACGCACCTGGGCACGGTTCTGTTCGACACGGAGGAGGCTACCATTCCGCTTGCGGAAGGCGAGGAAAAGCCTCCGGCGGAATTCCTGGGCGTGCGTCTCAGCAGGGACTCCACGAGTCTCGCCCGCGTCGCCCAGGATCCCCCTCCCTCTTTCCGGCTTTTCCTGGGCTACGCTGGCTGGGGGCCAGGACAGCTGGTGGAGGAGATTCTCAGGAACGACTGGCTGGTCGCCCCGCTGAACAAGGGCCTGCTTTTTTCCCACACGCCGCAGGAGGCTTGGGCTGCGGGGATTCGGGGGATGGGTCTGGATCCGGAGGCCATCTCGACCTGGGTGCCAGGGACGGGCAAAGGGCCGGTGAACTGAGGAAGGCCCGAACATTGACTTGGTCCAAGAGGCTGCGACATAATCCCAGCTTCCTGGAAGTGAAGGTGGTCTTGCGGGGTGTGGCGCAGCCTGGTAGCGCACCTGCTTTGGGAGCAGGGGGTCGGAGGTTCGAATCCTCTCGCCCCGACCAATTTTCAGGTTACATTCCGGCCATTCGACGAGATGCGCGCCTGTAGCTCAGCTGGATAGAGCACCAGCCTCCGGAGCTGGGGGTCGGAGGTTCGAATCCTCTCGGGCGCGCCATATTTCCTCATCTCCCACGGGTTTTCCTTCCCGCTGAAATGAACCCATGATCCGCCTCGTCCGCGTCGCGCGAAACTACGGCGTCCACGAAGTCCTCACGGGTGTGGACTGGTCGATTCCTCCCGCCAGCCGTGTGGGACTGGTGGGACCCAACGGCTCCGGGAAGACGACGCTTCTGAGGTTGATGGCGGGGCTCGAGACACCCGACGCGGGAAGCGTGGACATCGTTCGCGGGACCAGCATCGGGTACCTGCCTCAGGAGGGGGCGCGCCTGCCGGAGGGGTCGCTTCTGGAGGCGATGCTGGAACCATTTCGCGAAGTCTACACGCTGGAGAGGGAGCTGGAGCGGCTGCATCACGAGATGGCTACCGTGACGGGGGAGCGGCTCGAGACCCTCACCCACCAGTCGGGAGAGGTGCAGCACCGCTTCGAGGCGGCAGGCGGCTTCGATCTGGAAGTCCGCGCCAAAATCATCTTGGGAGGACTCGGATTCGCGCCGGAGGATCACGCCAGGCCGCTGCAAGAATTCTCCGGTGGCTACCGGATGCGAGCGGCACTCGGCTCTCTGTTGTTGCGGCGCCCCGACTATCTCCTGCTGGACGAGCCCACCAATCACCTGGATCTCGAGGCGGTCACCTGGCTGGAGGGCTTTCTGGCGGAGGTCCCATCCTCGTTGGTCATCGTCTCCCACGATCGAACTTTCCTGAACCGGCTCGCCACTACCATCGCGGAGGTGGAGGGGGGCAAGGTCCGTGTCTGGGCCGGCAATTACGACCGCTACCGGAAGGCGAAGGACGAAGCACGGGAAATTGCCCGAAAGAAAGCCGCCCAGGAAGCCCACCGGGTGGAGGAGGTCGAGCGTTTCATCGAGCGGTTCCGCTACAAGGCCACCAAGGCGCGGCAGGTTCAGAGCCGGATCAAGATGCTGGAAAAAATGGAGCGTACGGAGCTGATGGCGGAGGATTTCTCCTGGAACTTCACCCTGCCGCAGGTAGCCCGTTCGGCGCAACGGGTCGCCCTGCTCCAGGCCGTCCAAAAATCCTTTGGAACGAAGGAGGTCCTCCAGGGAGCCGACCTGGAGATCCATCGAGGCGATCGGGTGGCTCTGGTGGGACCCAACGGATGCGGCAAGAGCACCCTGCTCCAGATTCTGGCCGGCCGGCTGGGCGCGGACGGCGGGACGGTGGAACTGGGGGAGAAGGTGGTCCTGCACTATTTTGCGCAGCACGTGCTGGAAACGCTCACCCCCGGACGCACGGTGATGGAGGAGATGCAAGCCTGGGCTCCCAATCTGGGCGCTCAGAAGCTGCGATCGCTCCTGGGAATCTTCCAATTCTCCGGCGACGACGTTTTCAAGCGGGTCGAGGTACTCAGCGGCGGGGAGAAGAATCGCGTGGCTTTGGCGCGGCTCACCCTCGACCCCGGAAATTTTCTGTTGTTGGACGAGCCGACCAACCACCTGGACCTGCCCACACGGGAAGCGCTGGAGGATGCCTTGGCCGGGTATGCGGGGACGCTGCTCTTCGTTTCCCACGATCGCTACTTCATCAACAAGGTGGCCACGCGCGTCGTGACCTTCCAGCAGGGACGGCTGATCAGTTACCGTGGAGGGTATGACGACTATCTCGCGGCGATGCGAGCGGTGGATTCCGTCTCCCGGCCTGGCAAGGCTTCGGCAGCTCAGAGACCTGACAAGGCCGCATCCGGCAAGTCCCCTGGCGCGTGCAAAGCTGCCGCGGCGGGTCGTGCCCGGGGACAGGCTCACGCCCAAGCCACCCCACCGGCAAGCGCCCGCCCGCTGCCCCGAGCCTCCCAGCCGACGTCTTCACCGGCGGCCGTGCCTCCGGCTGAAAACCGCTCCCATGCCAGCCGCGAGGCGAGAAGGTCCGAAGCCGAGACGCGCAACCGCCGCAACCGCGCCCTGCGGATTCACCAGGCTCGCATCGCCTCCCTCGAGGCGAAGATCGTTCCGAATGAGGCGCGCCTGAAGGAGATCGACTCGGCCCTGGCCTCCTCCGACACCTACAAGGAGACTGGACTGGCCCGGTCCCTGGGTGAAGAGAAGAAGTCCCTGGAGATCGAGCTGGCCCACCTCTATGACGAGTGGGAGGAAGCCACCTCCGACCTCCAGCGCGAGGAGAAGGAGCAGACATGAGGCGAAACGCATGGACCTGACCCGCCGACCTCTCCGGTGCCTGTTGTGAAGACCTCTGGTTTTTGGTAGATTTCACTCTCTTCTCGCCACTTCCAGCGAGTCCGGGCGCGGCGCAGCCCTGTGGCAGCTTGGAGCTCTCCCTCAGGGATAGTTCCACGCGGGAGCGGGTCGGGCTACAATAAGCCCCCACGCGCCTGTAGCTCAGTTGGATAGAGCAACGGCCTTCTAAGCCGTAGGTCGGGGGTTCGAATCCCTCCAGGCGCGCCATCGTGATCACGTCGACGAGTATGGTGGGTGTAGCTCAATGGTAGAGCACCTGACTGTGGATCAGGGGGTTGAGGGTTCGAAACCCTCCACTCACCCCAACCCTTTCCTGGGGCGGCCGTTCGTTCTTGACGGCCTTCTCCCCCGCGTATAGAATTCGCCGCTTCCAATCATGAAGGCGGGCGATCTTCACTCAGGATCGCCGCCTCGACCCGGGCCGTTAGCTCAGTTGGTAGAGCAGCTGACTCTTAATCAGCGGGTCGGAGGTTCGAGTCCTCCACGGCTCACCAGGCCTCATCCGGCGAGGGGCAGGCTATTGCCTGCCCCTCGTGCTTTTCCATCCGCCGCGGCCACCGAAAAGCGTGTGCTATACTTCCTGCAGTTCCAACTTTTCAATAAAACACCACGTGGCGGAGGATCACGAGAGGTGTTGATTCTGGATCCAGAGGCGGAAAATGCCATGAGGGATCACACCGAAAGCGGCTATCCCCACGAAGTCTGCGGCTTGTTGCTGGGGCGCTGCGATGCCGGATCGGAGATGCGTCGGGTGGCGGAGGCCCGGCCGGCCGCCAACCTGAATCTCGAGCGCGCGGCGGATCGCTATGAGCTGAGTCCCGCCGATTTCCTCCGCATCGAGCGGGAAGCTCGTTCCCGGGAGCTGGAGGTTGTGGGAGTTTACCACTCCCATCCGGATCACCCATCCCGCCCGTCGGAGACCGATCGGCTCCGTGCCGAAGAAATCTGGCAGTCCTCGGAGAGCTGGTCTTACCTGATCCTGGAGGTGGCTTCGGGCGGGATGGCCTCGCGTCGCTCCTGGGTTCTGAAGCAAGGCATCTTCGCGGAAGAGGAAATTCAGGTTCTCCCGTTTCGGCGCTGAGGAGATTTCCATGTCCGTGACCGTGAAGATTCCTACCCCGCTTCGTCCCCTCACCCGCGGCAGAGACTCGGTGCAAGTCGCGGGAGCCACCGCCCGGCAGGTGCTGGAGAGCTTGGAGAAGGAATGCGCCGGCATCCGCGCCCGGGTGTGCGACGAGAGGGGGGAGATGCGGCGCTTCGTGAATCTCTTCCTGAATGATGAAGACATTCGGCATCTGCAAGGCCTCGACACGCTGGTGAAGGATGGAGACATTCTGTCCATCGTGCCCGCGATTGCCGGGGGAGCGGAAGCCGGATCGGCAAATTCACTCCGCGGGAAGCAGGGATAGGAGAGGGAGGCCCCCATGGCGCCCACCATCAAGGAATTGATGAGTCAGATTCGGGCTCGGGTAAAGGAAACCACCCCGGCTGAGGTCAAGTCCCGGACCGAGAGGGGGGAGCCCTTCGTGCTCATCGACGTGCGCGAAAAGGATGAGGTCGATCAAGGCCACCTGCCGGGTGCGACGCACATCCCGAGAGGGTTTCTGGAGCTGCGCATCGAGGCTCTGGCGCCGGATCGGAAGACTCCGATCGTGGCCTACTGCGCGGGAGGGAATCGATCGCTCCTGGCGGCGGAAGGGCTGCAGCGACTCGGGTACGAGAACGTCGTCTCCATGTCGGGCGGGTTCAATCAGTGGCGCAACGAGGGGAATCCCGTGGTGGTGCCGCAGCACCTGTCCGAGGCCGATCGCCGGCGCTACTCGCGCCACTTGATGATTCCGGAGGTGGGGGATGCAGGCCAAATCAAGCTGCTGCAGGCCAAAGTGCTCCTCGTGGGAGCCGGGGGACTGGGATGTCCCGCCGCCTACTACCTGGCGGCGGCCGGGGTAGGCACTCTGGGGGTGCTGGATTTCGACACGGTCGATGAAAGCAATCTCCAGCGGCAGATTCTCCACACCGTGGAACGGGTGGGCACTTCCAAGACCGAATCGGCCCGCCGAACTCTCCTGGCCCTGAACCCGGGCATCAAGGTCATTCCCATCGAGGCCCGCCTCTCCAGCGCCAATGTGGAGTCCATTTTCAAGGATTACGAAATCATCGTGGACGGTAGTGACAATTTTCCCACGCGCTACTTGGTGAATGACGCCTGCGTCCTTCTCAACAAGCCGAACGTGCATGGGAGCGTCTATCGCTTCGAGGGGCAAGTGACGGTGTTTCACCCTCCCGCGGGGCCCTGCTATCGCTGCCTCTACCCCGAGCCGCCCCCGGCCGACCTGGCGCCCTCCTGCGCAGATGCCGGGGTCCTGGGCGTGCTCCCTGGAGTGGTTGGGCTGCTGGAAGCGGTGGAGACGGTGAAGCTCATCCTCGGTGCTGGCGACTCGCTCGTCGGGCGGCTGCTTCATTACGATGCGTTGAAGGCGGAGTTCAGGACGCTGCGGTTGCGCCGTGACCCGAAATGCCGGTATTGCGGTGACGGGGTCCGGTTCCCAGGGTTCGTGGACTACGAGAGATTCTGCGCCAACCCCGCCGCCGTCGCGCACTGACCGCCATGCCTCGGGTCGAGAGCGCGGATCGATATCGCCCCTTCCTGGAAAAATGCCCCGCCCTCTCCCTCATCGGCGGGACGCGATTGTTCCGCGTCGAGCTGCCAGGAATTCCCGAAACCCGCTCGGAAATCCTCGCCAAGGCGGAGTGGACGAATCCCGGCGGCTCGATCAAGGACCGCCCGGTGTCGCGGATGATCCTGGAAGCCATCCTTTCGGGAAAGCTGGTCCCGGGTCGCACGATTCTGGATTCCTCCAGCGGCAACGCCGGCATCGCCTACGCCATGATGGGCGCCATGATGGGGTACGCGGTGAAGCTGGTGGTTCCCGGAAACGCCTCCGCCGAGCGCAAGAAGCGGATCCTGGCTCATGGGGCGGAGCTGGTGCAGACGGACCCGCTGGAAGGGTACGACGCGGCGCTGCGGGAGGCGCACCGGCTCAGCGACAGCGAACCGCAGCGCTACTTCATGCCCGACCAGTACGCCAACGAGCACAACTGGCGATCCCACTATGAGGGAACCGCCGCCGAGATTCTGGAGCAGACCGGCGGGAAGCTGACCCACTTCGTGGCCGGGATCGGAACGGGAGGAACCCTCACCGGAGTCGGAAGGCGGCTGAAGGAGCATGATCCGGCGATCCGGATCGTCTGCGTGGTTCCGGAGTCCTTTCCGGGAATCGAGGGCCTCAAGCCGTTGGAGCGACCGGAGGACATCGTCCCGAAGATCCTGGACTCGAGCGTCATCGACGAGAGAATCCGCGTCAGCGTCGAGCAGGCCAGCGATGGCTGTCACGCGCTGGCCCGAAATGGGATCTTCGTGGGACAGTCCTCCGGCGCCTACCTGAGCGTGGCCGAGGTAATTGCCCGCAGGGACCGAGGGGCCCGAATCGTGACGGTTTTCTCGGATCTGGGAGAGCGATACTTCAGCACGCGGCTTTGGGAACCGTAATGGCTTCCCGGGCGCCGCTCGCCATACTCGTTGGATTCATGCTGGCTTTTCCTTGGGCCGGAATCGGCGCGGCGCAGGTGACGGACGCCCCGTCTTCCCAACTCCGGCCGACTCCCTCACCGCCGACCCAGTCGCAGCCGACCCGGTCCGAGCCGATCCAGTTCCAGGCCCCTTCGGGCAAGACCAAAAGGTCGCATCTCTTCCTCTACCTGATCGACGGGCTGCGGGCGGTTGAGATCCCTGTGTATGGATATCCTGAGATGACCATGCCAGCTCTGTCGGACATGATGGAACAGGGGTTGACCCTGACGAGCCAGTATGCCAGCTCTCCCTGGACTCTCTCCTCCGTGGCATCCGCATTCACCTCCCTCTACCCTGCCTCCCACGGCCTGCAGAAAGCGGGGGAGCGTCTTCCCGCCGCGGCTGTGACTCTGGCCGAGACTCTCAAAAACGCCGGGTATGACACGGCTCTTTTCACCACCCACCCACTGGTGGGAGCTCTCAGCGGATTGGAGCAGGGGTTTGACCATCTGGAGGAGATCCAGGGCCCCTATTTTCCCGCGCCACATCGCAGCGCAGAGGAGACTTCGGCGAAGTTGAATCGCCGCATTCTGGAGTGGTTGGGGAAGCGGACTTCCACCTCCCCGGTCTTCGTGACGGCCGTTTCCTCGGATCTCCTGGAGCCATTCGGCGTTCCGGGCCCCGCAGGGAGCCGTTTCATCGATGCTGCGGAGCTGGCCTGGTACCGCGGAATACGTAAGAAACTGCTCGCCGTGCGCCCCGGTCCTCTTTCGCCGGCAACCGGGGAGGATCTCAAACAGCTGAAGGTGGATGCTTCACGATTCGCTCTGGCCGCCCGGCGAGTTTATGACGGGGCCATTTTCCACAATGATTCGCAGATCCGGAGCTTGAGGAACGCACTCAGCGAACGCGGGCTGTTGCAGGAATCGGTCTTTGCGGTCACCTCGACGCGGGGAGAGGAATTCCTGGAGCACGGTTTCTTCGGACATGGTGCCTCCTTGTACGACCCCGCCGTCCTGATTCCCCTGGTGATTACGCGTACAGGTCCGCCTTCCCCGTACCAGATCGGCAAAATGAGCGACAACGTGGATCTGATGCCCACGCTTCTCACGCTGGTGCAGGTGCCGATCCCCGAGGGGGTGCAGGGCGTGGACCGCACGATGGAGCCCCGGCGCGTGAATCGCCGTTTCTACGAGCGACCTGGCTTCTCGGCTGCGAGGCCTGCAGGCCAGCTTTCCACGGGGGTCATGGACATGATCGCCGAGGACGGATCCAAATTCATCGCCTACGAGGAATTCCCGATGGGCATCCAGGGGCCCGAGGTGCAGCTGCTCCTCCAGGGAATGGTGCCAGGCGACTGGGAGGTGAAAAACTTCGCCGGAGGCCGGCCGGATCTGATGCTCTCCCGCAGGGAAAGCCTGGAGGAATGGAAGCAGCAATGCGCCAGCCAAAGGCTCGCTCCTGATTCTCCCACTCCCAAGCCCGATCCCCGCCTCAAGGAAATCCTGCGCGCCCTGGGATATCTGCAGGGGTCCCAACCCTGATCGATGCGCTACAATACCGCCGTGCGCCCGTAGCTCAGCTGGATAGAGCGTCGGCCTTCGAAGCCGCAGGTCGCAGGTTCGAGCCCTGCCGGGCGTACCAC
>JAKEFJ010000024.1 GCA_022616665.1 Acidobacteriota bacterium
ATCCAGGGAGTTCTGGACATGCCGGAGCATTCCTGGAAAAAGGGCATGTCGCCGCAGGACCGCGCCAAGATCGATGCTTTTTACAAGGAGCGTTACGGAGCCTCCCGGCACAATGATTCCAGCCAGTGAGTGAAATTGACCATCGGCGCACGGCCAAATGGCGCCCCCTACGGAGCGGCCGGGGTGGATGGAAGGTGACCGGGCGCTTGGGTTTCCGGAACGGGTCTCAGAAAAGCATGGGAAAAAATGAGCACGGTGTTGAGGGTCATGGCTGAGGCGGCGAGCAAGAGCAAAGAGGCGCCGGAGCGGACCAAGGATGCAGACGAAAGGGACATGCCGGCGGCAAGCAGCGGAATTCCCGCGGTCCATAGCAGAAAGACGGCCCACTGCAGTGGCCGTGAAGGCATTTGGTGTGGCTTGATGACCGGCCCCGCCCGGCAGGCGTTCCGGTTGGCGTAGTAGGCTGCGAACATCGGCAGGATCCGCGTTTCCACCCCCACTACCAGCTGTCCAAAGAACCCAAGCAGCCCGAAGACTCCGTACAGCGGTGCGAGACGGTAGGTGAGCTCCGACTCGGGAGAGAAGACCAGGAACAGTCCCAGTCCCAGCGCGACGACCAGGTACATCAAGGCCTGCACGGCGTGCCAGACGCCGAGATCGGGACGGGGATGTCCTGGGGGCGGAGGCCTTCGGTTGCGCAGCATCCAGCCCACCTGACTCAGGAGAATCCCGAAACCGGCGGCAATGAACAGGCTGAAGATTCCGGCGGCCAGGCTTCCAAACAGGAGCGCGATGAATAGCCCCACCACTCCCACTTCCATGACCAGGGCGCCCGCCACAGCGCGCCGCGTTCGCGGCATGGCGGAGGGGAGGATCATCGGGAGCATCCGCAGCCCGGTTCCCATCACCATCATGCCCACCCAGCCGATGGCGGACAGGTGCGCATGGGCGAAGACATTGCCCAGCTCCCGCGCCGGCAGAAAAGGGTGAGCCTTGTCGAAAGCCAGCAGGATGCCGAATCCCCCCGCCAGTAAAATGTTGAGATTTGCCAGGAACAGGCAGAGCTTGACCGCGCTCTGCACGGGGGCGGAGCGAATCCCCAGCAGCGCCCGGGTCCCGACGTGGAGCACCGCTCCCAGCGCCAGGAGCGCCGCCCATCCCACTCCCCCGTAGGTGTTGATCCAGAAATGGCTGGCGACGCCGGAGAAGCCGATCACGTAGAGGAGCCAGACAATTCCATCGGCCCGCCTCGAGGGCATTGGAGTGCGCAGTGCCATGGGGCCGATGACGTAGAGCGATCCGAGAATCGAGGCGCCGATCCACCCCAGCGTCACCAGGTGGACCAGAGCCACCATCCGCGGCTGGTAGAAAAAGCCGCTCGCCTCGCCGGGCCGGAAAGCCGTCACGGCGAGCGCGGTGAGCAGCGCAGCATGGGCGAGAGCGAAATAGAGAATCGGGACGATCCGCGGCGGGATACCGTCGCGTCGCGCCGCGCTGCCGGAAGCTTCAGCCCCGGCCATTACGATTCGAGCCGCGCCCTCCGCGTCGCCTCGGAGAGCTCCTTCAGGAAGCCGTCCAGCTCGATCCCGTGCATCCGGCAGGCCTGCCCGAGGCTCACCTGCTTCGCCACCGTTCGGCGCATCAGCGGGTTGGAAAGGGCGGTGAAGCCGTGGCCCACGAACACCGGGAGCAAATTCGGGTAGGCGGCGAGGAGATCTCCGACCTTCGTCGATGCCGCGAGGGGAGGAAGCCATGCGATGCTTGTCTCCTCATCGGCCGTTCTGGCATCGAGCGTTCTCCAGAGGTTATAGCCGAAAAGGAGCAGCCCTGCCAGCTCCAGCACGCCGGAGGCGCCCGCTACCCGCAGCCAGATCGGCCCATAGAGCCCGGAGAGCGACTGGAAGAGGACCCGGATCAAATTGCCAATGGCCAGGAGCCAGAACGTCAGCTCCAGCAGGAGGGGCGAGTGCAGCGTCACCCCCCGGAAGACCGGGATGATGCGCGAGGCCATCCCCACCATGATGGTGGTGATGAACCCCACCGTGAGGGCATGCCGGTAAGCGCCCACGAAGGCATGGTCCATGTCCCGACCCGAGAGGGCCAGCACGGAGAAGACGGCGAGCATCGCTCCCGATATCAGCAGCCAGGCATAACCGAGCCGCAGAAATTTTTCGTAGCGACGATCCAGGCCCGGCTCCGCCGCCTCGGCGGGACGCAGGATCCCCAGCGCCCAGGTGAACAGGATCAGCCCCGCCGCGAGTCCCAATCCACCGGCTCCGAACAGGTATCGACCTAAATCGCCGGCCCCGTAGAGGAGCAATCCCTCTCCCACGCAGAGCAGCGCTACGGACAAGGTCAGGGGGACCGCCAGGGCCGAGGCCACCCCTGGCCGCGCCTTCAATCCCATGAAGACCGGCAGGGTCCGAAGCGATACCCCGAGGATCCAGAACGTCACGAACCCCACCAGGAAAACGGTGAGATAGGGGATGTTCAGGTACGGGGGAACTTCGAACTCCGCGCGGGAGACGAGATAGAGCGCGTGGGTGAAATTGAGCAGCGCCGAGACTCCGAGCCAGGCTGTTCCCAGGGTCAGGTAGCCCTGGTAAGGATGCAGCCGGCCGGGTTGGGCCGCGAGGATTCGGGTCACGATCCAGAAGAACACCCCGCAGCCCGCCAGCTCGAGCAACGCCCCGCCGAGCAGCAGCGCCGAGCGGGCGGAGGAGGGATCCATCGCCTGCGCCGTGCGCAGCAGCGTTCCCGTCACCAGCAGGACGAACGACGCCGAGGCGGCGCGATAGGAAGGAAGGGGAATACCGGTCAGCCGCGGCAGGATGTGATAGGCCACTCCCACCACGAAAAGCCCCACCCAGCCGAAGAGCTGGTAATGCCCATGCACCTGGATGATGCCCCGGTTGAGGCCCCCGAGCTGCCCGCGGATCGCCATGGTGATGAGCGCCCAGGCTCCCAGCGCCGTTCCACCGGTGAAGGTGAAAAGAAGAGCCGCCTTCAGAAACCGTCGGTAGAGATTTTCCTCATAGACCTCCCTCGGTGAAGGCGCCGAGCGCGGGGTGGCCACGCCAGAGCGAATCGCCTCCTCCAGCTCCAGGAGCAGCGCCTTCGGATCCACGTGGTGGACGTGGGCAAACCAGCCCAGCGGTTCTACCGGACCCTGAGCTCCCCCGCACCCCATGAGCCCGTGACTCTCGAACACCGGGAGTGTCGCGGGATGGTCCCTCAGAATATCCCGCACCGACATCTGCGGATCGATCCTGGCTGGGCCTTTCCGGCCCCCCACCGCTTTCTCGATGGCAGACAGCGCCGTCTCGACCGGCACGTTGTGCGCCCGGCAGGCGAACTCCAGAGCGTGTTTCCCGCCGCAACAGGCGTCCAGGCCCAACTCTGCGAGCGCCGGACGGGCTTCGGGGTAGCGATTCAGGATCTCCGCCACCGTCATCTTGGGATCGATATTCATGGCTCCTCCATCAGGAAAATGTCGAGGTGGTTGCGCCGGCGAGCGAAGGCTCGTAGGCGCAGGCAGGATCCTCGGCCAGGTAATCCCCGCTGACGGCGTAGGCCCGGGCCCTGGAACCGCCGCAGATCGACCGGAACTCGCAGCGTCCGCACCTCCCCTTCAACAGGTCGGGATTTCTCAGCGCCAGGAAGAGCGGGTGCTCGCGGTACACCCTCACCAGGGAGGTGTTGTTCACGTTGCCGGCGCTGATCGGAAGAAACCCGCTGGGGTGGATGTCCCCGCGGGAGGAGATGAAAACGAAACCCGATCCATCATTCATGCCGGAGACGAAACGGTTGGGAACGGGAGAGTCCTCGGAAGGCGCGCAGAGGCCGCATTGAATGGCCACGCGCCGGTAGTGCGGCCCTTCAGTGGTCTTGATCCGAAACGGCGCATTCGGTGCGATCTCCGCCAGCCACCTGAAAACTTCCTCGCATTCCTTTGGCGAAACCTGTTGCGACCATTGAGCGCGCCCGGTCGGGACCAGCAGGAACAGCGTCCAGCGCCGGGCTTCCAGCCCGCCGACCAGGTTGGCGATGGCCGGGAGGTCCTTCAGGTTGTGCCGCGTAAGCGTCGTGTTGATTTGGAGGGTCAGTCCCAACCCCACCGCCGACGCGGCCCCTTCCAGCGACCAGTGGAAGGATCCCTTCACCCCCCGAAAGGCGTCGTGGATCGCTTCATTCGAGCCATCCAGGCTGAGTGAGACCCCCCTCAGGCCGCACTGCCTGGCGCGGTGCAGGGCAGCGTGAGTCAGCAGAGGAGTCCCGCTCGGACTCAGGAACGTGACCAGCCCCTCGCGGCAGGAATCGGCAATCAGCTCCTCCATATCCGGCCGCTTCAGCGGGTCGCCTCCCGTGAAGACCATCAAGGGCTTGCCAAAACGCTTCACTTCGCGCAACAAGTCCTTTCCCTGCTCGGTGGTGAGCTCGTCCGG
>JAKEFJ010000206.1 GCA_022616665.1 Acidobacteriota bacterium
AAAAAGGACGGTCGCCGCCCTCGCAAGAGGGGGGAGGAAAGTCCGGACTCCATAGGGCATTGCGCTGGGTAATCCCCAGTCGCGGCAACGCGAAGGAAAGTGCCACAGAAAAGATACCGCCGGGGCCGCATCCTGGCGCGGGCCGCAGGGCCCGGCGCCGGCCCAGGTAAGGGTGAAAAGGTGCGGTAAGAGCGCACCAGTGCTCCGGGCGACTGGAGCAGCTTGGTAAACCCCGCAAGGAGCAAGGCCAAATAGGGAAGCGCACGGGGTGGCCCGCCTCCTGCTTCCGGGTAGGCCGCAGGAGGGCGGAGCGATCCGCCGTCCCCGGCGGGAGTAATTCCGCCGGTAGAGGAATGACCGTCGCCCGGTCCGCAAGGCCCGGGGACAGAATCCGGCTTATTTTTTGCTCCGGTCATCAACAATCCCTCCTGACGCGCCGGAAGGCGCCGCGGGTAGAATGCCATCCTCCGACGATTCCAGCCATCTGAAGCAGGAAGCAGTTAGGCTCACCGCCTCCTTGTCCGATGATCTCTTCGAATTCAGCCGGGCCCTGTACGACGACCCCGAGCTGAGCCTGGAAGAGGTCCGCGCCTCCCGCCGCCTCACGGAGATTCTCTCCAGGGAGCACTTTCAAGTCACCCGGGGAGTCTCCAGTCTTCCCACGTCGTTCGTTGCGGTAGCGCGGGGCGTCAGGCCGGGTCCGGCGGTGGCCATTCTCGCCGAGTACGATGCCCTTCCGGACGTCGGGCACGGCTGCGGGCACAATCTGATTGCCGGCTCGGCTCTGGGGGCGGGAATGGTCCTCGGTCGCCTGCGCCACAGGCTGCCCGGGGAGATTCGCATCATCGGCACGCCCGCCGAGGAAACCGTGGGGGGAAAGGTCCTCATGGTGAAGGGGGGGGTTTTCGACAATTTGGATGCGGTGATGATGATTCATCCCGGTACGGAGTTCCGTGTCTTCACCACTTCCCTGGCGTGCCAGTCCATCGAGGTCATCTTCGAGGGGAAGACCTCCCACGCCGTCGCGGCCCCGGATAGGGGAGTCAACGCTCTGGATCCGCTGGTTCAGCTCTACGTGGGAGTGGATGCCCTGCGCAAAAGCCTCACTTCGGAAGTCCGGATTCCCGGGGTCATCGTGGAGGGAGGCAAGCGGGCCAATCTGGTTCCAGAACTGGCAGTGGGGCGTTTTTCGATTCGGGCGAGAAACCGGACGGCGGTGGAAGCGATCCTGGATCGCATCGTCCGCCTGGCTCACGGCCTGGCCTCGGCGTCCGGCGCCCGCGTTTCCATCCGCCGCCTGGATGAAACCTACGATGAGATGCTCACCAACTCCGTCCTGGCAGGACTGTTCAAGGAGAACCTCAAGGCCCTCGGGGAAGAAACCAACGATGCTCCGCGCGATCGGATGGGCTCCCTCGACATGGGAAATGTCTCCCACGCCGTGCCGGCTTTGCACGCCTACGTCGCCATCGCGCCTTCCACGGGCGCGTTGCACACGAGGGAATTCGCCCAGGCGACCATTTCCGAGCCAGGACGGAAGGGACTCCTGCTCGCGGTGCAGGCCCTCTCCATGACCGCCATCGATCTCCTGGCCCAACCGGAAACGGTAGCGGCAGCTCGCCAGGAGCTGCTGACCACCACGGGCAAGGGTGTGAAGTGAGGCCTCGCCTGCCGCCGCCGCTGAAATCGGGGGCTCGAATCGGCGTGGTGGCTCCCGCGGGGCCCATCCGACCGGCGCTGCTTCGGGAGGGGCTCGCGTATCTTTCCAAACGGGGCTACCAGGTGGTCGAGGGGAAGCACCTGCGCTCCCGCCGTGGATACCTGGCCGGCAGCGATACCCAACGGGCCGGGGATCTGAATCGAGCCATGGCCGATCCAACCCTGGATGCGGTGATCTTTGCGCGAGGTGGCTATGGCTGCGCGCGAATCCTGGACCACCTCGACTTCTCCCCGCTCAAGAACCGACCGAAACTCTTCCTGGGCTATTCCGATCTGACTGCTTTCTATGCCGCCCTGTCGCAAGCCACGGGAATCCCGGGTTTCTACGGTCCGATGGTCCTGAATTTCAACGGGGCCGGGAAAGAGTTCAGCGAGAAGTCGCTCTGGTCCGTGCTGGAGCGCAGACCAGGGTGGAACCGATTCTCCTTTTCCAATCGTGGAGTGTTGCGGCGCGGTTCAGGCGAAGGGATGCTGGTAGGGGGCTGCCTTTCCCTGCTGGTCTCCCTGGTGGGCACCCGTTTTGACGTGGATACGCGCGGGTCGATTCTCTTTTGGGAGGAAGTGGACGAGGAGCCTTTTCGCATCGACCGGATGCTGAACCACCTGCGCATGGCCGGGAAATTCAGGGGCCTGAAAGGGATGATCGTGGGTCGGCTGCAGCGTTGCGCTCCCCGCAAGGGGATGCCGGCTCTCTCGCTCAGGGAAATGCTGCACGATCATTTGCAGGGGACGGATTTCCCGGTGGTGATCGATTTTCCCGCGGGACATGCCCCCGGGAAGGTCACCCTCCCCATCGGCCTGCCCGCCCTACTGAACACTCGGGAGGGAAGCCTGGAAATCGTCGCATAAGCTCGATGTGCCTCCTCCAGCGGGCCGCCGCGGCCCTGCGCCGCTCCTCCCGGGACTAGGGCACGACACTGAACGGCAATTGCTGCGTCACCGTGCTCTTCGCGACCTCGTCGGTGATCTTCATCGAGAGCTGGTACTCCCCGGCCACCCAGCCCGATCCGGGCTTGCCCTCCACGGGCTTGACCAACTGAAACGAAAAGGCCTCCACCTGGCTGGCGCGATTCGAAACCACCTGCGGCTTGGTGACGGGCAGGAATTTCCACTCGTTCTTCGCCTTGTCGAGCTGCTTCAGCAGGAACTCATACTCCAGGGTGAGATTCGGTTTTCCGGAGACGGGATCCGGGGCGGCATTGTATATCTGATAATACCAGGCCAGATTCGCCCCCTGGTGAAACATCCCGTCCAGTGAGGGAACGATGCGGAAGGAGCCCATGTAGAATGGCGCTCTCTTGCCCTCACCTGCGTCCGGGGGAGTCACCGGACCCTTCAACTGGGAAGCCAGGATCACCGTGCTCAGCTGAAGAGTTCCGCTGGCGAAGTTGGTGACTTCCAGAGGCTGGCGCACCATGCCGATTTTTCCCGAAGCCGGGTCCCTCACGCCCGCCAGCAGCGAATATCGCCCGGGGTGGGCACCTGTGCCCGCTTGGAACAGCAGGAAAGTGGCGCCGGGATCGGAATTCTCCGGTTCGGCGGGACCGAAGCTGTCGGCGGCGGCGAGGGTGACCGGCTTCATGTCGGCGGCATAGGGAATGAGACGCGCGAATCCCACCAGTGCCGCCGAGGTCGCGTCCTTTTTAGGCACCGCCAGGGTGATCACCAGAAAGCTGTCCCCCTTCGTGGCCTGGTACAGGTCGGTGCGCAGGGTGAGATGGACCGCCTCGGGAAGCGTGTCGTTGAGCGCGTTGTCGTCGAGGAGCTTCGATTCCGCCGATGCCACCTCGACAGGGGGAGCCGCGTCCGTGGAAGCGGGCAGCTCCTGGAGCGCAGGCTTGGGAGCGTAAATCTGGGCGGCCTTCGGTCCCAGCCCGCGGAGAAACTCGTTGGCGGCCAAGATCTGCTCGAAAGCTTTCTTCCCCAGGAGGAGGGGATTGCCTCCTCCCCCCGCGCTAAATTGAACGGTGAAAGTGCCTGGTGTGACCTCGGGAAGACTCTCATACACCCAATCGATGGTCTTCCCGGGGTTCGGCATCTTGGTCGCCCTTCCCAGGAGAAGGTAAACCTGACCGCGATCGCTCATCGGACCCGGGTCGGTGGGCTGCGCGAAGAGCTTCTCGGCCTCGCCCACCCGCTTCCAGAAGAGATCGGCGAATTCATTCGTCGGGGTCCCGGGGGTGGGGTCCCGCCGGGCCCAGAAGTCCTGGACGAACTGCGAGATTTCCGCGTCGGTCTTCATGGCTTTGAATTGCTTTTCCTCTTCGGGGGTCAGCAGGCAGCTTACGGGCCCCTTGATCCACTTTCTGGTGGGCTTGTCCCACTCAGCCCGCGGATCCGCCGCCAGGGTGAGCTGGCAGCCAAAGAGGATTCCTGCCAGGGTAATGAAGGCGCGCCGAATGAGCATCGTTTCTACCTCGCAGTGTTGAATGGGGCTGCCTGAGTCCCGGGCCCGCTGGAGCGCGACCAGGCCCGGGTGCTGCTGCTGGAAGCGGAGAATTATAGGCATGCGCCGGATGAAAATCCACGCGGCCAAGCGAGCCTATTGCACCTGGAAGGCCGCAGTACCGGTCACCACACCCCCACCCACTCCATCGCCGACCGTCACCGACAAAAGGTACTCGCCGGGGGGCCACCCCTTCAGCGGGACCCAATAGGCGTGAGTCGGGGCCGGATTGTCCCCCAAGGACACCGGCTTGCCCAGCGGTCGAAAGACTCCCTTTTGCCGAACCGCCACGCTGTATTCGATGTTGAGGTGAAGCCTTCCGTCCGTTGCGGACGGGCGCGCGTGGTATACCTGAAAATAAAAGCCGAAATCGGACTCCGGTGCGTAGGAGGAGTCCAGATTGGGGATCATCTTGATCTGCCCCAGGACGAAGGCTTTTCCCCCGTCCGGCTCGTGGGGTCCCAAATGTTCCGCCAGAACCGGGCCCGCCAGGCTCAGGACGTCAGCCTGGAAATCTGGAACGACAATGGTGTCTCCCGAAGTGCCGATGCGATCCCCCAGCCGGGCGCCAAACTCAACCCGGTACTCCCCGGGGGGAACCACTCCACGGACCTCATAGAGGCGGTGCTCGGTTCCGGAGATCATCTGGATGGGAGCGGCTTCCGCAAGTTTGCGTTTGGAGGAGAATTGATAGGAGCGCGAGGGTTCCCCCACTTTTACCAAAGTTCCAAAGATCTCCACTTCGCTCGCCGCGGGGGTATTGCCTGCCCCAGTCGGAATCTGGGAAGGAACTCCCAGCGTCAAAAGGGTGCTGGTGCCCGCGATTCCTTGAAAAAAAGCGATCGTGTGCTGGACGGGGAAGACGCCGAAGAACTCCGAGGCCGAGACTCTCCCCGGTCCCGTCTGGCTGGGGTCCATTTTCTCAAAAAGGCTGCTCTGACCCCAGCTGAAAAGATCCTCCACGGAGCGCATCTGGTCTTCGAAGGCATTGGCCTTGTAGTTGGGGGCTTCTCTCGGATTCGTCGCTTGACCGGGTCGTGGCGGCTGTTCGCCCGGGGCCAGGGCCGAGATTTCGAACCGGAAGGTGGTCGCAAGCTTGCTGGAAAGACGGAACTCTCCCGTCTCGTCCTTCACGAAAGTGATGGTCTGGCCTGCATCAGCCAGTCGGGAGGGGAGGCTTCGGTAGACCCATTCCACCGCCCCGCGCTGGCCCAGGCGCAAGTCACTGGCAGGGCCCCGCTTGAGCCCGTCCTGGAAGTGGGTGGGGTCCAGCTGCGCCACCGAAGGAGTGTTGTAGCTGGTGATTTCATCCGGCGGCCCAAGAATGATGTAGATGCGCCCGCGGTCGGTGCGCCATCCGGCGAGCGTGGTCGCACCGAACAACTCATCGGCAGCACTGACCCGCTGCCAGAATATCTCATCTGCTTCATTTCTCGGAGTGCGGGGATCGGGGTCGCGGGAGGCCCAGAAGCGGGCGATAAAAGTGGCTCGCTCGAGAGTCTGACTCAGGGATCGGTAGGTTTTCTTTTCCTCGTCGGTCAGGGCATAGCGCACGGGCCCCTGGTACCACTCGGCGACCGGGCGGTTCCATTCGGAGCGCTCCTGCTGGGGCGAGGTGGCGGCGAACGGCGAGGGCGCTCCCGCCAGGGCCAGGAGTAGAAGCGATGCGCTGAGTCTGGAAAAGTGGACTCGAGGACGACGCTTCATCGGGGGCTCCTTGCGCAGGGCGACTGCTAGAATCTAGACTCAAGTCAGAGAGTAAGCTTGATCGCATCCTAGGACTCGCTCGACCGGAGAGTCAACCTCTAACTCGCATTGACGCTGCATCCAGACCGTGCGCACACTCAAGCTTACGATTCAATACCTTGGAACCCGCTACCAGGGATGGCAGGTTCAGCCCCATCGTCCGACGGTGCAGGGGAGCCTTGAGCAGGTCCTGGGTAAGTTTCTGGGTGAACCGATCCGTGTGGTGGGGGCGGGCAGGACGGACCGCGGCGTTCATGCCAAAGGACAAGTGGCGAGCCTCAGCACCGTCTCCGGCATCCCGCTGCGTGGGATTCTGCTGGGGGCCAACGCCCTCCTTCCTGCAGATATCCGAATCATGACGGTGGAGGAGGCGCCCTCAGGATTCCACGCCCGGCATGATGCCGTGTCCAAAGACTATGCCTACCGATTTTCCACCACGACGGTCTTGTCGCCCTTTCTCGCTCCGACGGTGCATGCGGTGCGCGGGTCCTTGGAGATCTCGAGAATGGCCGAGGCGGCTTCCCATTTTCTCGGAGAGCAGGACCTGACCGCCTTCTGCGGGCCCGAGGGACGCCGGAAGCATACCCGCAGGGTGGTGACGGTCTCGCAACTCAGACGGGAGCCTGAAGGAGTGTGGATCTACGAAGTGTCCGCGAACGGCTTCCTGCAGCACCTGGTTCGGACCATCGTCGGTACTCTCCTTGAAGTAGGGCGGGGAAGGTTGGATGCGGCGGCGATTCCCGCGATTCTCGAGTCGAAGGACCGCCGGCGGGCCGGGCCCACGGCCGCTCCCGGAGGCCTAACCTTGGAGCGCGTCCACTACGCGGTCGAAGCGGGGATTCTTGCGACCCCCGAGGGGGTGTGATAGCATCGCAATTCCACGCGAAGCCGCGCCGGCGGAGCATCTTCGGATGAAAGATCTTGAAGGGTTCATCGAGAGAGGCACGATAGAGGAACGCCTCTTGAAGGCCATCGACCCCGGCCGACTCCCCCGACATATCGCAATCATCATGGACGGAAATGGGCGATGGGCCAGGGCCAGAAGCTTGCCGCGGGTGGCGGGCCACCGCGCCGGGATTACCTCAGTGCGGGAAGTCGTGGAGAGCGCCGCCAGGCTGGGTATCCAGGTGCTCACGCTCTACGCCTTTTCGGTGGAGAACTGGAAGCGCCCTCGGAGAGAGATCGACACGCTGATGGAGCTCCTCAAGGAGTTTTTGAACCGCGAGCTGTCCACGTTGCAGAAAAACAACATCCGGTTCCAGGTAATCGGACGCTTCGACGAGCTCCACCTCTCGGTTCAGAGGGAGCTGCGCAAAGCCATCGAAGCCACTTCAGGGAACCAGGGGCTGCTCTTCAACATCGCGCTTTCCTACGGCGGCCGGACGGAAATCGTGGACGCCTGCCGAAGAATGTTGGAGGAGTGCAGGCAGGGGAAGTGCGGATGGGAGGAGATCACCGAGTCGGTCTTCGAGCGCTACCTCTACACCGCCGGTCAGCCGGATCCGGATCTCCTGATTCGCAC
>JAKEFJ010000025.1 GCA_022616665.1 Acidobacteriota bacterium
CCCAGGGTTGGAGAAGCACGAACCCCAAGGCAGCGACCATCCAAGCTACCGGGCGGTCGCCACCGCCTACCCGCCTCATTGTCTTGTACATACGCCCACCCCTTTTACTTCACTTTGCCGTGTATATATTGGCTGACCAATTCCTCCACGTCCAACCCCGCCTCCGTATCCCGAATTTTTCCCCCATCCTGCAAGGGGGTTCCCGCTCCCCCGGGCGAAAGGGTAACGAATTTTTCCCCGATGATTCCGCGCGTCTTGATCGAGGCGAAGGTATCGTCGTAGATTTTGACTCCGTCATGAATGCTCATGGTGACCACAGCCTGGTCGTCCTTGAGGGTGATGGCTTTGATCCGTCCAACCTCCACCCCGGCGATCTCAACGGTCGCCCCCGGCTTGAGTCCGGTTGCCGAGCTGAAGGCGGCTTCTATCTCATAGGCATGTCCGCCGATCACTTCGAGCTTGCCGAGCTTGATGGACAGATAGCCCAGGCAGGCGATCCCGACCAGGACAAAGATTCCGACCACCAGTTCGAGTTTCGCGTTCTCCATATGCTAACCCCCTCATTACCTCCGACGCGCGCCGGGCGACAAGGTCACGGTCCCGCCGACGGAGATGAACTCAGCGATCTCCGGGTCGGTGATCCGCTGAAACTCTTCCGAGGGCGCCATCGCCGCGATTTTGCCGTCCTTCAACATGGCCACCCAATCGGAAATGTCAAAGATCTTCGGGATTTCATGGCTGACCATGACCGCCGTAAACCCAAACGTCTTGTGCATGTCCACGATGAGATCATGAATAGTTTTGGCCATGAGCGGATCCAGGCCGGTCGTGGGCTCATCGAACAGAATAATCTCCGGCTCCATGACGAGCGCCCGCGCGAGGCCGGCCCGTTTTCTCATCCCGCCGCTCAACTCGGCCGGATATTTGTGACCCATGCCGTGTAGCCCCACCTGTTCCAGTTTTTCATGGACCCGGCGCCCGACGTCTCCCTCGGCCAGACCGAGCTTTTCCCGCAACGGGAAGGCCACATTTTCAAAGACGGTCAGGGAGTCGAACAGGGCCGCTCCTTGAAAGAGCATGGCAAACCGCTTCCGGATCTCGTTGAGTGCCCGGCCGCGCAGACGCGAAATCTCCACCTGATCCACCCAGACCTCGCCACGGTCTGGCTGGAACAGCCCGATCATGTGCTTGAGCAGGACGCTCTTCCCCTCCCCACTCTTGCCGATGATCGTGGTGAGCTTCCCGACGGGGATTTCCAGGTCCACCCCGCGCAGCACGGCCTGCCCACCCAGCGTTTTTTCCACGCCCACCAATTTAATCATAGCCGCGGGCCCCTGCCGACGACTTGTTCACAACAACACCGAGGTCAGGAAATAATCCCAGATCAAAATGAGCACCGAGGTCAGCACCACCGCCTCCGTGGTTGCGGTGCCCAGCCCTTCCGCGCTCATCCGCGTATAGTAGCCCTTATAGCAACAGATCCAGCTGATGATGATGCCAAAGCTGAAAGACTTGAGAATCCCACCGTAGACATCCTTCCATTCCACGGCGGACTCGATGGAGCTCCAGTAGGAGCCGGCGCTGACGCCCAGGAGCTCTACCCCCACCAGGTACCCCCCATAGATGCCCACAACGTCAAAGATCGCCACGAGCAATGGGACTCCGAGGAGCGCCGCCACAAACTTGGGAGAGATCAAATATTGCAGCGGATTGATGGCCATTGTATCCAGGGCATCGATCTGTTCGGTGATCCGCATGATGCCGATCTCCGCCGTCATGGCCGATCCGGCGCGGGCAGTCACCATCAGGGAGGCCAGAACCGGACCGAGCTCACGGATCATGCTCAACGCCACCGCGGAGCCCAAGGCCGCCTCAGCTCCGAACTTCCTGAGCGAGTAGTACCCCTGCAAACCGAGTACCATCCCCGTGAAGGCCGCGGTCAGGACTACGACGAACGAGGACTTGAAGCCGATGAAATGCAGTTGCTTGAGGATCTGGACCGGTCGGAACGGCGGCCGGCTCAGCCAGGCAATGGTGGCACCGAGAAACAGGAGCATTCGCCCCATCTCGCGGAGCAGAAAGAGCGTGGTCCGGCCGAGTTTGGCAATGACTTGGGTCAACGGCGGCCTCCCCGGGCTGCCAGGCTGAGATGAGCTCTGCCGCTGATCGGGCTTGCGCAAGCCAGCCGGACATCGCCCAAGGGGAGGCCGCCATGCATGGTCCTCATGCGAGACTCTCCAGGAAGCTCTCCATGAACGTGGTCAAATGGCCCGCCGCCCGGCGGCTTTGCCGACCAAGCCGGATGAGCCCGGCCAGGCGGGACGGTTCGCGCAATACCTGCCGGACTCCGCCCGGCCATCCCCCGGCCTGAAGAAATTGGTTGAAATCCAAGGGGAGATCCTCGTCGAGCAGGTCGGATACCGTCCGGGTGATCAGGAAGGGGATCTGCCGCTCGGCAGCGGCGCTTCCTACAGCCGCACTTTCCATGTCGAGGCCCAGCGCGCTCGTCTCTGCGGCGATGCGGCGTTTCTGTTCGGCCAGCCAGAGTACTTCGGCGACCGTAACGAACCGGCCTGGACGGGCCGTGATGCCGACCCGGCGGGCCGCTTGTAGCGCGGTCTGGTTCAGGTCAGGTGAGCAGGAGATGTCCCGCGGAGACGAGGAGTCCAGTTCGTGGCGAGGCACCACCTCCGTGCCGATCAACACGTCGCCTATGAGGGAGGGCGTGAGCGCACAGGCGAACCCGCTCGAGATGGCGAGATCCCACGAGTGCGTCGCGAGAACTTCGCGGCAGACCGTCGCGGCGTTCACGGGTCCAATACCTGTCTGAACCACATAGACCCGACAAGCTCCGCGGCGACCGACCACGC
Organism: Acidobacteriota bacterium; assembly: GCA_022616665.1. Lineage (GTDB taxonomy): Bacteria > Acidobacteriota > Polarisedimenticolia > Gp22-AA2 > AA152 > AA152. Next base: position 2,871 of record JAKEFJ010000025.1, read on the forward strand.
ACACTGAGTGACCGATGCGTATCTGTTCTTCAATCAGAATGGCCTTGGTGACCGCCCGCCGTTCCCAGCGCGTGGCCGTGAAGACTCCCACCCGTTTCAAGTGAGGCGCCGCCTGTGTCGATCGAATCGATGGCCCGGCGGGCCGGCACCCTCAGGCGTCTGAACGGAAGCACGCGGTGTCACGGGCGATCCGGCGCAATTCGTCAGCCTTAGTCCGGCCATGCGCGCGCAGATTTCGGTACATGGCCAAGGCCCAGAGCGGGAAGTACTGGCAATACCAGTGGTAGCGAAGATAGAAGACGCGAGGAAATCCGGTCCCCGTATGGCGAATTTCCTCCCAGGAGCCGTCTTCACGCTGATGCCGGAGCAGATAGTTGATCCCGCGCATCACCGTGATCGAATCCGACACGCCGGTCAAGAGCAATGCGAGCAGCGCCCACGCCGTCTGCGAAGGCGTGCTTGGGCCCTGGCCTGCGGCGGCTGGATCCGCATAGGACAGGCAGGACTCGCCCCAGCCTCCGTCGGGATTCTGCCTCGCTTCCAGCCAGGACACTGCGCGGGCGACGTAGGGCGCCGACATGTCCTCACCGATGGCCCGTAGCCCGGCCAGGACCGACCAGGTCCCGTAGATGTAGTTGACGCCCCAGCGCCCGTACCAGCTTCCGTCGGACTCCTGCTCCCGCCGCAGAAACTCCAGCGCACGGACGGCCGCCGGATGCGTCCGGTCGTAGCCGAGCACGCCCAGCATCTCCAGGCAGCGCCCGGCCAGGTCCGCCGTGCTGGGATCCAGCAATGCCCGGTGGTCTGCAAAGGGAATCAAGTTGAAGACCATCCGGTTGTTGTCCTTGTCGTAGGCCCCCCAGCCACCGTCCGAGCCCTGCAAGGCCATCACCCACCGGTAGCCCCGGCCGATCGCCTGCTGCAGGGCCTCGGGAGTGGACAGCCGCACCTTGGCCAGGCCCATCACCGCCACGGCGGAGTCGTCCACATCGGGATAGCGTTCATTTTCGAACTGAAAGTACCAGCCGCCGGGCTCGGCCTCGGGTGCCGACACCTTCCAGTCACCCACCGTGGTCGTTTGACGGGAAAGCAGCCAGGCAGCGGCCTTCGTCAAGGAGGGCTGATCCTGAGGCAACCCCGCTTCCACCAGTGCGTTGAGCAGCAGGGCCGTGTCCCAGATGGGCGAGAAGCAGGGCTGCAGGTGCAGCGTCTCTCCGGCGCCTTCGGGCGAAGCGTCATACACTTCGAGCGCTTCGATTTCGCGCAGCGCCTTCATCACCAAGGGATGCTCCGCCCCGTAGCCGAGACATCGCAGGGCAAAAATCGAGTTCGCCATGGCGGGATAGATGGCCCCCAGGCCCCCGGCCCCCTGCATATGATCGAGCATCCATTC
>JAKEFJ010000026.1 GCA_022616665.1 Acidobacteriota bacterium
CCCGGGCCAGCAGGAGTAGTCCCGCAACCGGAAAGAACCGGGTAGAAGCATGACTATCGGAAGGCGCTCTGGACTTCCGCGAGGAAGGTGGGGTGGATTGCTTTGGGGGATGCGACGATGTCACCGGAATCCAGAAAGCCCCGCCCTGCGTCGAAGTCGGTGACCCGGCCTCCCGCCTCCTCCACCAACAAAGCGCCGGCGGCGATGTCCCAGGCGGAAAGGCCGCACTCCCAGAAGCCGTCCAACCGCCCGCAGGCCACATAGCCGCAATCGAGCGAAGCCGAGCCGTCCCGCCGGATTCCCGAGGAGGTCCGAATCAGCTGTTCCAGCGAAGCAAGAAACTGGGGAAGCTTCGCCATAGACCGGAAGGGAAATCCGGTCACCAGCAGCGCATCGGCGAGAGCCGCGCAGGAGGAGACGCGAACCGGAGCGCCATTGAGGGTGGCGCCGTGGCCCTTCGCCGCCGCGAACATCTCGTCCTTCACCGGATCGTACACGGCCCCTGCCACCACCTCGCCGCCTACCCGCACGGCCACCGAGGTGGCGAAGAAGGGGTAGCGATGGATGTAGTTGGTGGTGCCATCCAGCGGATCGATGATCCACTCCGCCTCGACTCCCGGTACTGTGGAAGACTCTTCGGCCAGCAGGGCGTGGGCCGGATGGCGTGCACGAATGAGCGAGACCACCGCATTTTCCGCTTCCCGATCGATGCGGGTGACGAAGTCGTTCTTTCCCTTGTTGGCGACCTCCAGCGGCTCGGCGCTCGCAAAGCCTCCTCGGAGCACTTCGCCTCCGGCGCGCGCCGCATCCACGGCCGTGCGCAGGAGCGTCTCAGGCGCGAGGGTGGGTCTTGCCATAGGTTTTCAGGAGTCTTTCCATGGAAACGTGGGTATACCGCTGCGTGGTGGAAAGCGATGCGTGTCCCAGCAGCTCCTGGATGGATCGGAGATCGGCCCCGGCGTCCAGCAGGTGCGTGGCGAATGAGTGCCGCAGGGTGTGGGGCGAAACCTTTCGGACGATGGCGGCCGCTTCCAGCGCCTGGTTCAGAAGCCTCCTGACGCTGCGCACGTTCAATCGCTTGCCGCGAAAATTCAGGAACAGAGCTTCCTTGCCCGAGCCTGCCTTGGGCTCCAGCTCACAGCGACGTCGCAGGTACTTCTTCAGCGCCTGGATCGCCTTCGAGCCCACCGGCACCATCCGCTCCTTTCTCCCTTTTCCCAAAACCCGCATCATTCCCTCACTTAGGTCCACATCGTCGAAGTCCAGCGACGTCAGCTCCGAGACCCGCACTCCCGTGGCGTAGAGCAGCTCCAGGATGGCCCGATCCCGCGCCCCGAGCGCCGTGGAATCGTCGGGCATTTCCAGGAGATGGCTCATCTCGTCCACGCTCAGCTGGCGCGGCAGGCGGCGCTCCTGCTTGGGTGTCGACACCCCCAGGGTAGGGTTGGAAGCGATCCTTCCTTGCCGTTTCAGGTAGCGGAAAAAGGAGCGCACCGCCGCCAGCTTGCGCGCCGCCGTGGAGCGCTTCACCTGCCGACGATACAGCTCTCCCAGAAAGGCCCGCACTGCCAGTCGATCCACCTTGCGGGAATCGGCGTCCCGCCCGCCGCCAATCTCGCGCTCCAGAAGGGCGGCGAACTCTCCCAGATCCGAGGCGTAGGCGCGAATCGTCTCCGGCGAGCAGTTCTCGTCCAGTCTCAGGTGCCGCAGATAGGAGCGGATGGCCGGATCCATCAGCGTGGATCGGGTTTCGCGCTGTGGCCCGCCATCCTGAGAGGAGTGGCCGCCGCCCTGGCGCCGGCCGGCGCGCTCCTTGCTGCCTCGTAGTTTGTTTCGGGTAGTCGGCATCGATGGCAACTTTCCGATTCAGCGTGGGGCGGCGATGGGATCCAGCGTGCCCCGGAACGTGCCCAAGTCGTCCAGCGCCCGGCGCACCAGCACCTCGCGCCGCGCCCGCTTGTCCCGCACCGGGATGGCGAGTGGAGGCAGGAGCCCGAAGGCCATGTTCGTGGGCTGATAGTCCTTCACATCGGCCGCTGAAATGTAGCGCCCCAGGCATCCCAAGGCCGTGGTCGGGGGAAAGGATACTGCAGGCTGACCCTCCGCCAGGCGGGTCGCGTTGATTCCCGCCATGAGCCCCGAGGCGGCGGACTCCAGATAGCCCTCCACGCCCGAGACCTGTCCGGCGAAAAAAAGATCACTTCGCTTGCGCGCCTGGAACGTGGACATCAGAATCGCCGGGGCATTGATGTAGCTGTTCCGGTGGATCATTCCCAGGCGAACGAAGGAAGCCTGCTCGAGGCCCGGGATCATCCGGAAGATCCGCTCCTGCTCCCCCCATCGCAGGCTGTTTTGAAATCCCACGATGTTGAAGTGCTCGGCGGCGGCGTTGTCCTGCCGGAGCTGGACCACCGCATGGGGACGCTTCCCGGTCCTGGGATCCACAAGGCCCACCGGCTTGAGAGGCCCGAAGCGCAGCGTGTCCCTGCCGCGCCGCGCCATCTCCTCGATGGGAAGGCATCCCTCGAAGAAGCCGGTGGTGTCGAATTCGTGGCGCGGCGCTGTCGATCCCGCCAGGATGGCGTCGACGAAACGCTCATAGGTCGGTTCGTCCATCGGGCAGTTCAGGTAGTCTTCGTCCCCCTTGCCGTAGCGGGAGGCCCGAAAGACCTTGGACAGATCGATGGAATCCGCCTCGACGATGGGAGAGACGGCGTCGAAGAAATAGAGATAGCCGCGCCCGGTGAAGCGGGCGATGTCCGAGGACAGGGATTCGGACACCAGCGGTCCCGTAGCGACGATGACGATTCCCTGTTTGGGAATCACCTCGACCTCCTGCCGATGGATTTGAATCAATGGCTGGGATTCCAGCGCCCGGGTCACTTCGGTTGCGAAGCGCTCCCGATCCACCGCCAATGCCGTGCCTGCCGGAATACGCGTCGCATCGGCCACCCTCAGAATCAGCGAGTCACAGCGCCGCATCTCCTCCTTCAGCAATCCCGTGGCTGTGTCCAGACTGTCGGATTTGAAGGTGTTGCTGCAGACCAGCTCGGCGAAATCGGCAGTCCTGTGAGCCGCCGTCGTCCGCACGGGACGCATCTCGAAGAGATCCACCCGATGGCCGCGGCGGGCAATCTGCCACGCCGCCTCGGAGCCGGCGAGCCCGGCGCCGATGATTTGAACCGTTCCTGAACTGCTCATGTCGGCTGATTCCTCGGCGATCCCTGGAAGGAGAGCGGGCTGATTCTAGCGGATGAACGGGCCCAGCGACAAGGTCCGAGGACAGGATGCCGGGCCGGAGGCCTGTTTGCGGACGCCTGCCCAAGCGGCCTGGGCCGCCGCTGAGCTGCGCCAGAATGAGCTCAGATCCGGGTTGCTCGAAATGCAAAAAAATGACCCCGGTGCCGCCGAAAACCGGCGCCGGGGTCACGCGAGCTTGAGAAGCGTCAGAAGCAGTTGCAGATGTTCGGCGGGCAGGGATCGGGAAGCTCGCAGCTCGGATCCG
>JAKEFJ010000207.1 GCA_022616665.1 Acidobacteriota bacterium
GCTGACCTTCCCGCCGCGGGGTTTGATTTTCTCCGCCCGCGGGGAGCGGTACAAGCTCATCGACTACCCCACCTCCAGCGGGAACCTTTATGAGCTTTTCGACCTTGAGAAGGATCGGAGCGAGAAACACCCGACCTATGGTGCCGAGGTGGCGCGAAAGTCTCCCGTCTATCAGGCGCTGGATCTTTACCGGGTCAGCGGGCGCACTCCGGAGCCTCCCGAGCTTGACGAGGAAGCCAAGAAGAAGCTGCGCTCGCTGGGCTACGTGAACTGAGAGCGATCAGTCCTTTCGCAGGGAGATCGGCGGGCAGTAGAGGCCTTTCATGTCGCGGCGCCACCAGGCGCCGTCCTGGCGGCGCTGGGCCTCATCCGTGAAATGGTACTCGTAAAGCACGGCCCGCAGGTAGCGCGGGGGCGATTCGGGAAAGGGATTCTTGTCCAGCAGGGCCAGCACTTCTTTGGATCCCTGGAAGAGCCGCACCAGGAAGCTCTGAAACCATGGATTGGAACGAAGATCTCCCAAAGCCGCGAACCACATCTGCCAGTCGAGTCTGGGCTGGTGTGGCGCCACGAACGCCGGGCGGCGCTTCAGGTCTCCCGGCTTCCACTTGAACTCGTACGGCAGCCAGGTCTGCCCGTCGTTGCTCCCCTCCACGATGATCTCCGGTCGCGTCGTCGTCATCCGGCTGAACAGCCCGTACCCTGCCACCACCCGAAACGGGAAGACCTCTTCCTGCCATCGCTCCAGGGCTTCGGGCCAGGGCAACGGCCGCCGGAAGCAGCGGGAGAGCGCCATGCACTCCAGGGGAAGAATCAGCACGAACAGCGACGCCACCACGCCGGCACGTACCCACCGCGTCACGCCCGGCCGCCGCGGCGATTCCGATTGGGCCGCCATTCCCGCCGGGAAGAAGCGGGCCACCAGTGTGTCGTCCAGCAGCAGAACGCAGAGGGCGATGGTCAGGAGATTGAAGAAACAGTAGTTGCCCGTCAGCGCGATGGTGAGCTGGAAGATCACAAATCCCGCGAAGGCCAGCAGCCGTCCCCGCCGCGGCAGAAAGATGAAAAACGGCAGCACCAGCTCCACCAAGAACATACCGACCGTGCTCCATTTCAGAGCCCAATCGGGGAGCTGATGGGCGTACCAGCCAATCCAGGTGGGAAGCGGCTGGGTCTCGAAGTGCACCTGCAAGGCTGTCAGATTCCACCAGGTGGAATCTCCGCTGGCCAGTTTGACGACTCCCGAAGCGAACATGAGCCGGAAAAGGAGAAAACGCAGCAGCCACAGGGCGACGGGCGATGGCTGGGTATCGCGATAGATTCCGGTCAGCAGTTTCCACGGCGCAAAGAAGATGGACAGAAACGCCGTCTCCAGGAGCAGAATATCCCACTGAAACTCCAGGAAGACCCCGGCGAGAGATGACAGCGAGAGATAGAGGGCCCACAACAGCGCCAGGATGGGCCCGGGGGCCGCATCCACGATGAGCAGCACCGAGAGCGCCGCACCCCCCATCCAGAGCAGATCCACGCCTGGCTCGTCTCGGCTGAGCCAGGAAAGCGTGGGAAATCTCATATACCGCTCCGGCCCGAGAGAAGCAGCGGCTCTTTCCAGAGTCTTCTCCGCCGGAAGGATTCCTTCGGAGCCCACCAGCCCCTTGGCCTGGATTCCGAAGGACACGAAAGCGATGAAGAAGATGATTCCGAGCATGCGCAGGAAGAGCCAGCGAGTCAGAAGGTAGGAGGGTCGCTCGACGCTAGCTCCCCAAAGACAGCGTGTAAGTCGAGAAAACCCAATCCGGTGCGCTGCGACGAAGCGGTAGAAGCGCTCGGCGAGCGGGGCCGCGAGTGGCACCTGGCGATAGACCAAGAGAAGCCACCCGCGATAAGGAGCATAGGCCAGCGACCGGAAGACCGCCTCTGCCCCCTGAGTGACGCTCCCGTCGATCTCAACGAATTGAACCGATCGACGGAAAGCTTCGGGCGAGATGTCCGGGAAAAGGACCGCCACTTCCTGGTAGGGGGCGTATTCGATCCGCTCGCCCGTCAATTGGCGCCAGCGGGCTATCCAGCGGCGGCAGAAATGGCAATCGCCGTCAAAGATCAGGAGCGGTCGGTCACGGACTCGCACGTCAGCGGGTGCGCCGCATCTCCAGGGCCTTCCTGATGGCCGCCGCGACTCCTCGCCGGGCACGCACCGCCCTCACCTGGGCCTTGGCGCGTGGCGACAGGTTGCGGATGAGGCCGATGTAACGCCCGTGGATGCGCCGGCGCGGCGATGCTTTCCTCCGGCGTCCACCCGTCGAACGGGCCGCCTCTTCCATCAGTTCGCGGGTGAGCAGCCGGAATCCCCGGCTCACCCTCCGCAAGCCTGCGTGAATTTCAAGAACTGCTTTAGAACGGGACAGAGCGCCGGCGCGCTGCGGCATGAAAACCTCCTGCGTAAGCTCGTGTCGGGTTGCCAGAATGGCGTCCGCGGGACACGAGCATCCCTCTCAAGACCGCATAACCTTACACTGACAGCCGACGATTTCAAAACAGGCCCGCTGGCACCGAGGGACATTCCGTTCTAGACTTAGCGTCCTTTGTTTCCCGACGGTATTTAACCGTCGCCACCAGCTGGGAGCACCCTGTGCGACGCCGTCTGTTCGCCCGATGGATCCTGTCCGGCCTGGCGCTGATCCTGGTCGCGCTCGTGGCGGGTCCGTGGGTGTTTCAGATCTACTGGGCGCACCGCTCCTCCAACCCCGTGCGCCGCGGCGTGGTGAGGGCGAGGGAATTGGGTTGTTTCTCCTGTCATGGCAACCTGGGCACCGCCGGCCTCAAAGACCCGGGAGGAGACAATCTGGAGGTGCCCGCCTGGAACGGCGGGATGTCCATGATGTACGTGCAGAACGATTCCGACATCCAGCGCTACATACTCGATGGCAGCATTCCCAAAGTGGCAAGCCCCGATCCTTCCACTGCCAGCGGGACGCCTCCCAAAGCCGAGGTGGCGATGCCCGCTTTTCGCAGTGCCCTCCGGGGAAGCGATCTGGCAGACCTCACCGCCGCATTCAAAGTCCTCGCGGCGATGGTGTCACCTCCCTCCGGCAGCCCCGAAGAGCGCGGCTTCAACCAGGCCCGCACCTGGGGCTGCTTCAGCTGCCATGGCCCCAACGGCTCCGGAGGCCTGCCCAATCCCGGCTCGTTCGCCGGATTCATACCTGGCTGGTACGGTCCCGACTTCCACGACACGGTCCGTGATCGCAGCGAATTCGATGCCTGGGTGCGGGAAGGGCGAATTGCCCGATTCGAATCGAACCCGGTAGCAGCGCGCTTCACGGCTCGCCAGAGAATTCAGATGCCTGCTTACCGGCGGTTCTCGCCCGGCGATCTGGACGACCTTTGGGCTTATGCTCGCTGGCTGGAGGAGACCGACGGAGGAACCCGAGCCGGGAGGGACGCGAAACCATGATGCTCGCGGCGCTCACCTCGGTGGTTTATGGAGGCCTCGTTCTCGCGGGGGGCATCACGGGGTATCGCAAGGCTCGCAGCCGAGCCTCCCTGGTGGCCGGCCTCGTTTCGGCAGCGTTCCTGCTCCTGGCAGCGATTCTCATATTACGTGGGGACCCGATCGGGCCGAGGCTGGCGATGGCGGTGGCGTTGCTGCTTCTTGTGTTCTTCGCGATGCGGTGGCTGAAAGGCGGGAAGTTCATGCCGGCGGGGCTCATGGTAGTGTCCAGCGCCATTGCCTTGGCTCTGCTGGCCTGGGGTGGTTCTTGACCTCACTCGGGAGGTGATGCAGATGGCCGCCAGAAAAGACCCCGGCGCTGCGGCGCGACAGAAGCTGCTGGAATGGATTCAGGACCTGCTCGAGCTGAAGGAGTCTTCCTGGACTCCTCCCCAACTGGATTTTCTGGATTCACTCCTGCAGGGCCAGGAGGGCACGAAAACCCTGGCGGAGCTGGCGGTGACCAGCGCCCGAATCCGGGACAGCGGATTGAAGCCGGAAGAGCTGGGCGCGTTGAGGGACATGCACGAGGCCATCGAAGCCTTCTGGAACAATCC
>JAKEFJ010000208.1 GCA_022616665.1 Acidobacteriota bacterium
GACCTGCGCCAGATGAAGACCTCGCCGGACGATTTCGGATTGATGACCTACGATCCGGCGTTCACCAACACCGCCGCGTGCAAAAGCTCCATCACCTACATCGACGGCGACAAGGGAATCCTGAATTACCGCGGATATCCCATCGAACAGCTCGCGGAGAAGAGCAACTATCTCGAAGTGGCCTACCTGATCCTGAACGGGGAGCTTCCAACCCGCTCGGAGCAAGAGGATTGGATCCACCAGATCACCACCCACACCCTCCTCCACGAGAACATCAAGAAATTCATGGAAGGGTTCTGGCACGATGCCCATCCCATGGGCATGCTGGTCTCCACGGTCGGCGCGTTGTCCACGTTCTACGCCGATGCCAAGGACATCAACAATCCGGAGTCCCGTCGATGGCAGTCGGTGCGGCTCATCGCCAAGATGCCCACCCTGGCGGCTTTCGCCTACCGGTACAGCATCGGGAGGCCCTACGCCTACCCCGACAACGATCTTTCCTACACCGGCAACTTCCTCAACATGATGTTCAAGCTGACGGAGCTTAAGTATCGACCGAAGCCGGTGTTGGAGAGGGCCTTGGACGTCCTGTTCATTCTGCACGCCGATCACGAGCAGAACTGCTCCACCAGCGCCATGCGGGGCGTGGGCTCGTCCCAGGTGGATCCCTACTCCGCCGTGGCGGCCGCCACGGCCGCGCTCTACGGACCGCTTCACGGCGGAGCCAACGAAATGGTCATCCGCATGCTCCGCGAGATCGGCTCGCTGAGCCGGGTTCCTGAGTTCATCAAGCGGGTGAAGGCGGGGGAGCGGCGTCTGATGGGATTCGGCCACCGAGTTTACAAGAACTACGATCCCCGGGCGCGAATCATCAAGGAGATGGCCGATCAGGTCTTCGCCGAGATGGGGAAAAACTCGCTGCTGGACATCGCCCTGGAGCTGGAGCGCATCGCGCTGGAGGACGAATATTTCGTCAGCCGCCGGCTGTATCCGAACGTGGATTTCTATTCGGGTCTCATCTATCAGAGCATGGGCTTTCCGCTGGATCTATTCCCGAGCCTCTTCGCCATTCCGCGCACCGCCGGCTGGATGGCGCAGTGGGAGGAGATGCTTCGGGATCCTGAGACCAAGATCGCCCGCCCGCGACAGATCTACCTCGGCCCCGCCCCCCGCGATTACGTCGCCATGAAAGAGCGGGAGTCCACCCGACGGAAAGTCGCCGGAGGCCGCTCCGACTGACGGCGCGCCTCCCCCGCCCGTCGAGAATCTTCCCACTCAGTGCCGCTGATCGCGTAATGAATTCGCAGGGAATCGGAGCCTTACCCTGGATCGCTGCATCGGCTCGATCACTTGCCCAGGGGCGTGCCGATCACGTCCCCGGAAACGATGATCTCGACCCGGCGGTTCTGGGCACGACCCTCGCTGGTATTGTTGCTGGCGACCGGATCGGCGTCTCCCAGGCCTTCGGCTGAGATCGACTCGGCCGGGACCCCCTGCTGGACGAGGTAATCCCGCACCGCCTCGGCGCGGGTTTGGGAGAGTTTCTGGTTGAACGTGGCATCACCGACGTTGTCGGTGTGGCCCTCCACCTGAAATTTCAGGTCGGGATGGGCGGCGACCAGGCCCGAAAAACGCGACAGTCTCTCCTTGGCGTTCACGCTCAGATCGGCCTTGCCACTGGGGAAGTTCACGCCCCCAAGGTTGACGATGAGGCCGCGCGGAGAGTCCTTGGTGGGAAGGAGCTTATTGAATTGCTCCAGGAGACTGGCACGCAGCTCGGAGGCTGACTGGGTGGCAGCAGCGGCCTGTGCTTTCGCCTCCTGCTCCTGGGCCAGCGCCGCGCTGCGGGCCGCATCCGCCGTCGCGGCGGCGCTTGCGGCCTCGGCCGCTTGTTGATTTGCGGTCGCGGCTAGAGCCTTTGCCTGCTGCTCGCCGGACAGCGCCGCGCTTCTGGCTGCTTCCGCTTTCTCGGCAGCTGCGACGGCCTGGGCCTCGCGCTCCGCAGCCGCCTTTTTTTCGGACTGTGCCTCGGCCATGACTTGCGCCTCGCGTTCCGCAGCCGCCTTCTTATCGGCCTCGAGCTGCGCCTGGTCGCCACGCTGCGTTGCGATCATGCGTGAATCTGCCGCCGCCTGGACCGCTCGACGCGCGATTCCAGCGACCTGATCCTTTTCCTTCCCCTTCTTGCTCAGCTGGTAAGCCTCGGCCTGGTCCAGAAGCTGCTTCGCTTTGGCCCAGCTTTCCGGCGCGAACTGGTCCGCCTTCGCTTCCAGGGCCACTGCGGCTGCATTGCGCGCCTGGTACAGGTCGTTGGGTATCTTTGCTTTGGGGTCTATCGTTGGAGCCTTTAGATACGAATACTGTCCTCGCCGGAAAAGCTCCGCCTGGGCCTGGATTGGCTCGGCCTGCTTCTGCAGGTCTTTGTCCAGCGAATTCTGCAGCACCGCCGCCTCGCTGGGGAATGCGACGGCATAGTAGGGCTCGGCTGTCACGATCAGGCCGAAGGACTGGAAGCGGGTCGTGGTACCGACACTGGCCCTGTCCTTATCCAGCTTCAATTCGCCCAGATTGCTCGTTCGCCCCTCCGGAGTGATGGCCCAGAGGACGTAGGTGAGATAAGGCCCGAACTTGGTGGGAGGTTCCATTTTGTCGAATGAGGCTTCGATCTTCGCGCCACTGGCGTCGACGTCGACTCTAGCCTGGCCCTTGGCCTGATGCATCAGCTCAGTGCCGACAAAATCAACCTTGGCGCTCTGCTTCGGCTTGAAGTTTACCGCCTGGATGGTGCGGGCGATTTCAATCTTGACGACGGGAGCCGCACCTCCGGTCTGCGCCAGGGCGGCGGCCGGGAGCCAGGTTAGAAGCGTAAGACTCGCGAGCCGGTGGAATGCGTGCTTCATGTGCGCCTCCTTGCGCCAAGGGCTTCACTAGTGTGTCGGAGGATCGTGTGCCGCGGAGGATAGCCCTTCAGGGATTCCGGTGCAAGCGTCAGGTCACAGTGGTTTGGATTGGGAAGGCTTACGCGAGCCGCACGATCCTTAGGGTTGGTTCCGAGAGTCGAAGACTTCGGGACGCTCTGGGGGGAGGTAAAAAAAGACGGCCGGAACATCTTTCTCCGGCCGTCTCGATAGAGGAGCGCTGTCGGCTAGTTCTTCGCCACCGCGTGGTCGGCTTTGATGTGTTCGTTTACGTTTTGCGCCAGAACATCCTGTGGAATCTGCGCCAGCGTGGCCTTGAGCGTCACGTCCTCCGAGCCGCGCTCCACCACGTAGGTCACCTGATCTCCGATTTTCGACTTCTTCAGCATCCCGTGGAGCTTCTCCTCGTTCTTGTCGCTCACCTGGACGCCGTTGACGGAAACGATCTTGTCTCCGGCGCGGAATCCCGCCTGCTCCGCGGGGCTGCCGGGATAGACCTTGGTGATGGTCATGGCTGCCTCATCGCTCTTATCCATGACGATGCCCAGCCAGCCGCGCGTGGCCATGTTCTTCTGCATCTCCTGGGCGCACTCCTCAGCCGTCATGTTGCATTCGTGCTTGGCCGAGGCGCTCGCAGCATCCGCCTTGTTGGCGTGGCAATCCGCTCCGCCGGCGAAAGCCGTGGTGCCGACAGCCAGCGCGGCGCACAAGAGCGCCATCGATCCGATTGCGAGTAGCCTTTTCACTGTTCACCTCCAGGGGGGAGCCGGCCGACGGCCGGCGTCATTTAGGGATCCGACTGCCCAGGATGATAGAAGGGACGGACCGATGTGACAAGAGGCCCGGCCGTGATTTTACAAGATTTGACAACCACCCTCGCCAGCATGAGAAGGCCCGGGCGGGCGGGAATCTCAGTTTCCGACGGGGAAGATCACCTTCCAGTCCTTTTTCATGTCCACGACGCTCCACCCCTTCGCCACGGCCTCATCCCAGGCCTTGTCGAGAGTCCCGATGGGAGATTTGCGGTCGTAGGCATACTCACGCTCGGCGTCGGTGTGGTGCACAAGCCCCATAAACCGCGCTCCCGATCCGGCCGC
>JAKEFJ010000209.1 GCA_022616665.1 Acidobacteriota bacterium
CGGGAGCGAGCCCGGTAATCTGCACGGCATCGGATGAGTGCCACGATCCCGGGACTTGCGACGAAGCGACCGGAGTGTGCGGGGCGGGGCCCGAGAAACCGAACGGCACGACCTGCAGCGACGGGAACGCCTGCACCCAGGGAGACACCTGCCTGGCGGGTGTCTGCCAGGGGGGGACACCCGCAGATCTGGATGGAGACGCCCACGTCGACGCGCTCTGTGGCGGAAACGACTGCATCGACACAAATCCATTCGTCTGGCTCGAGCCCTTCGAGGTGACGAACCTGAATGTGGATCCCGGAAATCCGGCCAACCTCTTCTGGGATTCGCAGGACGCCTTGGCGGGTCCCGCAACCCACTTTGATCTGGTCTCGGGGACGTTATCCGAACTGCCCGGCTCCGGCTTCTCCTCGAGTACTTGTCTCCAGGGAGGCCTAGGCAATTCCTACACGGATGCGCGGCCCGATCCGGTCATCGGGGAGGGGTACTGGTACCTCGCGCGAGCCGTGAATCCCTGCGGAGTGGGGACCTTCGGGAGCAGTGCGAGGGACAGCAGCATCCCGCCCTGTCCATGAACACCTGGGGTCAGGAGGAATCGGTCGGCTTGAAGGGGAATTGGAACCGCTACGAGCTGCCCTCGGTAGGATCTTTGGGGCGCTCGCGGTCAGGAAGATAGAGGAATTCGTCCGGCAAAGGCTGAGGGCCCGGTCGTATTCCCTCGATGTCGGGGTCCTCGCCGCCGACCCTCGGGGAGGCGGTGCCGCGCTGCTCGCTCTTGGCGCGCCTTTGCGCCTGCTTGTCCTGCTGCTTTTGCTGCCTTGCCATTTCCTTCTGGCGCTTCTTGAAGGATGGCCTCGATTTTTTCCCCATGGGTCATTTCCTCGCGAGCGGAGTCGGTCCCCTGAGCTGACGACTAAAGGCTGCGCTTCCTCCCGCGCAAGCCCCTGCGGCTTCCTCCTTCCTTGCGGAATTTCGGGCGGGAAGGGGGGAGATCCGGTCCAAAGGACCTTCCCCGGGACGGGGGCGAGTCGGATCCGAAGGGTCGAGAAAACCCCTGGCCTCTGGGCGGCCCCGAAGTGCCTCGCTCCCGCGCTTCGCTCACGCTGATTCTTCGCCCCTGGAGCTCTTGATCGTTGAGCTGAGTGATGGCGCGAAGCGCCTCATCTTCCGTTTCCATTTCCACGAAGCCGAAGCCGCGTGAGCGACCGGTGGCGCGATCCATCAGCACGGTGGCGCTCACGCACTTGCCAACCGTGGTGAAGAATCCCCGTAGATCCTGGTCCGTGGTGTCGAAGGAAAGATTACCGACGAACAGCTTTTTGCCCATCTCGCTTTCTTCCCGGAAGGGGATCGGGGTTCCCCCGGGAACCCCTAGGAATGGAAATCAATGGTGTGAGCTTCAGAGAGGACGGACGTTTTTCGCCGCGGGACCCTTCTGTCCTTCGCCGATCTCGAACTCGACGCTCTGACCTTCGCTCAGGCTCTTGAAACCCTGCCCAGTAATGGCGGAGTGATGGACGAACACATCCTTGGAACCATCGTCCGGACTGATAAAGCCGAAACCCTTCTCCGCGTTGAACCACTTCACCTTGCCTGTTGCCATGGACCTGCTCCTCTTTCTGCCCGTCCGATAGGGACGGCCACGTCCGTTCACCTGGACCTCGAGTGGGTGGACGAAAACCCCCCCGGGCCTCCTCGTTAAAGCGCGTTGCCTGCGGTTGGATTTGTCAATCGAAGGCTACGGTGGAGACAGCCTAGTGGAATATGCGCATTTCGTCAAGGAAGCTTCGGTTCAGAAGCGACGGTCGGTTGATCTCCATGGGCGTCGAGGGTAGGATACAACCCGCCATTCTCCCCGCGGTATTCGATCCAGGAGGCCCTACTGGCGTCCATCGGCAATCTGCTCTGTCTCACACCTCGCGATTCCTACGTCGTCGACGAGCCCATTCGCCGCAAGGGCATCTTGGGACTGCTTGAGCGTTCCATAGGTCCGTTCGTCCGCAGCCCCGGCATTGGGTTCCCGTACCTGGTCGGCTTCCTCCGGCAGAACGGAGTCCTCGGGGAAGACACGCAGGTTGCAGTGCAGCATGACAAGATTGAGGGCCCCACCCCGTTCGAAGAGATCCTGAACGACAAGCTCGATCTTCGCCGTGGCGATCACGACGTCCTCTTCATCACCGCCTACACCAACTCCGCACGGGAAGCCTACCGGCGGGCTCGCGAAGCGCGTCAGGCTTACGCCGCGGCGGGGAAGCGGCTCACTGTGATCATGGGTGGAGCCCATGCTTCCGCCATCCCCGACGAGGGCCCACGCTGGGGACACCTCGATGCGGCCGTCGTGGGAGAAGGGGAATGGGCGGCCTCGGAGCTGTTGCGGGATATCCAGCAGGGGCGTCCCGTGCAATCGGCGTACCGGGCGAAGTTCGACCGAATCCGCGACCGGGGCACCCTGGTGCTGGACATGGGAATCTGGGACGGGTTGAAACGCAGGCCCCAGCAAATCGTGGCGTCCACGACGCTCGCCCGGGGCTGCAAGTTGGATTGTCACTTCTGCGCTGTCTTCCTGACCAACGGTCCCACGGTTCGAAATCGAGACGTGGCGGATGTCGTGGACGATCTGCGCGGCCAGGGTCCGAGACACACCCGGGAAACTATCGACGAGATCGGGCCGGGACTGTATAACCACCTGCTCAGGTTCCTGGTCAAATTCCCCGTCATCGGCACTCGGTACGGAGATCGACTCATCAGACGGATGGGTCCGGGCTTCACCGATCAGTATTTCTTCTGGGACGACAATCTGTACAACGCTCCGGGCTCGTTCCGGGCCCTTTGTGAGGCAGTGGCACCCCTGAATCGTCCCTGGGCGGCCGAGCTGACCATCGACCTCGCGGAAAAGCCCGATCTCCTCAAGCTTGCCTACGAAAGCGGATGCCGCGATCTCTTCCTGGGAATCGAGTCGGTGAGCCAGACCGCGATCGACCATTTGGACAAATGGTCGAACGACACGAAATGCATGGAGGAGCGGGTGAAGCGCGTGCACGACGCGGGAATCAACGTGATGGGGGCTTTCGTCTTCGGGTTGGACGGGGACGATCGATCCAGCTTCGATCAGACCCTGGAGTTCATCTACAAGACGGGAATCGATTTCGTGGTGGCCAATATCATTCAGCCCTACCCCGGGACCGGGACCTTCAAGGACGCGCTGGCGGGTAACGACTTCCTCCCATGGGCTTACTGCCCGGCCGAATCGGACGTGGCGATGGACTATAACTGGCCTCTGTTCGACGGGGCCCACGTCCTGGTCCGGCCGAAGAAGATGACCGTGGATGAGTTGCAGGAAGGGTATTACTACTTCCTGCGCGAGGCCTATTCCATGAGCGGCATCCTCCGCCGCTTCCGAGGTGGTGTCGTGGACCTGGGACCGGCCGTGTCTCATTTCTCCCGCAACTACCTTCTGAGCCGCTACGGTATGGTCAAGACGTCCCACGCGATCCGCAGAAAGGGGTCGAAGGGTGTCGGCACCGAGGAAAGTGCTCATCGAGAAGCGCGACCACTGCCGGTCGAGGTCGCGCAGTAAGCGCCCGCCCCCGCGAATCCCTCCTCAAACCACGGCACCCAGCGTCTAAGGGGCCCTTTGGTAGATGAAAATGTTGGGCCCCGGCCGTTCATAACCTGCAAAACCGGCAAAGGGGATGTACAGCGCATCCATCTCGTTGAAGATCGTGCCCTCCGAAAGCTCCCCGTAGGCCAGGAAGGACTTTTTCAGGACGTAGCCACGATTTGTCAGGTCCCGGATTTCCGGCGGCACCTTTGCCGGATAGAACCGAAGCGGCGAATCTTCCACGATGAGATAGTCTGGATTTCCCGGGACCGCCCCGCCCTCCGCCACAAACCGCTTCGTTTCAGGGTCGTACCGCCATAGCTCATAGCCCGCTCTCCGTCCTGCCTGCACGTCATTCCATCTTGCCCGATCGATCTGCTTCTGCACCCTCGTCCCCGCTGCGGACTCGAGCAGCTTCTGCAGGGAAGTGGCAGTCGGGCTGAGCTCCAGCTCCCCGAAGGAGGCGCTGAACTCCGCAATGGTGCTCCCGGCCGGAATGAGCCGCTCCACGTACCGCCTGGCCGAGACACGGGTGTCCTCCATCGAGAGGAGCGAGTCAAATCTCACCACCGAGACGATGGAGGGGACGAGCAGCAGGCAGGCGGCGGCTGCCAGGAGTATCGAGCCCCAGGCATCAGAGAGTCTCCTGCGGGCCAGGGTGTGAAGATACGCCAGAAAAACGGCGGCCGTGACGCAGAGAAATGGAACCAGTGGAATGGCGTACCGGACGAAGTCCCGGTTTCCTTTGCCCATCAGCGTGTAGTACAGAAGGGGGAAACTCAGGAGGAAGGAAGCCTTCCTCCAATCCCTGCGGAGAAGCACGAAACAACCTGCCAGGGAGGCGCCGAAGAGGGGCACGCCGAGGCCGTAGCGCAAGGAACAAGTCAGGTGATAGATCCATCCGGGGGGAAGGGGATACCCGAAGGCCCAAACGGCCCGCACCTCTCGGGCGAAGTCGCTGCGAATCCGAGTGGCCTCCACCAGGGCAAACGGAGTCCCGGCCAGAAAAGCGGCGGCGAAGGCCAGTCCGAACAGGATCAGGCTCCAGTCCCGGGATTGGGGTCGGGGTCGGTCGGCAGAACTTGGCGCGAGCAGCCGGGCCAGGAGCATGGGCGCCCAGAGCAGGACTCCCATGTATTTCGTGGAAGCGGCAAGTCCCGCGAAAAGACCCGCCACCGTGGAATGTCGCGTGGAAGGGGAATCCCAGAGCGCGCCCATGCCAACGTAGGACGCGATGACGAAAAACGTGACCGGGACATCCGTCGTGCCAAAATGGGAGTCCCGCACGTGCAGGTAGGCGAAAGCGAGGAAGCACGCCGCCAGGAGAGCCTCCACCTTTCCGAAGAGCCGAAAGGCCACCTTGTACACAGCAAGGATGGAAAGCGTTCCGAAGAGCGCAGAGATGCCCCGGCTGATGAGATAGAAACTCGACGGGTCCCGGGCATAGGCGGCGATCAAATCGCTGATGGACTGGAACCTCCCCAGCGCTAGACCGAGCCAAAAATAGGTGTTGTAAGCAGCGAAAAGGATGTACATGAGGAGCGAGGGGTAGCTGAAGAAGCGGGGGTTCAAATCCCACGAGAAGAAGTTCATGACTCTTGCGATGAGGGTCAGCTCGTCCGGACGAACGCCCTGGTGAGGCAGGCCGAAGGCCAGGCCGTAGAAGCGAGCCACGGCCCCGCCGGTCACGATGAGGGCCAGGAGCAGCGTGTCGCGTCTCTTCCACCCTGCCGTCATGGGGCGAGACACTACTCCGCACCCTGCATGCCAGGCAAGTGACTGCCTGGGAGAGGGCGTTGCGCGACTCAGGTCTCGCAAGGCCGATGAGTGCGCTAAGGCGACACTGCCTCGAGACAGCCCTCATTGCTGACTCGGCGTCGAAGGAGATACGATGGGTGCCGAGGCACCCTACTCGGGGCTAAACGGAGGATTGGGTTGCGCCGGCGTCTCCTTTACCTCCTTGTCCTCCTGGGAAACAGCTGGGTGTGCTTCCGTGTCCTGAAGGATTACGGATACGAAGGCGCCTGGATGCCCCTCCAGAGCATCATGAATTTCTCTTTTCCCCCGCCGGTGGGCCACCGGGTGCTTTTCGTGCTCCTGGCCGACGGGATTCAGGCGGCGATTCCCTCGCTGGGCTATCTGAAGTGTTTTCTCCTCTCCCAGCTCGTCGCCATTCTCCTGGCCTTCGAGGCGATCCGGAGATGGGGCGCCCTGTTCGTTCGAGAGGAGCTGTCCATCGTGGCGCAGTTTCTTCTCGCCATCATTCTGATCCCCACCCTGCACTACTACGATTTCTATGATTTCGGAGTCGTGTTTTTCTTCAGTGCTGGTCTCTACTGTTTATTCACGAATCACTTCCTTGCTTACCTCCTGCTGCTGGCGGTCGGGACCTTCAACCACGAGATCACGCTCCTGCTGGTGCCGGTCTTCGTGGCTATCCACTTTCCGGAGGGCCTCAAGCAGCGGCGGATCTGGGGGCAAGTGCTGCTGCAGCTGGCGACCTGGGGAGGGGTGCGGGCTTTGATGTTCTGGCTGCTCCCGTCCCACGCCGCCCCCGAGCTTCGACTGCAGACCAATATCGATGAGCTGCTCCACCCAACCCCCGGACTGCTCCTGCGCTACCTGGGACCCTGCATCTGGATGGGAGTGGCGATGCTCGGGTATCGCCGAGCCCCGCAGCGTTTGCGGCGGGCGATCATCCTGCTGCCGCTGTTGGCCGCCACGACCTTCGTGTACGGCCAGTTCCACGAAGTCAGACAGTTCGACGCCTTTATCCCGGTACTCGTGGCCTTGATCCTATGCGGCATTCCAGGAGACATCCCGCTTCGAGCTCCGCGGCAGAATCCCTCGGAAGGCACCTGAGCGGAGGCGGGGATCCCAGGAAAAAGAAAGGGCCCCGAACGCGACCGCACTCGGGGCCCTCGAGCGAAGCGGGCCGTTTAGTGCCGCCCGCTAGTCGTCATCATCGTCCCAGCTTTCTTGGTGGTAGCTGATGTAGCCGCCGAATGGGAAGGGAATGGGCCCGTACGGGGCCGGCGGCACGCCGAAGGTAACGTTGAACGCCAACCTGGGAAGCGGCGCTGAAGCGCTGATGAAGACCTGGTCCCCGCAGTAGGCATAGGGCCGGTACGCCACAAACCCGTTCACGTAGACCGGAAATTGATAGGTGGAGTGGTAGTGGCGATGCGGGCCATAGTAAGCCCTGCCGAGGAGGTACGGTTGGTAAAGGCTGCGATTCTCCACGTAGATGTGGCGGGGCACGACCCAGTTCGGGGCCGCGTAAACGCGCGACCTTTTGTAATGTCCGTAAGCGTGCCCGCGTCCCCGGTGGCCACTGTCGGCGGCGGAATCGGTGGGAATTGCGGAAAGGAGCACTATCAGGGTGGGTATTGCGATGGCTAGCTTCTTCCATGCTCGGGTGATCGCTGTGCGTCTCGTTTCTTTCATGGTTCACCTCCAGAGTCGCTCGCATCGTAGCGAGAAACGCGCCAAGCTCTTGGTTCACTCGAGCGGTGATCGTAAGCCTTTCTCATCAGAGCAGTTATGGGACAGGCGTGAGCGTCTTGCAGAATAATCGAAGGTCGCTCCCGCGCGCGCACAGTGAATCCTGTCAACTGAAGTGGACGAACTTTCCCAATTCAAGGGAGGATTTCCATGGCAGTCTCCACGCGGCTGCCCGCTTCGGGGAGATGCATAGCCATGGCATCGCGGGCGATCCGCGAAAATTCCTCCAGCATCGCCCTGGGAAAGGATCCCGGAGCGAAAATGACCAGCCAGAGCCGGTGCGTCGAGAGAGTGATTGCGGTTCGCAGCGAATCGGAGGTGGGGTTGCCGAAGGGACCGACGGAATCCTCCAGAACAGGCCTTCCCTCCAGATTCACCGCTTCCTTGTGGATCCCCGCGTAGGACTCAGCGGGCAGTCCACGGCGCAGAACGACCGGCCCCTGGATCCTCTCCGCGTCGTACAGGCCAAGAGGGAGTAGAAATTGCAGGGAGAGGAGATTGCACAGATCCACCGCGTTCAGAATTTGGGGGAACGGCTTCCCTTGCAGCAGGCGCCGCAGCAAGGCCTCGGAAGAGGGACGCGTATGGGTCGGATCTATGCGAAACGAGCGATACAGCTCCCGGGCGTGGCCAAGGCCTTCGATCTCTCCCGGGGCTCGGCCGGCGTGCCGAGCCACCAAGGCGTCACGAAGCCGTTCGATCTCGCCGAGTAGTCTGTCCGTTGAGGGCTTAATGGCCACCGGCTCGGCGACAATCCTCGCGATCCGGACCTGGCTCGCCACATCAGGCGAGAGTTTCAGTTCAGGCCGGCTTTCCATGCTTTTTCCCGGGCGCTGCCAAGCGGCGCCTGGGCCGGTAGGCGGTTTTCAGAGATCGGTTCTTCAGCGCTCTGGCCGTCATTCCCTGGCGCGGGTTTCTGCCGGGTCGTCGGGTCTCGGGCATCGCTCTCTCCTCCCCGGGGAACAAGATTGTTTCTACCTCCTCCTCATGGGAGGTTTGCTCCAGGGTACCGCGCTTCGGGATCCGGCGGCCCGGAAATCATGTTCGTTCCACGTCTCGCGTGGCGGGAATGTTACAATCCGCGCTGCACGCGGGTGATTCCCGGAGAACTCGCGGCAGGAGGAAGCGACACGTGAAGAAGGAACCGTCGGCATCCGGCGCGGTGGCGGAGCTCAAGATGGCAACCCGTTCGGAGAACCCCGGCGGCAAGATTCTCCAGATGGACCTGTTTCAGGCAGGAAATAGGCAGGAGATCCCCCCAAGCGTCTCCACCGGTCGAAGGCGCTCAGGAAACGGCAAGCCGACCAGGCCCAAAGTCTCCCGAAGCGAGCCCCCTCCCGCCCGGGTCCCGGTCAAGAAATCGATCAAGGCGCCATCGCAGCCGGTAGGTGCGGGGATGGCCGAGCCGGCGGAGCAGCGGGGGAAGAGTCGAACGGCTCCGGCGCGCAAGCGTGAGACGGCCGAGACCATGGCCCGCCGCCAGCGGGAGATCTCGGTAGCAGAGTTTTTCCAGAAGAACCGGCACCTGCTCGGCTTCGACAATCCGGCCAAGGCGCTCTTGACCGCGACCAAAGAGGCGGTGGACAACTCGCTGGATGCCTGCGAGGAGGCTGGCCTCCTGCCGAGGCTCGAGATCGCCATCGAAGAGCTGAGCGAGGATCGTTTCCGGCTCTGCATCACCGACAACGGTCCCGGCATCGTGCGGGCCCAGATCCCGAAGATTTTCGGCAAGCTGCTTTACGGATCGAAGTTTCACGTTCTGCGCCAGAGCCGAGGCCAGCAGGGGATCGGCATTTCCGCGGCGGGCATGTACTCCCAGCTCACTACTGGGCAGCCGCTGCGCATCACCTCCCGCACCGGGGCGAAAGAGCCCGCCCACTTCTTTGAAATCCAGATCGACACGGCCCGCAACGAGCCGAAGGTCCTCTCGGACCGCGAGGTGGAGTGGGACGTGGAGCACGGCACGCGCGTGGAGATGGAGCTGGCGGGGACCTACAAGAAGGGGCGCCGCTCGGTGGACGATTACGTGGTCCAGACCGCCCTGGCGAATCCCCACGCCGAAGTGCACTACCGCCCTCCCAAGGGAGAGGGGTGGGATCGCGAGCGGCTGACCTCCCAGCTCCCTCGAGAGCCCCAGGCGATCCGGCCCCACCCGCACGGAGTGGAGCTGGGGGCGCTCATTGCCATGATGCGCGAGACGCGCGGGCGAACCTTGAAGGGGGCGCTGCAATCCGATTTTTCCCGGGTCAGCGAGAAAGTGGCCGAAGAGATCAGCCGCGCGGCCGGAATCGACCCGGAGAGCCGCCCGCGATCCTTGAAGCTGGCGCAGGTGGAAGCGCTCTTCCGGGCAATACCCAAGGTCAAGATCATGAATCCCCCGACGAGCTGCATCGTCCCCATCGGCGAGGATCTGATTCTGGAAGGGCTGAAGCAGACCGTGAAGGCTGATTTTTTCACGTCTACGACCCGACCGCCGTCCGTGTATCGCGGCAATCCCTTTGCGGTGGAGGTGGGGCTCGCTTACGGCGGCGACCTGCCGGGGGAGGAGCTGGTGGACCTCTGGCGGTTCGCCAACCGTGTGCCGCTCCAGTATCAGCAATCGGCTTGCGCCATCACCCGGGCCGTGACCGGCACCGACTGGAAGCATTACGCCCTGCAGCAGGGGAAAGGGGCATTGCCCACGGGTCCCCTGGTGCTTTTCGTGCACATGGCCAGCGTCTGGGTCCCGTTCACCTCAGAAAGCAAGGAGGCCGTCGCCGCCTATCCTGAAATCCTCAAGGAGCTGCGACTGGGGCTCCAGGAATGCGGCCGGCGGCTGGGATCGTTCCTGCGGCATCGCCGCCGCCTGGAAGATGCGGAGAAGAAGAATTCGTACATCCGGGCCTACATCCCCCATATCGGGATCGCCCTCAAGGAGATCCTCCGTCTCACCGACAAGGAAGAGGCGAAGGTGGTCGAAGTGCTGACGGACACTTTGGAGCGGACGCGGAAAATCTAGCGCCGCGCCGGTTTCGCAAGGAAGGAGAGCTGGCCATGGCCGCCGAGACGGTGCGCCGGATTGAGAAGACCGCAGCGGACATCCACAAGACCATCCTGAAACAGGACAAGCCCAGCATGCGCTTTCCGATGCGCAGTCTGAGCAACGTCAAGTACGACCCCAAGCGGGGCCACTTCGAGATGCGAGGCAAGCGCAAGGTGCGCACCCTCACCGTCTCCACGGTGAAGACGTTCGCCCAGACTCTGCGCATGATGGCCCTTTCCAAGGAGCTGGTGAAGAACGACGACATCGCCACCAAGCGGGAAGCCTATTACGTCTCGAAGAATTGGGACGAGGCGCGATTCCTGGAGCAGCCCGAATCGGACGCGGTGATGGACGACGTGGAGGCTTTTTTCGAGGTCAACCGGGAGCAGCTGGGCTTCGTGCCCGAAGAGAAAGGCGGGGAGATCTCGGGAAAGCTGGTCATCGTGGACCGGGATTCGGAGACGGGCAAGCCCCTGCGCATCGACTGCACGCGCTTCGGCTCCGGCGCCTACTCCATTCCCATCTCGGTGGAGCACCTGAAATTCCAGACCGAAGCCAAATTCATCCTGGTCATCGAGACGGCGGGAATGTTCCAACGACTGGTGAAGCACAAGTATTGGAAGACCGCCAACTGCATCCTGGTGTCCATGGGAGGCGTTCCCACCCGGGCCTGCCGGCGATTCATCCGCCGGCTCGCCGACGCCCA
>JAKEFJ010000210.1 GCA_022616665.1 Acidobacteriota bacterium
AGGGCGTAGACATTGCCGGAAAGCGGCTCCAGCTTGAAGATCTCGTCAGGCTTCCGGTCGTGATGCGATTGGGCGAAACCGAGGGCCCACCCGAGGGTGGAAAGGGCGGCGCAAGTGACAAACAGTAAAAGGGGACGGGGTTTCATGGTCACTCCTGGGCGGTTGACTAGGATAACTCCCCCGCGGCGCCTTTCAGGCGGGTGAGGGGGCGGGCTCGAACTCGTCCTGGATCTCTCCGAAAATCTCCTCGATGATGTCTTCCATCGTGAGGATCCCGATGGCCGTGCCCTTCTCCTCCACGGCGGCGATGTGGATCCGCTTTCTGCGCATTTCGCGAATCACCGCATCGATCCTATCTTGAGGTGAAACCACCAGAATCGGCCGCAGGATTCGATCCAGATCCAAGGAGGCTCGGTCGTACGGGCTCAGCCACACCACGTCCTTCACATTGATGACCCCCACGAAGCGCAGGCCTGCCTTGTCCGCCACCGGATAGCGGGTGTGCCCGGACTTCCGGCCGCGCTCCAGATTGGCTTCCAGGGGCAGCAGTGGATTCCAGACAATCGTGCGGGATCGGGACACCATCACGTCGGAAGCCTTCTTGTCGGAGAAGCGCGTGGCCCGCTGCATGATCTCCATTTCCGCGGGCGACAGAATGCCGTGGTGCGAAGACTCGGTGAGCACCATCCTCAGCTCCTCCTCGGAACGGCGCATCTCCTGCTCGGTGTGCCGCACCCCCAAGGCGCGCAGGGCGAGCATGGAGAGGGCATTCATCAATACCAGGAGAGGATAGGAGAGCAGGTAAAACAGGCGCAGCGGGATGGCGATGCGCACCGTCAGACGGCCCGGCCTTCGGATGGCTGCGGATTTTGGGACCAGCTCCCCCAGGATGATGTGCAGCGCGGTGATCAGAGCGAAGGCGGAGGTCAATGCGGCGGAGCGAACCGCCAGGGCGGAGCCGATGCCGAACAGGCCGAAGAGGGACTCGAAGAAGGGAGCAAAAGCCTCCTCCCCGATCCAGCCGAGTCCCAGGCTCATCACGGTGATGCCGAGCTGGCAGGCGGACAGGTAAGCGTCCAGATGATGGAGGATGTCCGCGGCCAGAAGCGCCCGGCGGTCCCCCGAGAGCTCGAGCTCCCGGATTCGTGTTGGGCGAACCCGCACGATGGCGAATTCGGCCGCCACGAAGAAGGCGTTACCAGCCACCAGCAGCAGGGCGAGGGTGAGCCGGAGCGAGACGTGCGCCATATCCAAGAGATGCTCTCCACCCGGGAGGGTCCGAGGACCGGATCAAAATAGCCGCTTCGCGGGCGGATGTAAATTCGGCTAGGGGAGCAGGTCTAACTGGTTTCGAGCCAGAACGGTGCGCTCGCGGGAGGCGGGATCGGGAAGGAATCGCCGGTAGTGGGCCCAGGCATGGCGATCGCGGCGCAGGATGTAATCCCGGAAGGACTCGAAGTGCATCGTGTAATTCCGGAAGGCTTCGAGGTAATCGGCGTGGGTCAAGGTCGGGTACTCGCCTTCCTCGGCCTCGGCGAGGTTGTATCCCCAGGCCACCGCCTCATAGAAGTGCCGGTCCACCTCGGGACTCCCGAAAGAGGGGACGGGAGTGTTATCCCCTCGGGCGAGATGACGGGCATGAAAGTACTCATGATCGATGAGCAGCATCGCCCAGCCATCGCTTCGTCCCGCTTCCCGGGAATCGGCGTAAACGACCACGTCGTTCTTGACCCCGTGGCCGAGAAGCGGCGCGTCTTCAGGCAGAGTTGGATCTTCCCCCCCCTTCCTAACCAGACCCATGTACAAGGTCAAGGGATGAAACCGGGTGGAGCCGGTGCGGATGGCCCCGATATAGTTGGTGTAGTCGGGGTGCATGGCGGCGAGGAGCCGCTCGAAGTCATCTCCCGTGGAGATCGGCACTCCCGCGGCGCCCGCCAAGGAGGAAAGTAAGATCAGAATTGGAAAAATAAATCCCCTGCGCCGGCTCAAACCGGTTTCCCCCCTTCGTCCAGAAGCCTTGTGGGACGGGCACTTCAGAGGAACAACCCGACTTGAATATCCTCATACGACGAGATCGCCCGATGAGCAAGGGAAAAGAAAAACATCACTGTGGAATGTGGTCAATCCCGACATTCGGGAGGAGCCTTGACAATAAGCAGGGTAAATCCCTACTATTCTCGCGCTCCAGGGCTGCTATGCCTTTTCAGGGAGATCGATATAAATGGCCAGGGATGCGTATACCAGCAATGGCGCCATCGCCCGCCGAGTCTATCGTGCCTTGAAGACCCCGACCGACAACAACCGGAGGACCGATCCGATCCTCGCCTTTCATTTCAAGGGCCGGGGGGATTCGGTGATCATGCGCTGCAACAAGGAGCCGGAAATCAGCGTAAAAGGAAAGGACCAAACGGCGGGCGAAGTGAAATTCTTCGCCTATTCCGACTTCTCCGATTACGATGAAGGCAACGTAGTTTTCAATCTGAAGGATGAAGTGACGCTCGTTGAGCTTTACGGGAAGGGCTCGGTTGAGCCCATGCAGTGGGAGAGCTGGGAGAAGTTCACCCGCTGGCTGGACACCCTGAGCGAGGACGGAATCCAGATCTCCCTCAAGCTCCCGTGCCTGGTTTACGAGTCGGTGCGCAAACAAAAGCCCTCCATGCAGAATTTCATCGTGGAATCCATCAAAAGAAGCCTCAAGGGCAGGGAAAAGGAATAGCCACCGAATGATGCTCTCGAAGCGGTGGCTGTTCTCGGTTTGCCTGCTGGCAGCCCCCGGAGCCTGGGTGGCCCTGCAGCTCTCGTCGCCTGCCTCGGGGGAGTCGCCCTTCTTCGATCCCGCGCAGCTGCGCCCCGGCATGATGGGAGTGGGACGGACCGTCTTTCAGGGGGTGACTCCGGAGGAATTCCAGGTGGAGATCCTCGGAGTGCTCAAGAACGCCATCGGGCCGCAGCAGGACATGATACTCTCGCGCCTTCACGGGAAGAACGTGGAGCGCACCGGCGTCATCGCAGGCATGAGCGGGAGCCCGGTCATCCTCGATGGAAAGATTCTCGGAGCCGTCTCCTACCGGTTGGGCACCTTCGAAAAGGAAGCCATCGCGGGGATCACACCCATTGCCGACATGCTGAAGGCCGCCGACATGCCCCGCGCTCCCGCCCCGTCGCTCGCGGCCTCGCTGTTGAAGGAATGGGAAAGTCCCGGCACGGTCGCCGCGGCCACCCGTGCGGTCCCGATTCCCGGCATGGCGGCTTCCCTGGTCCCCATCGGGACGCCCTTGGTCTTCGCCGGTTACCCCGAGTCCTTGATCCGGGACGTCACGCCGCTATTCCAGGCCCGGGGGCTGGAGCCGGTGGCCGGGGGAGGCGGGCAAGGATCCGGAGCGGATTACCCCATCGCTCCGGGAGTGGCCATCTCGGTCCCTCTGGTGCGCGGGGATTTCAGTGTCGCGGCAACCGGTACCCTCACGCACGTTCAAGGGAACAAGGTTTGGGCTTTCGGCCACCCTTTTCTGGGCACCGGCCCGGTTCTTTACCCCATGGCCAGGGCCGAGGTAATTGTCACGTACCCCTCTCTCCTGGGCTCCTTCAAGATCGCCAACTCAACGTCGCTGATGGGAACCCTCCTTCAAGATAGGCTCACCTGCATTGAGGGAGAGCTGGGCGCCGCACCGGTGATGCTCCCGGTGACCGTCGGCGTGGAAAGTCCGACCGGAAACCGGCAGTTCTCCTTCGAGGTGGTTCAGGACGACGCGCTGACTCCCATCCTCGTGGGGATCACCATCCAGGCCAGCCTGCAGCGGATTCTCGAGTACTCCTCCGAGACGACGCTGCGCGCCGAGATTCGCGTGCTGAGCGACAAGCACCCGACCCTGAGCTATTCCCTGATCGAATCGGATACCGGCGGTGTCCAGTCTGCCGCTGCCGGGGGAGTGGCCCGGGAGGTCGCGACGCTTCTGAACGTGATCTACGGCAACCGGTTCCGTGAGCTGCGGGTCACGTCCGCCAACGTCAAGGTCGTAGCCTTGCCCGAGGCCAGCTTGGCGCGGGTGAGCGAAGTCTCCATGAGCCCGTCCCAGGTTCGCTCCGGCGAAGACTTGACGGTGTGGGCCTCGCTGCAGCCCTACCGGGGAGAGGCCTTCCTCAAGGAATTCAAGGTCCGGATTCCGCCGGATACTCCCAAAGGGCCGCTGAATGTCCTGGTCTCCAGCGCCGCCAATTTGAACGGTTTGGAGGGGGGGGTGTTGCAACAACGGTTCAACGGGTCGCCCGGCGTGGATGAGCTCATCCGGTTCATCAATTCTCTCCGACGGGATGACGGGCTTTACCTTCAGCTGACGCGGCGCGGTCTCGGCGCGGTGGTTCAGGGAGAAACGCTCCCGGCGCTGCCCCTCTCGGTGGTCTTCACCTTGGGAAACAACCGGTTCACGGGAGAGGAATATCCCGCCCCGGAGCTTCCAGTGCTGGAGGTCGTGCAAAAGACCGATTTCGTCCTGACCGGCGGACGGCGCACCGCCATTCAGGTTCGCTGATCAATCACGGAAGAAGGGGAGGAAGGATGCGACGCGGGAGAAGGATGGGGCGATTCTTCATTTTGTCGGCCCTTGCAGGGCTGGCGGTGACGCAGGCATGGCCGGTCTCCACCCAGACCTGGAAGAATCGAACCCGATCAGAACGGGAACAGGGGGACTTGAACGGGGTTTCCTTGAAGGCCGACGGGACACTCACTCTCGGCCCGGCCTTCGAGACACTTGCCAGCGCCGCCGATCCTTATATTTGGTCACTGGCCCGCGATTCCAAAGGGACCCTTTATGCGGGCAGCGGCAACGACGGGAAGGTCTACCGACTGTCCAAGGGCGGGAAGCTCGAGAATTTTTTCGACTCGCCGGAGCTGGAGGTGCACGCCCTCGCGCTGGATGCCAAGGACAATCTCTACGTCGGCACGTCGCCCCGCGGGAAAATCTACCGCCTCAGCCCTTCCGGAAAAGCGGAAGAGTTCTTCTCCCCCGATGAGACCTATATCTGGTCGCTGCTGTTTGACGGGAAGGGCAACCTGTTCGCAGGCACCGGGACGCAAGGGAGGATTTACAAGATATCGCCTGCCGGGAAGGGCGAAATCTTTCTCGACACCGATGAAACGCACGTTCGAGTCCTGGCGGAGGCTTCCGGAGGAGACCTCCTCGCGGGCACCGACGGCAAGGGAATGGTCCTGCGGGTTGAACCTGCCGGAAAAAGCCAGGTGCTCACAACTTCCCCTCTGCCGGAGGTGACGGCTCTGGTGACAGGAAACTCGGGGAGGGTTTACTTCGCTGCAGCGGGCCAGAGCAGCTCGCGCGCGGCGCAGCGCCCCGCGGCGGCGCCGGCGCCCCCTCGACCCGCTCAGGGACAGGCAGCGGAGGAGGAGAGGATTCCGGGACAGCCTCCCGCCGAGCCACCGGCTCCTCAGCCCCCTGCCCAGCCACAGCCGGCCGCCGCGCCGGCGCCGCAGACGGGCGCGGGAGTGGAGAGCAAGATTCTGGCGCTGGAAATGGACGGCTACACACGTGAGATTTGGTCGCAGCCAGGAGAGCTGATTCTTTCTCTGGCCATGGATCGCGATGGACAGGTGATTGCCGGCGGGGGCACGGACGGAAAAATCTACCTCGTGGATCCCATCCGCTCCGAATCCACCCTCCTGGAGAAGGCCGACTCCTCTCAGGTAAGCGCTCTTCTCAAGGAGCCCGACGGGTCGGTCCTGGCGGCGGGAAGCAACCTGGGGGCTGTCTATCGCCTGGGGGGGAGGGTCGCCTCGGAGGGGTCTTTCGAATCCACCACCTTCGATACGAGGGTCTATTCGACCTGGGGCAAGATGAGCTGGCGGGACGAGACTCCCTCCGGCACTTCCGTGAGCATCCAGGTGCGGACGGGAAACACTTCCGAGCCCGATTCCAGTTGGTCCGAGTGGTCCGCTCCCTATAAGGACCGTGAAGGCAGTCTGGTGGAGAGACCCGGGGCGCGCTTCGTGCAGTGGAAGGCAACGCTCAAGAGCGGTGGCGGCGGCAAGGACTCCCCACGGCTCGGGCAGGTGGATGTGACCTATCTCCAGCGAAACCTTCCTCCTGAGCTGAAGTCCGTGGATGTCCAGGCGCCGGGCACGGTCTTTCAGAAGCCCAACCGATCGTCCAGCAGCGTCGCGGTACCGGGGGAGGGCGCCAGTGCCCCGGGAAGGGGAGATCGCGACAAGGCAGCGCACCATCCCACCCAGCAGCCCAGGCCCCAGAGCGATCCCGAAGGGCGTGCCGCTCAGTGGGGCGCGTCGGATCCCAACGGCGACGATTTGGTGTATTCGGTTTATTACCGCGGAGCGGACGAGAGGCAATGGAAGCTCATGGAGAAGGACTTGACGGACTCTTTCTTCAGCTGGGATGCGACCTCTCTGGCGGATGGGACTTATCTTCTCCGGGTTGTGGCGGCGGATTCTCCTTCCAACCCGGAAGGGGCATTCCTCTCCGCCGAGCGGCTCAGTGATCCTTTCGACGTCGACAACAACCCCCCGCAAATCGGCCCCATCCAAGCCGCCGTCTCCGGCTCCGGCCTGAGAATGGAATTTGAGGTGCAAGATTCATTCTCGGATGTGGGGGAGGTCGTCTACTCGGTGAATGCCCAGGAGTGGGAGTTGCTGCCACCCGCGGACGGCCTCACCGATTCGCCGCGCGAGGCATACCGGCTGGTCATGAAAGACCTCGAGGGCGGAGAGCTGACGGTGGTGGTGAAGGCCAACGATGCGGCGGGAAACTCGGCCACTTCCAAGAAAGTGGTCCAGATTGGCGCTCCCCGCTAAAGGACGGCGTTAGAGCGGCACCCTCCTCAGACTGTCCCCAGCGCCAGCGCATCCCCCTGGGCCAGCGTCCGGATGAGCTCTTCCTTGAAATAGTCCGTGCTGGAGCGAATCGGCTCGGGGACCCGCTGATCGTATGCCTGCCGGCTCCTGTCTATCTCGTCTTTGAGCCGGTCGTAGATATCCCTCTGCTTGCGCCCCACGACCACCACGTCCTCGTTGTAAAGGAGCAGTTCGGATACCAGCAGGCGCGCGAAGCGACGGGCGTCTTCGTGCAGGCGCGTCTCTTCGGGAGACAAGCCGGCCGAGCCGGTGGAGCTTTCCCGGGCGAAAGAAGCATATTCCAGCTCCTCATCCAGTGGATCGGGCTCGAGAATCTCCGTCGCCGGTGCGTCGTCGTCGGTCTCGGCCATCGGAGGGATACGAATCTCAACGTCGGAGTGCGCCACAGCTTCGGGAGCTTCCCGTCGGGCCTCGAGTGCGAGCTTGTCGGCGGCAAGAGACGCGACGCAAACCAGGGCCTCGGCCGAGGGGAAATCGCACAGAGGCGGTCCATCGCCTCCGTCGTCTCCGTAGAGGATCGCGGAGACTCGTCCCCGCACGATCAGGGGAGCGGCCACGGCGCCGCTGGGTAAGCGCTCTCCAGGAACCGGCGGCGGCAGCAGTGAGGCATATTCCGAAGAGTCTTCGCTGCGCATCGCCGCGCGTGACTCGATGGCGCCGCGCAGCAGCGCCACATTTGCCAGCGGGACCTTCAACGAGCGGGCCAGATCTCCTTCCTCGCTTTCCTGCAGTCCGACGGAACTCCAGCCATGGGCGGTTTCACCTCTAAGGAGGAACAGGCAGGCCCGGGAAAAGCACAGCGAAGCTCCCTCCAGGACGCGATCCAGGAGAGCGATTTGATCCGCCGCCTGGGAGAGGCCCTTCACGCAGGCGACCAGGAACTGGGGTCCCTGGAAAGGGGCCGACTCCTCCCCCAAGTCGACTTCCGGCTCGAGCGAGGCCAGCGATACCGGCTCGGCCATCTCACGGCCCAGGGCTTCGACTCCAACGGTGAACCGGGCCGCCCGTTCCTGGAGAATTCGCAGAACGTGGGCTTCGGCACCTTGTCGGTCGAGGGGAGCCATGAATTTTCCTCCCGATTCCAATCAGGGTTTGGAGAGGGTAGAAAACGGCAGTCAAGCGGGCGGCATTATAGCAGAGGGAACCATTCCAACGGCTCAGTCCTGATAAACGATTTCCAGCCACTGTCTCGCGATCCGTCGCGAGCCATTGACATCGGCGCAATTCAACGCCTGCTGGTAACGCAGAAGGGCGTCCTCGCGGCGCTGCAGCATGTCCAGCGTGTTGCCGGCGCGCAGCAGAAGCCAGCCTCTCCAGACGTCCGAGGAGTCCGCCGACAAGGCGATTCCCTTCTCGAAGGCGTCCAGGGCCTGAGGGTACTTCCGCAGCTTCATGTTGGCGATCCCGAGGCGAAAGAGAGCCTCGGGATCGTTGGGATGATCTTTCAGAAACTCCTCCACCTGACGAATGGAGGCGTCGTATTCACCGCGATCATAGAGGTAATAGGCGTGCTCCAGAGGGCGGAATGTCTCCTCGGGAGTGGTCACCAGGGCTTCCACCAGCCCCGTGGCAGGGGCGAAGGGGCGCGCGAGGGAATCGGGCTCCCGGAACCAGCCGTCCTGCTGTGCCTTCTCCATGATACGAAACCCCAGCGACGCGAAAGCGGCGGCGAACACCTCATCACGCGGTACTCCGAGTCTGTCGGAGAGCTGGTTTCCGTGCAGGGCGGCCAGGGCGCGCTTTACGTAGAGCTGGGATGCCTGCCGGAGGATCGCCAGCAGCGGGCTATTTTTCTTCAGGTAAGGAACGGCGACTTTCTTCCCACTGTCGAGAATGCCCAGGGATATCAGCGTCTCTTCCGTCCGGGGATCGGTCCAGGGCAGGTGCGCCAGCGAGCCGTCCAGAATCCGCCGGCGCGTGGTGAAGTCTTGCACCGCCGGGTTGAGAGAAGAGATGGGGGTCCAGACATACTGAAGCGTTTCACTCCCCGAGCCGTAGCGATCCACCCCAACCAAGGAGGGGTCCCCAGGGATCTGCATCCAGAAATACCCTTCGTCCCTCATTCGTCGGGCGTCCAGCGCCCCCGCATCGATGAGCATCTCCTCGGCCGTTTTGGATTCGAGAATCTCCGACCAGGAGAGTGCGAACAGCCACGGAGCGAGCTTTTCCTTCTTGGCAGCCTTCTGCGCCTTCTTGAAATAGGGGCGAAGCTCCGGGTAGACGTTCCCGGCTGCTTTCTGGATCAGCTGATTAAAGAAGGCCACCGCGTCGCCGCGAATGAGGGGAAAGGCAGGGCGATAGAGATTGGCCGTTTTCCGGACCATCCGCGCAGCCATGAGATCATCCAAAGCGACGTCCAGATCCGGCAGTCCCAGCTTCTCCAGATCCTCTCTGGTGGCGCCGTCCTGCAGGGCGAGAAAAATGGCACCCAGGACCGGGTCGGTCAGGATCTCGGGGCCCCATGCTTCTCGGAAGTTGCCGAGATAAACCACGCCGCTCAAGTAATCGCCAGGGACACCCGATTCGGAGGGAGCCACAAAAGCGAGCGGGATTTCCGATCCCGTCGGCCCGGGTGTGGGCTGGGTCTGGCTGTCCTGGGCCCTAGGGTGCTCCGGGAAGACTGTGACGGCGCACAAGAGCGACATCAAGAAAGCCGGAATCCACAGGGAACCGAAGGAACTCTCTGAATTTCGGCTCTGCAACAAAGGACCTCTCAGAAAAGCGGTGCACGGCATGGCAGGAAGCGGATCCAGAGGGGGTCATGTTAACAGAGGCGGTTCATTGCCTCAAAAAGCCCCTCGATGGCGTGCTCCGAAACGCCCGGTGCGAGCATTCGCGGAAAAGCCACAGCTTCTGTGGCAGAAAAGAGAATCGAGGGACACGATCGGGCCTCCAGGGTATTGGATGATTCCTCATAAGTCATTATAAAATAATAGCTTATGTCTGCATCTCGAAATCAAGACGCGCTTGGCATGGACTCTGCTCTCCTGCTCTCCGCCCCAATGCCGGGGCCTGGGTACCGGGGAGAAGATGTTCGAGCAGAAAACGCTACGGAGTGAAGTCAGCTTTCAAGGTCACGGCCTGCACTCCGGCAAGCCGGTTTCCCTTCGAGTTCTCCCAGCCCCTCCCAACAGCGGCATCAAGTTCGTTCGAACCGATCTGAACCATCATCTGATTCCGGCGCGAACGGAGTGCCTGGGAGACACACGGCTCTCCACCACGCTCACGCGGCACGGGATTCAGGTGGGCACGGTGGAGCACCTGCTGGCGTCGCTTGCCGGACTGGGAATCGACAACGCCCAGGTGGAGCTGGACGGCCCCGAAGTCCCCATCCTGGATGGAAGTGCCTCCCCCTTCGTCGAGGCCTTCATGGAAGTGGGGCTTCTCCGTCAGGAATCACTCCGAGATTTTCTCACCGTCCTGAAGCCCGTGGTCGTCGCTGACGGCGACAAACGGCTCGCCGTCTTCCCTTCAAACGATTTGCGCATCACCTACGCCATCGACTTCCCCCATTCCGCCATCGGTTACCAGGAGCGGGAATTCCGCGTCTCTCGGAGCACCTTCGCGGAGGAGATCGCCCCGGCGCGGACTTTCTGCCTGTACCGTGACGTGGCAGAAATGCGGCGCCAGGGCCTTGCGCTGGGAGGAGACCTGGGCAACGCGGTGGTCGTGGGAGACGATGGAATCCTCACCGGCTCGCTGCGCTATCGCGACGAGTTCGTGCGTCACAAGATCCTGGACCTGATCGGGGACCTGAGTCTCGTCGGGCGCCCCATCCGAGGTCACGTGGTAGCGTTCAAGGGGGGGCACCGGCTTCATACGACCCTGGTTCGCCGCCTCCTGGAGATGCCGGACGCCTGGGCCCTCAGCGCCGGGCGGGAGTCACTTCCCTCCCAGGTGGTGCGAGGCTTCGAGCGGCAGAAAGCGGGTTTTCTCCCAGGACAGGCCCTCACCGCCTGAGAGAGCGCCCGGGGTCCCGCCCCGGAAGCTTGTTTTCCCCACACCGGTTCCACTAAACTCACCCCGCCGAGAAACCCTGACCCTCGCGGTTCCCTCGAAAGAAGTGTGGATGCGGCGGATCCTTCCCGGTCTCGCTCTCCTGATCGTCCTCACGAGCCCGGTTTCGGCTGCGGAGGAAACTCCATCGCCGGATCCGAAGAGCTCCCCCAGCATCGCAGGATTGAACGTGGAAATCCGCGATGGATTGGTGCTGGCGTCCTTCCAGCTCGTGGGAGCGCTGGATTCCGAAACGCGCACACGCATCGCCTCGGGGCTGGAGACGACCTTCGATTATCGGGTCGAGCTAGTCCGGCGGCGCCGCTTTTGGCCCGATGCTCGGGTCCGGCAGCATCGAATTCTGACTTCGGCGAAATTCGACAGCCTGTCGCGCCAGTATGGCCTGACACTGAAACTGGACGGGGAGGTCGAGCGCAGCTCCACAACCGACAGGGCAGAAGAAATGGAGCGGTGGCTCACCGGGGTGAAAGAAGTCTCCCTCGGAATGGCTTCGGAGCTGCTCCCGCAAGAGGAATATGCCGTGAGGGTCAAAGCCGACTTTCCGCCCCGCTTCATCCTGCTGTTCATTCCCTGGGACCGGGACACCGCCTGGGTCCGAGGTGCGCTTCCGCCCCTTCCCGTGACCGAGCATGAGCCGCACCCCTAGCCACCGGCCGCGTAGAGTTCGCACCGACCGCCTGGTTCTCTTCGGCCTCGCGGCGCTGCTGGCATTCTTTCTGGCCGGGTATTTCCTGGCCCGCCGGGCCCAGGAGTTCTCCTGGCCCTACCTTACGAATTCCGTTCTTCTTTCCTTCCTGGGAATCACCAACGCCATTCTGATCCTGACGTTGCTGAGCCTGCTCATGCGAAACCTCATCAAGACGCTGAGCGAGCGGAGGCGCAACATCCTGGGTTCGCGCTTCAAGACCAAGCTGGTGTTCACCATGCTGGCCCTGTGGTTCGTGCCCTCGGGAATCATCTTCTGGGCGGCCCTGCACGCCATTCAGGGGAGCGTGGACCGCTGGTTTTCCACGCCGGTAGATCGGATTGCCGCGGGCTCCCAGGCCGTCGTGGACGCCTTCTATGGGGACTACGAACGCCGCGCCGCGAGCGCGGCGCTGAGAATCGGCGAACACCTTCAATCGCTGCATCTCCTGAATTCGGACACCTCCGAAGCGAGGATTCACCAGGAGATGGAGGCCATGCTCAAGTCGGAGCGAGTCGACCTGGTGAGCCTCTACCGCGGGGAGGGAGAGCCGCTGATCGTGGCGGATCCCCTCCTGCCGCGCATCGGCGAGCTGGAAGGCATTCCCTCCCAAGTTCTGGGTAGGGCAAAAAGCGGGGAGCCATTTCATTGGATCTCACGGCTTGGAAGCGGCGTGGTGGTGCGCTGCGGCGCTCCAGTCGAAGCCCCGGGAGGGGCGCCGGCGGCCCTGGTGGCGGCCGGTTTTTACATTCCCAAAGACATGGCCCAGCTCACCAGCCAGATCAGCGATTATTCAGAGAGATACCGACAGGACAAGGCGCAGAGGCGGTCCATCAAGAACGTCTACATCTTTGCCTTCGCCTTCATCACCTTGCTGGTGCTTTTCTCCGTGACCTGGATCGGCCTTTACCTGGCCCGGGGGGTCACCGAGCCTATCGGCATGCTGGCGGAAGGAACCCGGGAGGTTTCGTCTGGAAACCTGGACTTTCACCTGGAGGTGAGAACCCGGGATGAGCTGGGAATCCTGGCGGAGTCCTTCAACAAGATGACCGCCGATCTGAAGGGCAGCAAAGAGACCATCGAGCGCTCCAACCGCGACCTCGTTCGGAGCAATCAGGAGCTGGAAGAGCGCCGGCGATACATCGAGGCCTTGCTCCAGAACATCACCACCGGCGTCATCTCCCTGGACGCCGCGGGGATCGTGACGACGCTGAATCGGGCCGCGTCGAGAATCCTCGGCCTGGAGTCCGGACGGGAGGTCGTGGGCCTGCCCTACCTCGGTGTACTGGCGGCGCCCGAGATGGGCGATCTTCGCAGCGCGGTGGAGAAGAGCCTGAGGGATCGGGATCTGACCCCCGCACGGGAAATGGCCTTGAGCGTCCAGGGAAATCCCCTGACCCTGGCGGTCTCTTTTTCGCCGCTGGCGGACGGGAGGGGAGGGGCGCCGGGGCTGCTCCTCGTGTTGGAAGACCTGACGCCCCTCATGCGGGCCCAACGAGTTGCCGCCTGGAGGGAAGTGGCGCGGCGCCTGGCCCATGAGATCAAGAACCCTCTGACCCCCATCCAGCTCTCGGCCCAGCGAATCCTCAAGAAGTTCAAAGAGGGAAGCCCGGAGCTTCCCGAGGTTCTGGAGCAGGGAACCGAGGCGATCGTCCGGGAAGTTTCGGGTCTCAAGCGGATGGTGGACGAATTCTCGCACTTCGCGAGGCTGCCGGCCGTGAATCCGGTCTCGTGCGATCTTCACGCACTCATCGACGACACGGTGGCGCTGTACGGCGGAGTCGGCGGCGCGCTGAGTTTTGAAAAGCGCTATGATCCGCGCATGCCTAAGGTCCTGCTAGATCCGGAGCAGATGAAACGGGTGTTCGTGAACCTGATCGACAACGCCCGGGACGCCATGGGGGGCTCCGGGCAAATCACTTTTTCCACCACCTACCATCCCGAAGTGGAATCGCTCCGGGTGGAAGTGGCCGACGAAGGGCCGGGGATCCGGCCCGAGGATCGGGATCGACTCTTTGTTCCTTATTTCTCAACCAAGAAAAAGGGTACGGGCCTGGGGCTCGCCATCGTGAACCGAATCGTCTCCGACCATAGCGGGTACATACACGTCGCAAACAGACGGCCTCGGGGGGCATGCTTCGTCATGGATCTGCCTGCCCGCAGGGCTTAGGGTCCACTCATGTCCAGAGCCAGAATCCTGGTGGTGGATGACGAGGAGGGAGTGCGTGCCTCGCTGATGAGCATCCTCCGGGATGAAGGCTATCTGGTGGAAACGGCGGAGTCCGGTGAAAAGTGCTTGGAGCTGCTCGGGAAAAACGAATACCAGGCGGTATTCCTGGATGTCTGGATGCCTGGCAGGGATGGGATGGAAATCCTCACGGAAGTGACCGCTCGGCCGGGTGCCCCGGCGGTGGTCATGATTTCGGGCCACGGCACGATCGAGACCGCGGTCAAGGCGGCCAAGATGGGGGCTTACGATTTCATTGAAAAGCCCCTGTCGCTGGAAAAAGTGACCCTGACGCTGCGCAACGCCCTCAAGCAGCGGCGGCTGGAGGAGAAAAACCGCCTCTTGAAGGAGGAGCTTTCACAGGATGAGACGCTGGTGGGAAACTCCCCACCCATCCGGAGGCTGCGGGAAGAAATCGCCCTGGCGGCTCCCACCCACGGTCGGGTGCTGATCCTGGGCGAGAATGGAACCGGCAAGGAGTTGGTAGCCCGGATGATCCACTCCAGGAGCCTGCGCAAAGAGGAGCCCTTCGTTGAGGTGAACTGCGCCGCCATCCCGGAGGAGCTGATCGAATCGGAGCTCTTCGGCCACATGCGAGGCGCCTTCACAGGGGCGGTGGAGAACAAGCGCGGAAAATTCGATCTGGCGGACGGTGGGACCCTGCTTCTAGACGAAATCGGCGACATGAGCCTGCGGACGCAAGCCAAAGTTCTGAGGGTGCTCCAGGAACAGACTTTCGAGCCGGTGGGAGGAGCAGGCACGACCCGCCAGGTCGACGTGCGCGTGATCGCCGCCACGAACAAGGATTTGGCCCAATCCATCGCCCGGGGTGAGTTCCGTGAGGATCTCTATTTCCGTTTGAATGTCATCCCTCTAATGGTCCCTCCCCTGCGCGAGCGCCGCGAGGACATCCCGGCACTCACCCGGCACTTCCTCGAGCGCTTCGGCGCCGAGTATGCCCGGAGACGGGAGGTTTCGCCGGAAGCCCTGGAGACGCTCAAGCGGTACGACTGGCCCGGGAATGTTCGGGAGCTGCGCAATACCCTGGAGAGGATGGTGATCATGACCGCCAAGAGCGAAATCCGGCTGGAAGACTTGCCAGCGGCGGTCAGGGGGCAGGAGAAGGACAGCAGCGGCGCTTGGGAGGCCTATGACGGCACCTCCCTCAAAAAGGCCCGGGCCGCCTTCGAAAGACGGTTCATCACCCACAAGCTGCAGGAGGTAGGGGGAAATGTGGCCCGCGCAGCGGAGCTGCTGGGGGTCGAGCGAAGCCACCTCTACCGGAAGCTCAAGGCCTACGGAATCAAAGAGGGAAGCTGAGAATTCGCGTCTTGACTTGAGCGGGGGAGTCTGCTAAAAGTAGCGGCGCCTTTTGGAGTTACGCGGTTTTTTGAGGCTGAAATCGGCCCGGAATGCAGTGTCTGAGAGGAATTCCGTGCGGTTGAACCGAGCTGTCGAATACGGCATTGAAGGTCTGACAGTCCTGGCGCGCGCCGACCGGCGCCGGTCCACTATGCTCCGGGAAGTTTCCAGGGCGACTTCGATTTCCGAGACCTTTCTCGCCAAGATTTTCCAAAAGTTGGTGCATAGCGGCCTGGTCCGCTCCCGGCGCGGTTTCCGCGGCGGCTTCTTCCTGGCTCGCCCAGCCAGCCAAATCACGCTGCGCGAGGTGATTGAGGCGCTCCAAGGTCCGATTTCCTTCCCGATCCCGCGACGGGCACCCACGCCGAGTCAGATTCCTGACGCCGGCGAGCGCGGGCTCCTCCAGCAGGCCCTCGAGCGGACCCAGGCCAAGGTAAGGGCCGTGCTGGAGGAAACGACGGTTGCCGACCTGACCACGAACGCCTTCGCAGCTCCCAGTGAAAAGCTCGTTTAAGC
Organism: Acidobacteriota bacterium; assembly: GCA_022616665.1. GTDB lineage: Bacteria > Acidobacteriota > Polarisedimenticolia > Gp22-AA2 > AA152 > AA152. Next base: position 15,685 of record JAKEFJ010000210.1, read on the forward strand.
TCTTTTCGGACAGAATTAGTCCGGTTTGGAAGGTGCATGAGCGCTTGTGAGGTGGGACCTACCGATTTCCGGGTGGATCTCCACGTCCATACCAGGCACTCGCGCTTGCGATCCCTGCCGGTGCTGAAGGCCCGGGACTGCTACTCCCGGCCCTCCGAGGTCTACCGTCGGGCACGGCAGCGTGGAATGGATCTCGTCACCTTCACGGACCATGACACCATCGAGGGTTGCCTGGAGCTGCTGGAGCGGAAAGGGCCCCTGGGTGATTTCTTCATTTCCGAGGAAGTCAGCACCTGCGATCCGCGCTCGGGCTGCGGCTTCCACGTGAGCGTATTCGGCATCGACGAGAGTCAGCACGGAGAAATCCAGAGGTTGAAGCGGGACGTGAGGGAGCTTGCCACCTATTTGTCCAGAGAGAGGATTCCCGCCTCCCTCAATCACGTCGGATCCTCGCTGGTGCGGCGGTTGCCGTCGCTCGATGAGCTGGTGGAGGTGGTAGCGGCGTTTCCTCTCATCGAGACGCGCAATGGGGCCCAGCTGCCCGCCTCCAATGCGGTGGCCGAGCTCCTGGCGCAAAAGCTGGAGAGCGACGGGCGGCAAGTGGGAAGGACGGGAGGCAGCGATGCTCACACCACCCGCCGTATCGGCTGGACCTGGACGAAAGCCAAGGCAGTCGATCGTGAGACCTTTCTTGCCTCGCTGGGCGCCGGGCGGGTGGAATCGGAGGGAGTCTCAGCCAGCCTCGCGCCCATGGTGCGGGACGTCTACCATATCGTCAGAAAATACTACGGCGATCTCGTGCGCAATGGCCACGAGCATTTCGCGCCTGGGGAGAGGCGGGTGCCTGCGGCCTGCGCGCTCCTGAGCTTTCCCCTGCACTTGGTGGCTCTTCCGGCCACCGCGACGCTGTACCGGCAGATGCGGGTGCTCGGGGCGTCCCTAGAGTTGGCCAGGGATTTAGCTCGTTTGTCACGGGAGGGCTCCCTTGCGGTGCCCGCCGAGGCGGAGATCGCTTGACGGTCCTGACGGAAACCGTCAGGACCTACGTCGATTCCAGGATTTCATGTACGCGGGAAGGCGCGCTCCGACCGGCGCGACCCCCGTTCCCCCCATCCGGTCGGAAGCGTGCAGAACCGGTCGAAGCCCTGCGGATTCTCGAATCACGATTCCTCGGCTGTCGTGCCGGGGACAGGAGAAAAGGAGTGGGATCATGAATCAAGCCGCCGTTCTCCATGAAGAAAAGCAGAAGCGAAAGAAGGGCACGGGCAGCGAGCCCGTCCGTGCCGTCAGCATCCAGAAGGTGAGCGGACCTCAGGTAAAGCCGGCGGCCACGCCGCGCGGAGTCGCCAGGCGCGTCGCCCGGCGGGTGATCGGCTCCTTCGCGCACCACCTGGCCAACACCGCCTGGAATACCTTTCAGGCCGCGAATCGCATGATCCCCCAGAAGCGGCTGCAGCCAAAATGGGCCCCGGCACCGCTCTTGAAGAGCTATGAGCGGAGCAAGCCCCCTTTGGGATTTCCGCGGGAGACCGATTCCCTCTGTCCGAAGTGTGTGCTGGAGGTTCGTGCCGCCATCATGGAGGGGAAAGAGGACTGGCAGGTCTTGATCCAGGGAAAACCGGGAGAGATCAAGGCCCGCATCGTGGAGCGGGACGGCAGGATTTATATGGAGAAAGACTGCTCCCGACACGGACACTTCGAGGACTTGATGGCGGTGGACGCCGAGTTTCTCAAGCGGATGGAGAAGCTCTATCCTGGACGGGATTTCAGGATGGGCAAGGACAATCTCCATCACCATGGCTCCTCGTCGATCCAGTTTGGACGGGGCGCGGTCCTCACCGTGGACCTGACCAATCGGTGCAACATGATGTGCAACCCCTGCTTCATGGACGCCAACCAGGTGGGTTACGTTCATGAGCTGACCTGGGAAGACATCCGGGAACTCCTGGACAACGCCATCAGCATCAAGCCCCGCCGGCAGCTCTCGGTGCAGTTCTCGGGAGGCGAGCCCACCATCTCCCCCTACTTCCTGGACGCGGTGGCGTATGCCAAGAAGCTGGGCTACCAGTCCACGCAAGCGGCCTCCAACGGGATTCGCTTCGCCCAGGAGCCCGAGTTCGCCAGGAAGGCAAAACAGGCGGGGCTGCGGCTCGTCTACCTACAGTTTGACGGCGTGGGAAATGAGAACAACCAGCACCGGAAAGTGGGCAATCTCTACGACGTGAAGCTGCGAGCGCTGCAGAATCTCAAGGCAGCCGGGATTGACGTGACGCTGGTGGTCACCGTGGTGAACACGGTCAACAACCATCAGGTGGGCCCCATCGTGAAGTTCGCCATCGAGAACATCGACAAGATCAATGCCGTGTCGTTCCAGCCCGTCTCGTTCACGGGGCGGGACGATGAGATCCTCGATGAGGATCGGCACCGCCAGCGTTACACGCTCTCCCACCTGGCCCACGACGTGAAAGAGCAGCTCGGGGTCACCGAACCGCTGAGGGATTGGTACCCGCTGTCGGCCTCGGGGCCGTTCTCGGACCTCAAGGACCAGCTGGACGGCGTGGAGGCCCAGTTCGGATCGCTCAAGTGCGGTTGCCACCCGAACTGTGGGATCGGCACCATGCTCCTGGTGAACCAGAACACCAAGGAGATCCTCCCCATCCCCCAGCTGCTCAACACCGATCAGCTTCTGGAAGACCTGAAGCAGGTGAACGATTCCGCCCGCGGGAAATTCATTACGGTGGCCCAGGTGGCCATGTCGGTGCTCCGGAACTTCCGATTCGAGGAGGCGCCGAAGGGAGTCGGGTTCTGGCAGCTGCTGAAAATCATCGACGGGCACAACGGCGGACGACTCAGCCTGGCTGAGAAGGCCCGCTACGAATGGCGCATCATGCTGGTGGCCGGAATGTGGTTCCAGGACCTATTCAACTACGATTTCCGGCGCACCGAGATGTGCATCATTCCGTATGCCACCCAGATGGGGGAAATCTCCTTCTGCGCCTATAACACCGGAGTGGGCTGGCGGCAGATCGTCGAGCACGTCCACCAGACTGCCACCACCGCCGACTGGTTCGCCCGCAAGGGCCGCCATGCGGTCTACGCGGGAGGGAAGAACGTGCCCCTGCCGGACCAGGCATTGGTGGCGGGCGGCGCGCTCCCCACGGCCACCTCGGTAGCCGTGCCGGGCCTGAGAATCCTCTCCTCCCCTGCCCAACAGGCGGGGGCCACTGCGGGGGGCTGCGGCTGCCACTGATTTCCCGGGTGCTGTTTTTGGCTATGGGCGGGAGCCCTCAACTGGGGCTCCCGCCCATTTCGCTTTCAAAGGAGGCCCCCGCTTCCGGCTCGCCTTCCAGGTCGTTTCTGCCTTGATTCCTCTGCCGCCCGCCCCTATCCTTCCCTGGCCCGCCGGACCGACCCCGGGTTCCAAGAGCCAAGTAGGCGGGCAAAGAGGGAAAAATGTCAGGCTTGCTGAAACGTGCAGCGATGACGATTCTGGGCGTGGCTGTGATGCTGGGCTTCTGGACGGTCAAAGGCTGGTTCACCGACGAGGCGAGTGCCTCACTGTCGCATATCCCCCAGAAGGTCTGGGACGGGGGGGGCGGAACCGTCGTCTTCGAAGTCGAAAGTTCCGACCCGGCCCGAGTCTCGATTTCCTTCGAGACGAATGACGCGGTGAATTCGGAAGATCACAAATTCCTTGAAAGCTGGGAAAAAGTCGGCACCGGCGCCCACACCTTTTCCATCGAGGTGCCGTCCAGTGTGGGGGGAACGGCGGAGATCAGCGCGGAAAATCCCAAGATCGGCTCACGCGTCCGCATCGCGGTCAAAGTGGATGGTCGGATTGTGGCGGAGGATTTCAACACTCTCACCGAGCCGCTCCAGCCCGGCTACGGGTTCTTCGCCCAGGTGCACCTGGAGGATTACGCCAGCGGGAAGCTTGAGGAGGACGACTGAGGCGCGCTGCAGCTTTCGGAAGGCCAGATTGGCGAGCAAGTAGTGCCTGCAGATGTTTTCTCTGCAGATGTTTTCTCTTGACACTCTCCTGATGAATCAGGTATAGATGACCGAATTCGCCCCCAGAACAAGGCTAACGTGTAGGTGCTTCCCAAAGGAACGACATACTCTCGCCTTCTGGGCTCTTTCGGCCTCGTCCTAGTTGTTTGTCTGCTGAACTGCGGCTCTCCTCGGCGGCAGCCGGCTGCTGAGTCCCCCGATGTCCAGCTTGCCAGGCAACTTTTGAGGCAGGGTGATTTGGGGGGCGCGAGCCTCGCCTTCAACCGGGCTCTCGGGAAGGACCCGCGCGACGCTTCCGCTCTGCTGGGGATCGTCACACTGCTGGTGCGCGAAAACCGCCTTTCGGAAGCTGAATCGAAGGTACAGGCCTTTCGACGTGAAGTTCCCGAATCGCCCTCTGCCGATTTGGCCCTGGCCCAGGTTGCCTTTCACAAGGGGGACCTCAAGCTTGCAGGAAATCTCCTGGATGCTTCAGTCTCCCACCTGCCTCCGGTTCCCTCCTTTTACCCCACGGCTGCCTCGCTTTATCACGCTCTCGGCCGAACCAGTCGCGGTGTGAAAGTCCTGAAGAAAGCCTGGGAAGCGGGAATGACGGATGCACAGGCGCTGGAGATGATGGGAAATCTCAGCCTGAAGGTGATGGACCCGAAGCAGGCGGAGGCCGCCTTTCGAGCGGCCCTGAGGGCGGGAGGCAATTCGGTCGAGCTGCACCGCAATCTGGGGAGATCGCTGCTGCTGCAGAATCGCAGGGTGGGGTCGGGTCAGGAGTTCGAGGCTGCCCTTCAGCTTGATCCGTCCGATCCCTACTCGCTCTACTACCTGGGCTTTCTGCGGCTGGAGGAAGGGAATTCCGCCAAAGCGGTGGAGTTGTTGCAGAGTTCGCTTCAGGGTGACGGCCTGAACCCCAAGGCCCAGTACGCGGTCGGTCGGGCCCTGCTCCAGCTCGGACAGATCGAGGCGGCGGAGTCGCATTTTGGCCGTCACGCGGAATTGATGGAGCGCCTCTACCATCAGCCCATCTCAGGGAGGGGAGAAGAAAACGGTGAGCGAGAATGGATCCGGTGGGACGACGCGAGCCAGGATGAGCCCGCGAGCGATACCACGGAAACGAAGAAGGAGTCGGCGGCGGGAGGCAGGTTCCATTTCGTAGATGTCGCTGATGAGGCGGGAATCCAGCTGGCCAACGTGAGCGGTGGCCGCGAAAAGGATTACATCGTAGAGAGTCTGGGAAGCGGCGCCTGTTGGCTGGACTACGACGGTGATGGGTGGCTGGACCTGTTCCTTCCCAACGGCCGTTCCATGTCGGCTTCGGCAGGTGAAGTCCCCCGAGACGCGCTTTACCGGAATCGTGGCAACGGCAAATTCGAGGATGTGACCGTCGCCGCCGGAATCCGGGATACTGGCTGGGGGCACGGCTGCGCGGTGGGTGACATCGACAATGACAGCGACCCGGATCTATATGTCACGAACCGCGGTCCCAACGCTCTGTTCCGGAACAATGGGAATGGCACCTTCACAGATGTTTCCCGCGGATCAGGGGTGGAGGATCCCCAGTGGAGCACGAGCGCTGCCTTCGCCGACTATGACGGCGATGGGTGGCTGGATCTCGCCGTGGCGAACTACATCGACTTCGACCTGGCGAGCACGCCAAGGCCGGGCTCGGGAGAATCCTGCCGAAGCCTCGGAATGCCGGTTTTCTGCGGTCCACGCGGACTTCCGCCGGCCCGCACTCGCCTCTACCGAAACCGGGGCAAGGGGCAATTCCAGGACGTCACCGAGACAGCCGGAATCCGGTCCGCGCGCGGGGTTTACAGCCTGGGGGTGGTATGGGGAGATGTGGACAACGACGGGGATCCCGATCTCGTCGTGGTCACCGATTCCACGGCCAACCTTCTGTTTCTGAACCGTGGAAACGGCACCTTTCAGGAGGAGGGGACGAAGGCGGGCGTGGCCTTCAACGACGAGGGACGGGAACAGGCCGGTATGGGGGTGGACCTGGCCGATTACGACAACGACGGCGATCTGGACATGATCGTGACCAACTTTTCCCACGACACCAACACGCTTCGCCGCCAGGACTCGCCCGGCACTTTCAGCGACGTCACGTTCGCCTCGGGTGTCGGTCCGCCTTCGTTCTCGACGCTTGGGTGGGGCGTGGGGTTCGTCGATCTCGACAACGACAGATGGAAAGACATCCTGGTCGCGAACGGCCACACCCAACCGCAGGTCGATGACTATGAACTGGGGACCCGATACCGGGAGCGCAAGCTCCTACATGTCAACCTTGGGAATGGGAAGTTCGAAGAGGTGGGAGCCGATGCGGGTCCCGGTCTCGCAGTGGAGACTCCGAGCCGCGGGGCGGCCTTCGCCGACTTCGACAATGATGGGGATCTCGACATCCTGGTTAACAACATCGACGGCAGGCCCGAGCTGCTGCGCAACGACACCGGGAATCGCTCGCACTGGATCGGCCTCAAATTGGTGGGCAGGAGTTGCAACCGCGATGCAATTGGAGCCCGGGTGACCCTCCGGACGGGAAAGGGAATCCAGGTCGCCGAGGTGCACCCGGGCTACTCCTACCTCTCCTCCAACGATCCGCGCATTTTCTTTGGACTGGGGTCCGGCCCGGTCGCGGCTCCAATCGAGGTTCGGATCCGTTGGCCCGGTGGCGGCGAGCAAATCCTGCGCGACCCGCCGTTGGACGCCTATACAGTCATCCATCAAGCGGACTGAAACAGTCCGAGCCTCGTGTGGCCCGCCTGTCCCTACTCTGAATTTAGGAACCCTCTACTGAAGCCGGAAGGCTCTCAGAAAAGGTAAGGGTGCGTGCCGGCACGCTGCAGCTTTCGGAAGGCCAGATTGGCGAGGAGGTAGTGCATGGAGATGTGCAGATTGCGCGGCGCCGGCGGCAGGAATCGGCGGACAATGGAGCGCATGGAGAAGAAATCCCGATAGGTGGCCCAGTATTTGGCCACGGCGGTCTCGGGTGACATCTTCAGGGGCCGGATCACGGCGTTGCCGTAGTGATAGTCGTCCCAGTCGCGGGTAAGGATACGTCCCTCCCGATCCATCCGGTCGAAGAAGCGCGTGCCGGGGTAGGGCAGCGGCAGGTGAAATTTCGCCAGCGCGACCTTGTTCTGGATTAGGAACTCCAGGGTCCGATCGAAATCCTCCGGTGCGTCATCGTCCAGCCCCAGCATGATGAGGGCGACGATTTGAATCCCCCGCTCACGAATCTCCCGAATCATCTCCGAGTATTCCTTGGCCTTCGCCCAGTTCTTGTTGATCTCCGAGAGATTGCTCTGCCGGATGGTCTCGAAACCGATGGACAGCAGGAAACAGCCGGAGTCGGCAGCCAGATCCAGCAGCTCGTAATCCTGTGCGATCTGGATGGTGCACTGGCTGCACCAGCGCATCTCCTGAGGAGCCATGGCGCTGAAGAGCTCCTTGGCGTAGGTCCTGTTCGCCACGGGATTGTCGTCCATGAAGAGGACGCTTCGGGAGCCGAGGGAGCGAACATCCTTCAAGTCCCTGATGACGTCGCCTACCGGTCGCATCCTGAAGCCGCTGGAATGGTACTGGGCCACCGAACAGTAATCGCAGGCGAAGGGGCAGCCGCGAGTGACCAGCAGCGGGAACTGGAAGTAGTAATCCCGGTAGAGGGATTCCCGCATCAGCTCCTTGCGAAACAGCGGAAGACTCTCGAGGTCCATCCTGGGAAGATCTTTCCAATCGTGCAGCCGGTCGGATCGGTAGACCCGCTTCTTTAAGCCTCCGGAGCGAAAATCCTCCAAAAGCTCCGGCCAGGCGTACTCCGACTCCCCCAGGACGATCGCGTCGCAATGCTGCAGCGCCTGGTCGGGATTCAGCGAAACCCACTGCCCGCCCATCACCACCGTCTTGCCGAGCGCTCGGTACGAATCGGCCATCCGGTAGGCGCGGCCGATCTGCAGCCCCATGGCGGTAATGCCAACCAGGGCCGCGTCGGTGCTTTGCGGAGGAGGCTTCATGAAATCATCCACCAGCTCCACCTGGAAGCCGGATGGAGTGAACGCTTTCAGGTAGACCAGGGTCAAAGCCGAGGTCCAGTACCGCTCGCAGCGCGCCACGCTGCCATCGGGGTTGTTGTGGGACGAGGAGATCAGGAGGATTTTGTCGCGGCGATTCATGGGGCCTTTCCCAGCAGCCTGCGCAGGGAAAAACCCACCACACAGGCGCAGATGCGGTAGGTGTCCCGCACCGGGCGGAAATGGCTCAAGGCACGGCCATCGGGCACCAGCAGGGAAATGGGAATGGTTTGAACTTTCCTGCCCGAGGACGATGCCACCAGGATCGCCTCCATTTCCAGCTCGTAGGCTTCTCCCTTGAGTCGTGCCGACTGGAGAAAGGGCGTGGAGTACAGGCGGAATCCGCTCTGCGAGTCGGGGACGTGGAGCCCGGTGAAAAAAGCCAGGGCCGAAGAGGAGAAACGGTTGCCAAACCGACGCGGGCGGGACATCTCCGAAAAGGCCTGCCAGCGGGAGCCGATGATGAGGTCGGCGCCGCTGGCGCGGAAGGATTCCACCAGCCGGGGGATGTCGTCGGGATCGTGCTGCCCGTCGGCATCCAGCGTGACCACCGCATCCACCCCTGTTCGGGCAAGCTCGGCGAAAGCGGTCCGAAGGGCCGCCCCTTTTCCCCGGTTTCGCGAGTGGGTGAGAACCTGGGCTCCGGCTCGACGGGCCCGGTCGGCGGTATCATCGGTGGAGCCGTCATCCACCACGTAGACCCTGGAGAGGTGCGCCCGGGCCTTGCGAACCACAGCGGAAATGGTGAGGGAAGCATTGTAGGCAGGGATCACGGCCACGATGTCACCCAAGAGAGCGCCTCCCGGGGAATGGAGTCGTCCCGGGCATCAGGCCGAGGCGTGGGAGCGCGAGATGTGCTCGGCCAGAGAGTTGACGGAGGCGAGAATCTCCCGTCCCTCTGCCGCGCTGGCAATGCGGATTCCGTACTCTTTTTCGACACCCACCACCAGATCGAGCAAATCCACCGAGTCGAGGTCGAGTCCGCCTCCGAACAGAGGATCGGCGTCGCCGATGGATTCCGGCGAGACATCAGTCAGGCGCAGTCGCTTGACGATGAAACTCTTGATTTCCTGCTTGAGCTGAAGCAAGTCGGGCATGGCGCGGGGATGTTAACAGGCGCCCAGCCGCGGCGTCAACGCCCATTTCGACGCGGTTAGATGCGCCCCATTTCCAAGTGCGATGGGTTCAGCGTCCAGTCAGGAGGGAATGGAGACGCGCGGTGTCCACTTTGCCTCGGGCGGTGCGCGGCAAGGCCGGCAACAACAGCAGGCGGCGGGGGACCCGGTAGGCCGTCAGGTGCTTTCGGCAGTAGCGCAGCAGCGTGGCCTCGCGAAGTCCATGCACGCCCACAACCGCCGCGGCGACCAATTCCCCCCGGAGGGAATCCGCGATGGAAAGGACCACCACCTCGCGCACTCCCGGCGCTCCGCCGAGAACCCGCTCCACCTCCTCCGGAAAGACCTTGCGTCCCCCGACGTTAATCATGCGGTCCAGTCGGCCCTCCAGGAAGATCCGTCCCGCCGAGTCCTTCCGGCCCAGATCACAAGTCTGGAAACGGCCGCGGAACAGGCGGGGTCGAGCTCCGGCACCGACGTATCCCAGCGCCACCGCGCTTCCCCTCACGACGATCCTGCCCGAACGGCCTGCCGCGCCTCTCGACATCTCCCGGGTTGGCTCCAGGGCGACTCGAACGCCTTTCAGCGGTGCTCCCACGCCTCCGGGACGAGCCCCGTTCTTGGGGGACCTTTCGCAGGAAATCGCGCCGCACTCGCTGGCTCCGTAAAAATTCCTCAATGGGTTTCCGGTGCGCTCCGCGAACTTGCGGGCCGTCTCGCATGGCAACGGAGCCCCGGCGGAAACAGCCGGGCTCAGACGGGAAAGCAGATTGTCCGACACGCGTGAGGCGAGCAGAAGATCGAAAAGCAGCGGAACTCCCGGAAAGAAAAGAGCCTGGTGCCGGCCCAAGGCCTTGCGGAGCAGCTCAGGGAAGGGGTGCTCCAGGAGAACCAGGGGAATGCCAAGAAAGAGACAGGGGGTGAGCAGGGTGGAGAACCCGTAGGCATGACTCAGCGGAATGGCCGCCAGGGATCGTGTCGAGGTGGAGAGTTGCAGCGTGCCGGAGATATTCCTAGCGTCGGCGAGCATCTGGCGGGCGGAGAGGGCCACTCCTCTCGGCCTTCCCGCGGAGCCCGAGGTGGTGCGCACCAGAACCGTTTCCGTGGGAAGCGGCAGACGGCTGCGCGCCGCGATGGGAAGAAGCCTGAGGAGTGGCAACGGAGGCAGAAAGATGCTCTGCGATCCGGCGGGAGCCTCCTGGGAATCTTGCAGGACAGCGTGGGGAGAGAACTGTTCCAGCCGGCTCTGTTGATCGGATGGAGAGGCACTCGCCTCGGAGAGGATGGGCACGTAACCCAGATTCCAAAGTGCGGGCAGGGTCACCAGCAGGGCCAGGGGATGGGAGATCTGGACGAGAATTCTGGCACCCGGGGGGAGCCGAACTCGCGAGATGGCGTCGGAGGCGCGTCGGATCTCGGCGAGCAGAGCCGGGCCCGAGAGATTGAGCGGGCCGGGAAGGAATTGAAGAAAATCGAGCCGGGGGCTGCGCTCCAGGCGCCGCTGGACAAGGGCGAAGAGGTCCGGTGAGGACTCGCGGGCCCGGAGCGCGGACACTACTTCACTCGCCTGTCTGCGCCAGTCGGTTTTCCAGCACCTGGGAAGGGTCGAAACCCTCCAGCTGCAGGTAGAAATCAGCGGCGGCGAGCAGTGCGTCGCCGGGAACCAGTCCCACGATCTCGCTCCCCACCACCGGGACGCCATATCGGGCGGCTTCAATGCGCACCATTTCCACAACCCGGTGCAGCGGGGTCTTGCGGAAATGGGTCATGTTGATCGAGACCTGGGCAAGGCCCCGTCCGCTCAGGGCAACTCCCATGGCCTTGCAGTAACGCAGGCCTCCGCTGCTGTGGCGGATGGCCCGGGCGATCTTCTCGGCAATCTCCACGCGGGGAGTGCCCAGGTTCACGTTGAAGGCGATGAGAAACTCGCGGGCCCCCACGACGGTGGCTCCTGCCGAGGGATGGGGTGCCTGCGGGCCAAAATCGGGGAGCCAGCGCGGGTCCCCCATTTTCTCGCGCAGCGCCTCGAACTCCCCCTTGCGAATCTCGGCCAAATTGCGTCGGTGCTCGGCAGTGGCCGCCTCTTCATAGAGGTAGACCGGAAGCGAGAACAGCTTTCCCACTTCTTCTCCCACGGAACGTGCGAGCTCCACGCACTCCGACATGGTGGCCCCGGACACCGGCACAAAGGGAACGACGTCCACGGCCCCCAACCGAGGGTGTTCCCCCTGGTGCCGGCGGAGATCGATCTTGGGCAGCGCCGCGTGAAACAGGGCGAGGATGGAGCGGCGCACTTGCTCGCCATCGCCGGCCACAGTCAGCACGGAGCGATTGTGGTCGGCGTCCGAAGAGAGGTCCAGCACGCGTCCACCGCCCTCGACCTGACGCACCGCGGAGACGATTTCCTCGATCACATCCTTGCGCCGGCCCTCACTGAAGTTGGGAACCGCCTCAATAATCTTCGGCAAGGCTTCCTCCGGGCATTTCATAGGGTTTCAGCGTCAGACGCGAGCATTCCTGGACCAGCCGCCGCGCATCCCCTTTCCAGTCGCCGAGCCAGCGCTGCTGGAGGATCTCTGCCGGACAGGCTCCTTTTCCGTCCAGCATCTCCGCCAGAGGATCGAGGAGGTCCACGGGCTCACCCTGCGAGGCCAAGCCTTCCCGGGCGATGCCGAGCAGTTTTTTCCCCGCGTCCAGCGCCGTGAGCTTGCCCAGTCGGGCCTCGGTGCCGGCCCTGCCCGCCTCCCTGTGAAAGGACTGGCGCTCTTCCCAAGAAAGCGGGGCCACCAGCTCCCAGGCCTCCCGCAAGGCGGCGGGATCATAGAGGATTCCCTTCCAGAGAGCCACCTGAGAGACCGCCAGAGCCGGGTCTCCCGAGTCGCCCCCCCGTATCTCAAGGTGCTGCTTCATCCTCACTTCGGGGAACAGCGTGGTCAGGTGGAGCTGAAAATCCGATAACGTGGCACGGTGCCCGCGGAAACCCCGGCGGATGAATTCCCGAAAGGGAAGTCCCTCGAGGTCGACATAGGTTCCCTGCCGGAGAATGAACATCGTGGGGACATCCAGCGCGTACTCCCGGTAGTCGGAAAACGAGGCCTTGGGGTCAAAGGCGAAGGGGAGCAGACCGCAGCGGGCTGGATCGGTATTCTGCCAGACCCAGCTTCGATAGCTCATGTACCCGGTTGGCCGCGCTTCGCAGAGCGAGGAATTCGCGTAAAGCGCGGTGATCAGCGACGTGAGGCCCATCGCCGCGCGGAACTTATCCAGGGCATCTTGCTCGTCGGAGTAATCGAGGTTGATCTGAACGCCGGCAGTCTGCTTCATCATGACATGGCCCAAGGTCCCGGTTTTGGCCAGGTAGGACGACATGAGACCGTAGCGGGGCTTGGGAACCCAGCTGACGTCCGAAAGGGGGGTCAAAGGCTGCAGCCCCAGGCCGAGCCAGGTGATGCCCAGCGGCTCCGAGTGCTGCTGAATCAGTGTCGTGAAGCGCGCGACTTCGTCGCGCAAGTCAACGAGACGGCCGTGGACAGCGCCGGAAAGCTCCAATTGACCTCCGGGCTCGATGGTCAGGCGCGGGCCTTCCCCGTCCAAGGCAATGATATTGCCCCCGGCATAGACAGGCCGCCACCCGCCCCGAGCCACCAGCCGGGCCAGAATCGCAGAGAGCGAGTGCTGACCGTGGTAGGGAATCGCCCGCCCGCTGTCGAGGAACACTCCCAGCCTCTCGTACTCGATCCCGACTCCCCAGTCCTCCCGGGGACGGGCACCCCGCTCGAAATAGTCTTCCAAATCCCCCGGGCCGCTGAGGACCGGGTCGCGCTCCGGCATGATCTCTCCTGAACAGGTTGGGGGATTCTAACTATTCCCGGGGGTGATTCCTAGCGCGTCGATGACAGGGAGAGTGTGGCTAGCGAGGCCGGGCCTCTTCTTCCGGCGTCTCCGGCTCCAACCGGCGCATGTACTCGCGGCAAACCACGGTCGGGTCCAGTCCCAGGCAAAGTGCGAGCTGGCGGAGGAAGCCTCGGAGGAAAACCGGCTCGGGAAGATCGGCGAAGCGGTCCTCTTCCAGGGCTTCCAGAATGGCGGGGCGGATCTTCGTTTTCTCCACGATGGTTTCCAAAGTCAGCTTTTTCTCTTCGCGATGCTTGCGCAGAGACGCGCCGGTCACCGGAAGACCATCCCCGGGAACCGCTGGCTGGACGGGCTTTGCCTGCTCTTTCGCCGGGGCTCTTGCCGCATCGTCCCGGGCGGAGACCGGCAAGGCGGTAACCGATTCGGGCACGCTGGGAGCTGTGGCTCGCGAGGATCCCGACCCTTCCGTTTCCGGGCTCTTCACCTGCTCCGGCCGCAGGACTCCCTGGGATACCAGCTTGCGGTCGTACTCGGTCCGGGTTTCAAGGAAGATGAGAGTCCGGTAGGCGGACTCCAGCTGAGAGGCGATTCGTTCGATTTGGGAGTTGGAGAGCAGCGGGTGACGGAAGGTATTCTCCGGGTCATAGGCCCGCTTGAGGATCTGGTAGCCGAGTTGGATTTCCCTGGAGGAAGCCCCCGGCGCCAGCTCCAGCATGCGATAGTGATCCACCTCTCCCAGGCTCCGGTGGAGAGGCAGGGGCCGCTTTTCCTGGGTGCGATACGGCGCGATGAGAGCCGAAACAGCCCTCTCGATTCCCTGGGTGGCTGGAGAATTGGGGTACTGCTGGGAAAGGGGTTTGCGCTTTTGCACGGCCTGGAGGACTGACAGATCGTATTCCACGCAGCCCAGGCTGGTCATCTCCAGCCCGAAATACTTTTCCAGCCCGCTTTGGAGCACGGGAGCAATCTCCGAGTCCGCGTCGCCGCGAACCTGGTTCAGGATCAAGCTCAAGCGGATGGGATCCAGTGTCTTCAGCACCCGCTCGACCAAGGCCGTCTCACCCTCGCTTCGCAGCCGCTCCAGCGCCGAACGGAAGGAAGACAGTCCTTCTGAGCTCCCTTCGTCCAGGCAGCGGGCTATGTCCAGCTTTTCCTGTTCATCGGCGGACAGCGCTCCCTGGAGAGTCTTCTCCAGAAACGATTCCATGAACAGGAAGACGGATTCCACTGAGGCCGGTTCAGGAGTCGCAACCAGAATGCCTCCCCCCGACCGCTGGAACAGCTCCAGAACTTCTCCACCACGCCCGGACCCGCAATCCACCAGTACCTGGTCCACTCCCAGGGAGGCTGCCTGCCTGGAAAACCTCTCCAGAATTCGGCCGCGCTGCTCCTGGGGAAGGGGGCTGAGGGAGCCGGAGAGGAGCTTCAGCCCCGAGACCGACGTGTCCAGGAGCAGTGAAGCCAGTGAGACCTCTTCAGGCTTGGCGGAGAGTTTCTCTAGGGTCTTGGATGGGGTGCCGATACCCAGGTAGGTGTGAAGATTGGCCCCCTCGAAATCCAGATCCGCCACCGCCACTTTCTTCCCAAGCCGGGCCATCTGGATGCCCATGTTGGCCACCAGAAGGCTCCGGCCCACGCCCCCCTTGCCCCCCGCGACGGCCCATATCGCGGGCGCCCGGGAGGAGGAGCCGGAACCGGGGGAGGGTGGCGGCGCGGGGCGGACCGGCTCAGGCGGCTGGTTCATGCAGGTCGGCCTCTTCGAAAGATTCGCCGGTGAAAGAGATGAGCTTGGGCTTGTCCTCCACCATCGTGGCGAGGCAAGCTGGCCGTTGCCAGATCCGCTGAACGTTTCTGAGTGTCTCGCGGGCGTAGTCCATCCGCAGAGGGACCCCCTCAAAGCGGTGACGAAGGAGCAGCTCTCCCTTGTTCCGATAATTCCCGTCCGCCACTTCCATGAAAGGCAGCCCGCGATTGGTGAGCTGGAACAGGAGCTTCAGCTTGATTTCCCTGAAGCTGCGGCTGCTGATTTGGTAGAGGCCTGTCTTGGGGTTGAAATCGTAGACGAACATCTTGTGCCGGCGGCAGAATTCCTCGGTGAGGTAGTTGTCGATGAAGGTCACGTCGTTGCAGAAGCGGCGGACTTCGAAAATCTTTTCTCTGCCCCGTCGAACGTTCTTGTCCCAGCGGGAGCGCTCCTGAAGGTCTTCGCATTCGTCAAATTCCTTCCCGAAGCGCCCCTTGTCCCAGCGCTCTTCGATGTCCCGAAAGAGTTCCACGCCCAGCTTGTAGGGATTCAGCCGCCCCGGGTGGGTCGCCACCGTTCCCGAGTGGTGATCCGCATAGTCAATCACCTCGGCGTCGGTGAGGCACCGCTCGGTCATGATCTTGGAATGCCAATAAGTGGCCCAGCCCTCGTTCAGGATCTTGGTCTGCGCCTGGGGCGCGAAGTAGTAGGCTTCTTCCCGGACGATGCTCAGGATGTCGCGCTGCCAGTTCTCCAAGGGAGAGTATTCAATGAGGAATTTGAGGACATCCCGGGTGGGCTCCTCCGGAAAGCTCTTCTTCCGATCCGCCGCCTCTTGAATCCGCCTCTCCTCCCGGGCGAGGATGTCGGGAGGATTGATGTAGTCCTGCATGTACTCCTTGCTCTTCAAGCGGCGGGCCGATCGCTGAGGCTCCGCCGGATCCGCGGTGGGCCGTTCGCGCACGATGAACAGGGAATGGGGGTCGATGAGATTCTCCACCGACAGGCACAGGTCGATGAAGTTCTCCACCTTGTCCACGCCGTACCGGTCCATGTACCGGCGCACCCGGGTGGCGTGGTTGGCCATCTCATCCATCATTTTCCGGTTGGTCTTGGAGAACCAGACATTGTTCTTGAAGAAGTCGCAGTGGGCGTAGACGTGGGCCATGACGATCTTCTGATCCACGTCGGCGTTGCACTCCAAGAGGTAGGCGTAGCAGGGATCGTTATTGATCACCATCTCGTAGATCCGCTGCAGGCCGAAGGTGTAGCCCTTCTGGAGCTGCTCGAATTCCATCCCGAAGCGCCAGTGCGGGTAACGGGTGGGGAATCCGCCGTAGGCGGCCACTTGGTTCAGCTTGCGGTAATCCAGCACCTCGAAGACCACCGGAAAGAAATCCAGGCCGTAGGAGCGGGCCTGGGTTTCGATCTCCTTCTGGAGGGCCGCCAGCAAAGGCGAGAGGCTCACCGCCCCCTCCCCAGGAATTCCTTGATGGACTGATGGATGGATTCCTTGCTCTCGATTTTGGAGAGAGCCACCGCCTCTTCGTCCGGGAAGGCCTCCTTCAGATCCAGCAGGAACTGGCCTGTGCCGTAGGGGCTCTCTACCTGACCGTAGCAGAACAGGTTGACGGTGGGAAGCAGGTCGTCCCGGAGCAGGCGGACGCACTCCTGGGTGTCCCCCTGGGACCAGTTGTCGCCGTCGGAGAAGTGGAAGCAGTAGACGTTCCATTCCTGCGCGGGATAGTCGGTGCGGGTGATGTCCAGAGCGAGCCGATAGGCGCTGGAGATCACCGTACCACCGCTCTCCCGGGTGTGATAGAAAGTCTCCTGATCCACCTCCCGGGCCTCCGCGTCATGAATGATGTACCGGATCTCCAGCCCCTTGTAGTGGTGCCTGAGCCAGGTGTCGATCCAGAATGACTCGATGCGGACGATTTCCTTCTGCTCCTCTCCCATCGAGCCCGAGACATCCATCATGTAGAGGATGGCCGCGGTGGTTTCGGGCAGGATGGTGGGCCTCCAGGTGCGGTACCTTTTGTCCTCCCGGATGATGAAGGGAGCCGGGATCGCGCGGCGGTACGTTCCGCTGGCCAGAGAGCGCTTCAGCATCTCCTTGTAGGTGCGCCGGAAATGCCTGAGGGTTTCCGGGCCCGTTGGGGCAATGCCGGTGTATTTGGACTTCTCGGCCACGATGTTCTTCTTCCCCCGGGGCTCGATGCGGGGAAGCGCCAGTTCCTCTCCGAGCATCTCCGCCAGCTCCTCCAGGCTGACCTCAACCTCCAGGATGTGCTGGCCCGGGGCGTCACCGGCCTGTCCGCTGCCATCCTCCGGCTCCGCGGCACCCAGCACCGTCCCGAGGTCACCCTCGCCCTGACCCACTCCTCCCGACTGGCGGCTGCCGTGCACGAAATGGGGGATGGAGATTTGGGGCAGGGGAATGCTGATGAGATCCTTGCCTCGACGACCGATGAGCTCGCCCCGGGAGATGTACTTGCGCAGGTCCTGCTTGATCTTGCCGCGGATGATTTGCTTGAAGCGATGGTGGTCCTGCTCGATTCGAAGGATCATGGCGGCATCCGGGATCGCCCCGGGGAGGGACAGTAGAGGGAGGGGCCCCGGCTCGTCACGGGGCAGCTTTCTTCAGTCCCGCGCGTCCCCCCGGGCGAAGATGCTGGCGATGTAGTTCAGCACGTCCGTGGCGCAGACGTCACAGTAGCTGTAGTCCTTGATGAGGCGGCTCTTGACCACGTCGATCTTCTCCTGGGTCTCCTTGTCCACCACGCTGCTCACCAGGCTCGTGAGCTTGATGGAGTCCTTCTGGTCTTCGAACAACTTGAGCTCCAGGGCCTTGTGAAGTCGCTCATTGGTGCGGTAGTTGAAGGTCTTCCGCTCTACGGCCAGAGCGCCGATGTAGTTCATGATCTCCCGCCGAAAATCATCCTTGCGATTCTCCGGGATGTCGATCTTCTCTTCG
>JAKEFJ010000211.1 GCA_022616665.1 Acidobacteriota bacterium
CCGCGCTCGAGGTTCTCCGTGGGAGGCCAGTGGGAGAAGAAAACGCCCGCGAGTCCCGGAACGAGCCCGATGAGCAGGGCGGCCCGGAGGGTTGCCCTCCGAGCCCGGCTCCGGGAAAGCGGCCGTCGCGTTCGGTCCATCAGTAGGTGAAGTTCACCCGGAGAGTGATGGTGCGCGCGGGAATCACAGTCTCTTCCACGGCACGGTCATAGAACCCGAACTCGCGATCCCCGAGGTTCTGCGCCTGCAGGACCACCGAGCCGTAGCGCTTCGGGAATTTGTAGCCGACCAGCAGGTCGGCAATCCAGAAGCTGGAATCCACCGTGGTCCGAACGCTGGAGGCGAGATCGTCGAACTGGTCGACGTGCTCGTCGTAGCGTGTGCCGGAGGCCCCTGCGAAGAACCCGGAGGGGAAGAACAACCGAACCTGGGGCCGGAGCTTCTCCCTTTCGATTGAGTCCTTGAAGGGGAGAGGCGAGCTGGTGAAGGCCAGCTCGAAATCGTACTCTTCCTGGGCGTATTCGATTCCCGCGGCGACGTACTTGCCCAGCGCCGCGTTGAAGTAAGCGCTCAGATAGTCGTTGGTGCTGTCCTGATGGACGATGACGTCGGCCACCTGGCCCGCGCAGGCGGTAAAATCATTGCCCGTGGTGCAATAGGCGGAGGGGATGTTGAGATCGCGCCGCAAGGCGGAAACGCCTCCAAAGAGGTAGGCGTTGAACGTCTGGTCCACTCCGATCCCGTAGGAGAGTGAGCGCGTCCCGCCGGGCTCATCGAAAAGCTGGTTGAATCCCGCGATCTGGGTCGGCTCCAGGCTCTGGATTCTTCCCAGGCTCGGGCTCAGACGGTAGTAGCCCGCGGCGCGCAGGGTGGTTTTCGACTTCAGGTAAACCGAAACTCCCAGCTTGGGATTGAATTTGGTCTCGGAGAATTCGATCTCGGCGGGGATGATGGCCGAGTTTTCGGGAGGAATCAGGCCGCTGGGGGCATCCACGGAATCCACCGAAGCTCCCGCGGTCACTTCGACGGGGCCCAGGTCGCGGATTTTCAGGTAGGCGTAGCCGTTGAGATACGTGTCGCCTTCGGAGAGATCCATCCCTGTGGCCTCGAAGTCCACCGTCCCGTCGAAGCCCCCGGCTCCGACAATCCAGGACATCTTCTTCCCCTGGCGAAACACGCTCTGAACCTCCAGCTGCGGTCCCTTCAGGGTCGCCTCTCCCTGGGCTCCCGTGAAGAGATTGGTGCCTTCCTGCTCGGTTTCGCTGTAGATGGCGGAGACCACGAAATGGGCGCCAGGGGAGAGGATGCGATGGTAGCCGAAGCCCACGTTCGTAAGCTCGGTCTCGAGATCCTGGTAGGACGGGTTGCCGGGCAGATCCCCCAGCGGCAGGTCACCCGATTCCCGGCGGCCAATCTGCACGTTGACTTGATAACTGTCCTTGTAGCCTGGTGAATACTCGAAGAACCCGCGGTAGTTGGCCACCTCATCCTGGTTGTTCACCCTGAAGCCGTCGTTGTCCAGCTTCTCGTACGACAGAGCCGCAGCGTAATGGTCTCCGTTCATGGTGCCGGTGATGTTGCCGTCCCACAGGTCGCTGTCGTCAAGGCTGTTGGCGTCGATACAGGGAATTCCCGGCCCGAACGGATCCGTCCCGGGGGGATAGCATGCAGATCCCGGCGCGACCAGCTCGCTGATGTCGGTGTCGGTCTGGCCGTAAGCGATTCCTCCGAAGGCCCGGACGCGCGGCCGATCGAACAGCGCGGTGTACTCGTTCAGCGACACCGTCTGGTTCACCAGGTCGGGGCGCGACGCATTGACGTTGGCGGGCTGGTAGATTCTGGCCTGCAGGACTTCACTGAAAAACGCCGGCGCGAAATTGGTGACGTTCCGATAGTTCCCCGCCAGGAAGAGGTGGCTTGAGAAGTTGGCCTGGTCCTCGTCGGCGCTGCGCCGGGCGGTCACCAGCCCCAGCTGGTCGAAGCCCAGATCGTTGTAGATCCGGGCGAGATCGCTGGCCCGGGTGGCGATGTCCTGATCCAGCAACAGCCTGGAACGGTAAACCGCCCGCTGATCGTTGCGGGTAATCGACTCCTGCATGGACTGCAGCGCCTCCAGCGGGCGATTGTCGTTCTGCAGCAGGGTGGCGTCATAAAGGTAGGGAGTCGGGTCGCGGGGATCGAGCTGCTTTGCGGTGGCCAGCTCCTTGGCCGCTTCGGGGGTGCGCCGCTCCTCGTAATAGGCTTTCCCGAGGTATGACCGTAGCAGCGAATCGTTCGGATCCAGGATCACCGCGGTTTGCAGCTCCTCGCGTCCGGGAATGACTTGCTTGCGGCGGATTTTCGCAATCCCGAGTCCCAGGTGCGCCAGCGGCAGGCCGGAATCCGATGCCACCGCCCGCTGGAAAGTGCTCTCCGCCGTTGCGGACGCGAACTCGGCGAGCTGCGCGAAGCCGAGGACGGAAAGCGCCCGGGCCTGACCGGGCGCCTGGCCGACCGCCTGCTCGGCCAGCCTTCGGGCGCCATCCAGATCGCCTTGCGCCATGCGCAGCTCGGCCGCCCGTGCCAGAGCCGTCGCATTCTTGGGATCCAGCTCGACGGCTTTCTCAGCCAGGCTGGAGGCCCGCTCGATGTCAAAGGAGGCCTGCGCCGCGATCGATCCCGCCAGGGCCGCGGCAGGGGAATTGGGATCGGCGGCCATCGCCTCTCCAGCCAGGCGCGTCGCCTCATCCCGGTTGTCTGACGCGGTCGCGATGACCGATTCCAGCGACAGCGGGATGGGGTCCTTCGGATGGGCTTTCAGCGCATCTTCGATGAGAGGTTTCGCCTGATCCACCTGCCCGGCCGACAGCAGCTCGGCGGCGCGTGCTAGCGACTCGCCGTCCGCTCCCATTTCCTTCAGACGCTGCGCGTCGCTCCCGCCCAGCACCGGCGGGTAATAGAAGCTCCAGGCCACGGCGTCACGCGGGCGCACCAGGACGCGGCGCACCGGCGCCTTGCCCGACTCCACGTAGGCCTGCTCGCCCGACCGGACTTCCAGGCTTCCCTGCTCGTTGGACGCCTCCACCACCCCCTCCAGCATGGTGATGGTGGTGGTCGAATCCTCCGCCACATCGACGGTGAACTCGGTCCCCTTGATGGCGGCCGTGACCGTGGGGGTCTCGATGCGACCGTAGTCTTTCGGCGTGCGGCTGGAGAAATAATGCTCTCCGGAAATCACCTTGAGCAGCCCGGGGCTGCCGGAGGTGGGCGGGAGAATCTCGATTTCGCTCTTCTCGTTCAGGCGCTGCAGGGTCTGGTCCGAATAGAGAATCGAAGCACGGCTCGCAGCGCCCGTCCGGACCCGGTCGTGTCCCTGCAGCGGCTGATTGACCGTGGAAGGGGCCCAGGCTCCTTTGGCTTCGGTGCGCGTGTCCACCTGATTTTGCACGGAAGTGATTTTCGCCACGCTGCTTTGAGGCTCTGCAGCGCCGAATGCCGCGGGAGCGAGCAGGGCGGAGCAGAGCAAAACCAGCGCGGCGCCGCGGACCTGGCCGAGGAACCCCTTACTCTGGACCGTGCGGTTGGAAAGTCTCTGCGGTATATCGGCGCAGAGCGAGAAATCCATATTTGACCCCCGTAGGTGAGACGCCTGCGTTTGGAAGGTGCCCGGGCTCTCGGGCACAGGACTGTCAGTGTGGAAAAGCCCCCCGGGCCTGAAGCCCGGGGGGCGATACGGAACCCATCGGGAAATGAACGGCGGTTGCGCTAGTTGAGAACGAACCCGGTCACGTAGTCTTTGCGATTGCCGATTCGGATAGTGAGCACATAGGTCCCGATCCCCCCCGGCGGCCTCGGTATCTCTTTCGTCCGAAGGCTGTAGTTCCAATTCTGCGAGGAGGCACCGAAACTGAAAAGAGGATCGAACGGATTCGCGCCATCGTTCAGGTTGATCTTGGTGATATCGATGGGCCCGAGGCTCGCTTCGGAGAGGGCGACAATCTCTGGCTGGTCCGCCTGAGAGCCGGTAAGGTTCACTCCACCGCAAAGGATCCGCAGCTTCAAGGGCCTGGTTTTCCCATAG
>JAKEFJ010000003.1 GCA_022616665.1 Acidobacteriota bacterium
AGATCCGCTTGGAATCATGGCTGCGCGCCACGCCGAGGTGCCAGAAGCTCCGACCATCCAGATCGGTGCCATGACACCCGGTAAGCAGCACCAGATCACCGTTCCACTGGAAATGTCGGTGGAGGGACGCAAGGTGCGGCTTCAGCTTCGGATGACACTCACCCTTTCCAATTAAGAGTTCCACGCCGATCTGGCGGGCCTGGTAAAAACGCGCCGGAGCCCTGGGAAGGGCCCCGGCTTCCTGTCGTTCGGTTGAGGAGGGTACGGACAGCAAGGGGTGAATGAAGACAAGAGCATGCGCTCTTGTCGATTTGCTGGGGCCTTGTCGCAATATCCGTGCAAGCCCTGTTCAGGGTCGGTACTTTCGTCACAACTCCTTCCCATTCAGATCGTTCAAAAATTCGATGTCCTGAAAGGTAGGGCTCCGAGTTACATGCTGCGACCAAGAATGTAACGTGGATTACGAATCTGGAAATCAACGTCAGAGGGCTGCAATTCCAGGTCCATTTCGACGCTGTGCTATACTGCCGACCCATTCCGACACCGAGGAGGAAAGGCTCTGATGCGAAGAAAGAAGCTTGTTTTCATTGGGTTGGCAGGACTGTCCATGCTTCTTGCAGTGTCGTCCCTTCGCTCTCAACAGGAAGAGACCGGCGCGAACCCAAATGCGCGATTCGTTTCCTATCCCACATTTCGGCCGAGGTTTCACAATCAGAGTGAAACGTTTTCTCTAGTCGCCAATTTTTATCTGGTAAACGCCGCAGCCCAGAGCTTGACCAATCTCACTTTTCGCCAGCCTTTTCCCGTGGAGATGAAGCCGAGCCTGGCTCCCGCGGAGCTCCAGGCGCAGCTGAGCTACCCACCCGAGTTCACCCAGAAAATCGACAACGGCATGTACAGCATGTCTCTGCCAAAGCTGGTCCGCCGGCAGGCGGCGGTCATTCTGACCGAGCTCTTCCTGGAACGGCGGATGTCGACATACACCATCGCACCCACCCAGATTGAATTCACTCTCCCGGAAGGACCCGGCAAGGAAGAGACGCTGCCAGTCCCGGTGGACGTGAGCGTTTACGCCAATCACGTAGGCAATCTGGAGCGGTTTCTGCGCAAGCAGGCGCGCATCGGTCTGGATATCACGGTGAGCGGGCGGGACGAGTGGGAGTTCGCGCCTCCTGATGCGGTGGCGACCGGGAGAAATCCGTCGGGAATTATCGGGATCGACACGCGCGATGAGGGGTACTCGGGAAACTACCGGCTCCACAATGGTGCCCCCGGCAATGCACTGGACATCCTGGTCATCTGGAAATCGATTCCCAAGGCAGAGCGGATCCAGGACGAGAAGGGAGCCAGGAGTGCCCTCTCGGAGTATCTGAAGTGGACCGGGCCGTTCCGCTTCGATCCGGACGACTCCAAGATCTCCCAGGGAAAATTCAAAAAATACGATGCCTGGATTCTCGAGGGACGCTGGGTGGATTCCATACCGAAGCACCTGGGCGCAGGTCCAGCCAAGGCCCTGACCTTCTTCTCTCCCCGGGAAGACGTGGAGTACTCCATTGTGCTCACGGCTCAGGGTCGAGGAGCCGGAGCCGAGAAATGCGACACACCCGCCCCCGAAAAGGAGCAGGAGCTCCTGGGAGCCCTGCAAAAAATCCTGGACACTTTCAGATCCGATATTGTGCCGGTTTCGACCCGCTAGACGGTCTCCGGACAGCACCGCCGCCACGGGGATAGCCGGGCCCGGAAGGGATCAGGGGGCGACAGCTTTGAACAACTCGGGGTGCAGGGATTGAACAGGAGTGCCCGGTGGAACTACCCGGACGAGGAGGGATGCTTCCACTTTCCTGGGCGGGTAGCAGCGCTGGCTGGTACAGGCCTGATACTTGAGCGTCCCGCGCGCCTCCTTCTGACCGGGCGCTGAGCTTTCGGTCGCTTTTAGGGATCCGTGGATGACGAAGGTGCCCTCATAGATGCTCAAAGGGATGTCTGAAAAGG
Organism: Acidobacteriota bacterium; assembly: GCA_022616665.1. Taxonomy (GTDB): domain Bacteria; phylum Acidobacteriota; class Polarisedimenticolia; order Gp22-AA2; family AA152; genus AA152. The sequence goes on from JAKEFJ010000003.1 coordinate 1,993, forward strand.
AGAATTTCCTGACTTGTCCTTTGGGGAATGACCAAGCGGCCGTGACCAGGCCCTCCGGCGCGACCAGCTCGAAAGTCGTAGGGATCAGGTATTCCGTCGACGGGACGTGGCTGTTGACATGGAACTCGCCGGCCAGGGAGACCCTGACTGCCAGCTTCAACGCCTCTCCGGGTCGCACGCCGTCCTTGTCGGCGAGAATTTCGATATCCTTCACCGGGCTTATCCCACCCGTCGGGGCGGCGCCCATGCTAGCCGCCAGACAAATTGCCATGAGATAGGGGAAGCCTCGGGTAAACCTCCTGAGCATGCCATCCATCGGGTGCCTTCTCGATCTTTGGGCACGGCCCGGTGCCGCGCCGTTGCTGACGTAAATCATCATACGGATTTTCCTGGGACGGGGCGAATCGAAGGACGCGAAGCGTCTCTTGACAGCGATCCGCCCTGTGCTAGAATCCCCGCTTTCATGGAGGAAAAGTGCAGATGAAACCGGCGGATGTCTTGAAGATGGCGAAGGAAAAGAGTGCGCAAATCCTTGACATCAAGTTCATGGATTTCCCCGGGCTCTGGCAGCACTTCTCTGTCCCCATCCACGAGCTAAGCGAGTCTAACTTCCAGGATGGATACGGCTTCGACGGGTCGAGCATTCGAGGATGGCGCTCGATTCACGAAAGCGACATGCTGGTCGTGCCCGATCCGGTCAGTGCCGTCATGGACCCCTTTTGCGATATTCCCACGCTCTCCATGGTCGGAAACATCCTGGATCCCGTGAGCAAGGAGCGCTACGGCCGTGATCCCCGGAACATCGCCCAAAAGGCGGAGGCCTACCTCACCTACACCGGGATCGCCGACACCGCCTACTTTGGCTCCGAGGCCGAGTTCTTCATTTTCGACGACATTCGCTTCGATCAAAATGAACACTGCTCTTATTACTACATCGATTCCGTGGAAGGGCGATGGAACAGTGGCCGCGAAGAGCGGCCGAATTTGGGATACAAGCCCCGGTTCAAGGAAGGCTATTTCCCCGTTCCGCCCACCGATGCATTCCAGAACCTGCGCAGCGAAATGGTGTCCATCATGGAGCAGTGCGGGCTTCACATCGAGGCTCACCACCATGAGGTGGCCACCGCCGGACAGATGGAGATCGACATCAAGTACAGCACGCTGACCCGCACCGCCGATTCGCTGATGCTCTACAAATACATCTGCAAGAACACAGCTCGACGTCATGGCAAGACAGTCACCTTCATGCCCAAGCCGATCTTCGGCGACAACGGATCCGGAATGCACACGCATCAGAGCCTGTGGAAAGCGGAGAAGCCCCTGTTCGCGGGCGACAAGTATGCCGGGCTTTCGGAGATGGCGCTGCATTACATCGGCGGTCTCCTGAAGCACGCCGCGTCCATCGTGGCTTTCGCGGCCCCCACCACCAACTCCTATAAGCGCTTGGTGCCGGGCTACGAGGCGCCGGTCAATCTGGCCTATTCGCGCCGAAACCGCTCCGCCGCCATCCGAATCCCGATGTACAGCGCCAGCCCGAAGGCCAAGCGAGTGGAATTCAGGCCTCCGGACCCCTCCTGCAACCCTTATATCGCCTATGCCGCCATGCTCATGGCGGGGCTCGATGGCATCGAGAATCGAATCGACCCCGGCGAGCCGCTGGACAAGGATATCTACGGGCTCTCTGCGAAAGAGCTCCGGAAAGTCCCCTCGCTGCCCGGCTCTTTGGAAGAATCCCTCAAGGCACTCGAGAAGGATCATGCCTTCCTCCTGAAGGGGGATGTCTTCACCGAGGACGTGGTCCAGACCTGGATTGAGTACAAAATGGAGCGCGAGGTCGAACCGCAGCGGTTTCGCCCCACCCCGTCGGAATTCGCCTTGTACTTCGACATTTGATCACAGCGAAATAGGGCGGCGAGCGCTCCTTCGCTCGCGGATTCTCCGTTGACCGCTCCCACCGCGCGCCGATAGAATCCGGGCATGAGCTCGTCCGGAAAAGGGGAAACCCTGCCAAGGCTCGACGCTCTCCCGGCTCCATCGGGAGAGGAGGGGTTTTTTCGCGAGCAGATTGCGGCCAGCCCTGATCCTCCCTCTCTCATTCATTTTCTGACCCGGTATCAAGCCAAGAATGGCCTTCCCTCCAGTCGCCAGCATCTCCTGATCCTCACGACCCTGTCGGGGCAGAGCCCCTTCCTTGGCGAGCTCGTCCTGCAGAATCCCGACTACCTGCCTTGGGCCGCAAGCCACCTGGCCTCCGATGAAGTTCGCACGGCCGAGGATTTAAAGGAGGAGCTGGCCCGATTTCGATTCACCTTTTCTCAGCTGTCCGACGCGGCTGTGCTGCGCCGCTTCAAGTACCGGGAATACGTGCGAATCGCGCTGCGGGACTTTCTTGGAAGAGCCGACCTTACCGAAACGACGGGCGCGCTCTCGCTTCTGGCCGATGTCCTGCTCGAGGAGGCATATCACCTTACGATGGCGGAGATGCTCAATCGCTACGGGATGCCCCAGCACCACGATGATTCCGGATGGCTGTGCGAGGCCAAGTTCGCCGTCCTGTCGCTGGGAAAGCTCGGGGGCGAAGAGCTCAATTACAGCTCGGACATCGATCTGGTCTACGTCTACAGCCGCGAAGGTCAAACCGCCGGGGCCGGCTCCAATCCGGACAGCGTGATTTCGAATCGTGAATTCTTCACGCGACTGGGAGAGGGAATCACGCAGCGCATCGCTGGAATCTCCCCCGAGGGTCAGGTGTTCCGCGTGGATCTTGGACTCCGCCCCGGAGGGGCGGATGGGGAATTGGTCAGCTCCCAGCGGGCGCTGCTCTCGTACTTTCGCACCTGGGCTCGGACCTGGGAAAGGCAGTCGCTCATCAAGGTCCGGGACAGCGCCGGAGAGACCTCTCTGGGAGACGGGATCGCCCGCTCCCTGAAGGATTGCGTCGACCCTCCCGGGGGTTCCGCGCTGGTGGCTCTGGAAATCAAGGAAATGAAGGATCGAATTGATGAAGAGCTGGCTCGGAAGGGCTGCGGGGATGTGGACCTGAAGCTGGGCCGAGGGGGCATTCGTGAGCTGGAGTTCGCGGTGCAGGCGCTTCAGATGACTCACGGCCGCTCCGAGCCATGGGTGCATGAGGGAAACACGCTCCGGGCTTTGCACCGATTGGCAGACAAGGATCTGGTGACCTACGGCGAACATGCCAGTCTCGCCCAGGCCTATACGTTCCTGAGGCAGGTGGAGCACCGACTCCAGCTGGAAAGAAATCGCCAGACCTACCACCTTCCCTCCGAAGAGGCGCTCCTGCGAGCTCTGGCGCGACGGATGGGTTTCTTGGAGCGGGATGGGACCGAAGCGTTTCTAGGAGAATTGGACCGACACCGGCGGGCAGTCCGGGAATTCTATGATCGAGTGTTCGGTACCTTGTCCCAGCCAACCCTGGAGGCATCCGAGCCGGATCCCCTTCTGGATCCCATCTCCGAAGCAGCCCTTCCGGCACTCCTCAGCCGGGACGACACCCTGGCTTCCGAAGAGGCGATCCGCCTCTTCAAGCGCATTCGCCGCCTCTTTTCTCCTGAACAAATCGGCCCGATGGAACGGCGCGGAGTTCGTCGAGTCTCCTCGGCCATTCTCCAGGAAGTCACCTCCGCCCCGGAATCTGAACGGGCTCTCATCAACCTGGAGCGGTTCTTGTCTTCCTTGCTGGTGGAGCCTTCCGCCCGACAGGCCTTTTTCAGGAAGGTGGAATGGATTCCGCCGCTCATTCAGCTCCTGGCTCAAAGCGAGCACCTGAGCTCGGTCTTGACCCGGCATCCACAAATCTTCGAAGAATTGGGCGGTTTTCCCCACTCCCTGAATGACGTCGGCCCCGTGCAGCTCGAGGCTCGGCTGGAGGAAGCCTTGGGTGAATCGCCAGCTCTGAGGGATGCGAGCGCCGCTCTGCGGCGTTTTCACCAGAGGGAAATCCTGTTCACGGGTCTGAGGGATATCCATCACCAGGACAGTCTCAGCCGCACTCTCCAGCGCCTGACGCTTCTCGCTCAGACTTGTTTGCGAGGAGCCGAGAAGGTGGCGGGGAGAATCGTGCCTTGCCCGGAAATGCGCTTCTGCATCCTTGGCTTGGGGCGACTGGGATACCGCGAGCTGGACTATAACTCGGATCTCGACCTGGTATTCGTGATGGAGCCGGGAAGGGATCGTGCAGCGTCCGTCGATTCGGCACGGCTCCGTGCCGAGTCGGTGATCCACCTGCTGACTGCCATCACCCGGGGGGGTTCTCTTTACAGCGTCGACCTCCGCCTGCGTCCGGCGGGAGGGGAGGGGGAGCTGGTCCAGTCGGATACCGGGCTACTGGAATATTTCGCTGACGAGGCGCACACCTGGGAAAAAATGGCTCTGTTGAAAGCGCGGGCCGTTGCGGGGGACCTGACCTTCGGTCGAAGCCTCATCCGCCGGATCGAGGAAGCGGTCTTCGCGAGTATCCGCCGCGACACCCTAGGCGAGGAAGTAAGGGGGATGAAGGAGAAATTGGAGCAGTCCATCTCCGGTAGAGCCGGCGAGGGAATTCCGCTCAAGCTCGGGCCCGGCGGGCTCATGGAGATTCACTTTCTGATTGAGTATCTGCAGATCTCACATGGCATTTCGGGCGTGCCGGAACGAGATACCCTCAGAATGTTGAGCGAACTGCATGCCCGACGATTGCTCTCCGACGCCGACTATCCGACGATTTACGCCGCCTATCTTCTGTTCCGAAGCCTGGACCATTCCCTGCGTCTCCTGTACGACCGGCCAGGAGATTTCCTCCCCATGTCCCCCAGCCTGCTCGCCCGATTAGCCCGGCAGCTGAGCTCCTCATTCTCTACACCCCACCCGGCGACTGCCGATTCACTGGTGCTCCTGGTTCAGGAATCCTGCGCTTCAGTCCGGGAGTGCTTCCTGCGCATCCTGGGCGGGTAGAGAGCCATTCTTCCACGGCCACTCGTTCAACAGGTAGAGATGCATCGCCTGTTGAAATCCTGTGGAAGACTGGGGTCCCGGCCATCTCAAGGCACTCCGCGCTTGGGTTGCACCGTCTCCCGGTCCTTATCGAGAACCTCTAGCAAAGAAAGGAGGATAGAGGCGGATGGTGCGAGAGATATGTCGCTACCTGGAGAAAAATCGGGCGGCCGAAAAATATCGACAGCTTCGCTGTGGAATGCTTGAGGGTCGCTGATTTTAGCGAACTACCATCCGGAATGTGGCGTGTTCTGTGCGGTTCCCAGCGCGATCCTCGGCCCAGAGCTTCAGGGTGTGGCTTCCACTGGAGAAAGGCACCGACGGAGCGCCGGTGGACCATCCTCGGTCAGGATCGTATTCCATCTCCAATTCCTTCCCGTCCGCGGCCAGGTGCACTCCGTCGTAGTTCAGCCCTGAGCCCTCGTCCTCCACGCGGACCAGGAACCGGGGCAAGGGGACGAGGCTTCCTTCACCGAGTGACGGCTCGACTCCAAGGATGCGGGGCGGGGCGCGATCTTCGAGCAGGGCGAACGTATCGAATCGACCCACAGGGACGCTGACTCCCGTATCGGTGAGCTCGCCCCCCATGAATGCCCACTCCGACCGGACACGATCCAGGCGATAGATTCCCAGGCGCCGCGTGCGCTCCGCCCCCACAGGGGGGGAGAAGCTGATGGTCGCCTTGCGGGAAAGCGGTGTACCTTCCGGCAACAGCCTTACGACCGGGCCCTTCAAATCGAGTCCTTCTGCGGCGGGAAGCTTTCCCTTGACCTTCGAACAGGCCACGGGAGTGGGCGCGAAAATGGAACCTGCGGGAAACTTCAACTGCATTCCGCAATCCTCCATCTCCAAAGATTCCTGCGGATAAACCACGTGAACGGACAAAGGCAGGTGAGCGCGCACCGGCTCGCCCAGGGTGTCCCACTCGGCATCGACCTTGGCAGTCTTCTGCCATTGTCCCAGCGGAACCGACGCCACCAGCACTCCCGGCTCACGCTCCGTCAGCTCGTGACGGGACGTGCCCGCCTCTCCTTCGAGCAGCAAGCGCGCGGGAAGGTACAGGTCAGTGCCGGTGAAGAGAACCTCCAGGTCCACAAAGCCCATGCCGGGAACCACCTGAATCGGGAGGGGGGCAGGGAGTTGGCCCGTCGTTAGCGGGAATGGATGGGTGATTCGGGCGACCGGGGTTCCGGCTATCAGAGCCGTCGCGGTAATCCCGCGTCCTCCTGGGTTGCCTGGAAAGGTGCATGATTCTCCGTCGGGCAGGACTTCTCGATCGCCGCACGGCAAGGGTGTGCGCAGGCCGATGGGTGTGTACAGAATCTTGAGTGTGGATTTAGCGTCACGTGCGGGAATTCCAGAATGAAGCGAGAGACGATGGGAGTCGGGCGCCGCGCCGGAGACCTCCTCCCACCTCAGCTCCGGGGCGGAAACTACCCGGAAGGGAATCCTGGCGCTCGTGGTCCCGCCCAAAGCGCCCGTGACCTCCCAATGCAATGCGTGCCCGCCAGGATTCAAGACAGGCCAGGCTGCTTCAACGGGGGGATGAGCCTGTCCCAGGGTATTTCCCGGTAGCCTGGCCAGTCGGTAAGTGAACGCGCTCGGGGAAAGGCGGCTTCTGGCATGGTCCAGAAGCAGTCCGACCTGCGGATACTGATCGAAGCGAAAATCGTCCAGGATGACGCGATACACCAGCTTCCCGTCCAGCTTGACCGAGATGCCCTGAATGCCCAGGTGATGCCCAGCGTCGTCCTCCGCCACGATGCGCGCCTCAGGAAGGAAGGGCCCCGTCACCACCACTTCTTTGGAGGGGACATAATTTCCTGCCTTATCGCGGCGCAGCGATACCTCGGTGCCTCGTCCCCCTTCCACCCAACTTCCGGCATCCTTGGGAAGGAGCACCAAGCTCTCAAATCGTGGTGGCCTTCCGCGAGGCAAGCGACCGAGCACGGCGGTGGGATCGCCGGGTCGCTGCTCATCTTTGCGAAGCTCGTAGTGCAAATGAGGCAAACCAGCGCCGCTTTCCCCCGAGGTGGCAACTTGTTGACCTCGGCTCACTGGAACCGCCGGATCCAGGTAAATGTCGCCCGGATACCTCAGTCCCGTCGACTTTCTGGCCGCCTCAACTCGAGTCTCCAAGTGCAACTCAGCCTCATTGAATCGCTGCAAGTGGGCATAGACGGAAATCCGGCCGTCGGCATGGCGAAGGTAAATGGCCCGGCCGTATCCGCGCCATTCCACCTTGAGCCGAAAAATCTCGCCCCCCAGCACCGCGTATATGGGGATTCCTGTTCGCCCGCCGGTGGAGAGATCGATGCCCGGGTGCAGGTGATCCGGCCGGTACTCCGCAAAGGAGGCCACCAGCGCAGGAGCACCCTGCATCGGTGGATGGAATGGGTGGGAGGAACGGGAAGCCACCACGCCCGCGGGGGCGGCTGGCAGGAGGGCCCAGAGAAGGAGGCTGCGGGTGCGCATCGGAGTGCTATTCTAAGGAGGCTGCCTCTCGGACGCAACGATTTCGATTCCTTGACACGCTCTCGCTGCCTCGATATTCTCTGTCGCGTTGTTTTCTATGCGATCTCTCGAACGAATCACATCTTCCCGATCAAGGACGTCTGTGGTCTCGCACCCCCTCAAGGATTTTATTGTCCGTTTCAAGTCCGGGGATCGTATCTACCGGGAAGGTGATCGCGGCTCCGAGATGTTCATCGTTCAATCCGGAGCAGTGGAGATTTACCGCGACCTGGGAGACCATGTCCAAGTCCTGGCAGTCATGGAAAAGGGCGACTTTTTCGGAGAGATGTCTGTTCTGGAGGGAACTCCCCGCACCGCTTGCGCCCGGGCCGCTGAAGACTCGGAAGTCATCGAGATCACCAGCGCCATTTTCGACCGGATGATTCGCGGGAATATCGAGATTGCCGTGCGCATGCTCCGCAAACTTTCTTCCCGACTGCAGGAATCGCAATGGAAAATGGACACCCCCCAGGCCGACGGCACCACGGCGGCCAATGCGACGGATCTGGATCGGTCGCTGCCCTTGGTTCGCGACGAGCCTGTTCCGCCAACACCCGTGGATGTCGGTGGGGGGAGCAGGATCCAGCTTCCTCCCGATTGCATGGGAGCGCTGATTCTGGGGGAGGGGGAGCAGGTATTTCCCATCAAGGGGGAAGTCTGCCTCATCGGCCGCTACGATCCCGTTACGGGTACTCGGCCGGAAATCGATCTGACCCCTTTCGACACCAACCGTTCCGTTTCCAGGCGTCATGCCCGAGTGACGGCCAGCGGGTCCAAGCTTTTCATCAGTGAGGAAGTCGGAGCTCTCAACGGCACCTTCCTCAACGGGAAGCGGCTGACCCCTGGAAAGTCGGAGCCGCTCCAAAGCGGGGACACCCTCGCCTTGGGAATGGTCCTATTGAAACTTCAAGGGCGGTAGGGCCCGGGGGGCTCGCCGCATCCGTCAGGGAGTCAGACCATGGCGAATTTTCTGGGAGGCTCGGCCTATGCGATGTCGCGCGACATCGCGGAAGGGTACGTGCTACTCAGTGCGGTACTACTCAAGGGTTTCACCCCCGCAGATCTGATGCAGCTCCGGCAGCAGCTGGAGAAGGTGCAGCGGGAAATTCGTGCCGACCAGCCCGCTTCCGACGACGTTCAGGCCATTCAGAAGAGGGGTCGGAAGATTTCGCGCATCAGTTCGGCTCTGCTCGTCCTGGATACCATGCGAAAGCGTTGAAGAGGGATGCAAGCGATGAGCGCCCAAGAGCGGGTCCTTTCAGGCTTTCGGCCTTCCGGTCCGCTCCACATCGGCCATTTGGTGGGGGCACTGCAAAACTGGGTCTCCCTCCAGGATCGCTACCGCTGCTTCTATGCCATTTGTGACTGGCACGCCTTGACTTCCGAGTACGCGAACACCGAGAACCTGAAAGAGTATGTCTTCCAAATGGCGCTGGACTGGCTGACCGCCGGCCTCGACCCGGATCGCTCGACGTTGTTCGTCCAATCCAGAGTGAAGGAACACGCGGAGCTCCACCTACTGCTCTCCATGATTGTGCCGCTGGGTTGGCTGGAGCGGGTTCCGACCTATAAGGAACAACAGCAACAGATGGCCAACCGCGATTTGACGAATTACGGGTTTCTGGGATACCCGGTCCTCCAGACCGCAGACATTCTGGCGTACAAGGCCCAATGGGTGCCCGTTGGCGAAGATCAGATATCTCACCTGGAGCTTTGCCGGGAGATAGCCAGGCGATTCAACTCCCTCTACGGGGAAGTCTTCCCGGAGCCTCAACCCAAAACCACACGAGTCCCTCGCCTGCCGGGGACCGACGGGCGGAAGATGAGCAAGAGCTATGGCAATGCCGTCTACCTTTCGGACCCGGAGACCGAGGTGCGCCAGAAGATCTTGACCATGGTCACCGATCCGGCCCGTGTCCGGAGGGCGGATCCAGGCAATCCTGACATCTGCCCCGTCTTCACCCTGCATAAGGCCTTTTCCTCCCAGTCCACTCAGGATTCGGTGAATGTCGAGTGCCGGAGGGCCGGTATTGGGTGCGTCGACTGCAAGACGATGCTTCTGGGCCACCTCAATCCGATTCTTGCACCGCTGCGCGAACAGCGCCAGGCGCTGGCGCAGAGACCGGGGCACGTCAGGGACATTCTGGAGCAGGGAGCCGGGAAGGCGCGACAGGTCGCTGCGGCCACGTTGGAAGAGGTGCGAGATGCCGTTCGAATCTGAGCCCCCCATGCTCGAGGGGGATGGCTCTCCGACAGAGGCAAGCCCGGCAGTCGCTGACCAATCGACAGCGGATGCGCCCCCGGCCGGCACAGGGTATCGGGTCCGGCTCCCGGCATTCGAGGGACCGCTCGATCTGCTGCTCCACCTGATTCGCGTCAATCAAATCGATCTCTTCGACATCCCCATCGTGGAAATCACCCGGCAGTACAACGAGACGCTGGATCTCATGCGAGAGCTCAATCTGGAGGTCGCCGGCGAGTATCTGGTTATGGCGGCAACCTTGCTTCACATCAAGTCCAGGCTGCTCCTGCCGCCGGATCCGTCCGTGCTGGCTGCTGCGGCGGAGGACCCCCGCTCCGAGCTGGTTCGCCAGCTCGAGGAGTATCAGAAATACCGCCAGGCGGCGCAGGTCCTCTCCCGGGCGGAGGAGGAATATGGGCGGGCCTGGGTGAGGCCCTCCTCCCTGGTCTCGGAATATGAGGGAGAGGCGGCGGTCGTCGCGGATCTCTTTGGACTGCTCACTGCCTTCAAGCGAATCCTGGAGACCATGAGCCGCCAAGAGCAGGTGGCGCTCAAGCGAGACCGGATTTCACTGCTGGATCGGATACACTGGCTCCTGGAAAGGCTACGGGATAGCCGACGGGCATCGTTCACCAGCCTGTTCGGGGGTTGCTCCACCCGCTCGGATCTCATCGTGACCTTTCTCGCCCTCCTGGAGCTCGTTCGACTCCAGGTGGTGGGAGCGATACAAAGCGAAAGATTCGGTGCCATCGAAATCCTCCTGCTTGAAGACCCGGAACAGATCCAAATCGATTCCGAGAGAGTCCTCGATGCCTGAAGCCAAGCTGACCTTCGAAGAGTTCAAAGCCGTCCTGGAAGCGTTGATCTACGTGTCCGAAGAGCCGCTGAAAGAAGCGGAGATCTTCGGCACTTTTCCGGCCGAGGAAGAAGCCACGGTGCGCCGGTCCCTGGAGGAGCTGATCCTGGAGTATTCGACGGTACCCCGGGGAATTCGGATTGTCCGCGTGGCGGGCGGCTACCGGATGCAGACCAGACCCGAGCATGACTCGTGGATCCGAGCCCTGTATCGCCAGCGCAATCGAATCCGGCTCTCCCGAGCCGCCCTGGAAACTCTGGCCATCATTGCCTACCGGCAGCCGGTGACCGGGCCTGAAATACAGTCCCTGCGAGGGACTCACCCCATAGGGGTGCTGCAGACGCTTCTGGAGCGCAGGCTGATCCGGACCCTGGGCCGAAAAAAGGTGGTGGGCAAGCCGATCCTGTACGGCACGACGGATGAATTCCTCGTTCACTTCGGACTGAACTCTCTGGCCGATCTTCCCAGCCTTGAGGACTTTCCAGGCATAGCGCCCGAGGGGATCCCGGAGGGGTCAACGGCTGAAGCGGTCGAAGAGATTCAGGAAGGCATGCTTTCCAGCGGTCCTGAAATCCGCTCCGAGACGTTGGCGGCGGGGGATTCTCCGGAAGAAGCCGACTTGGGCGAGGAGCGGGTCTTGGATTCCCTGCAAGCAACCCCACAGGCTGATGGGTGGCCGCATGACGAGGAAGAATGAACCGGCTCATCCCCCGGATGGCGAGAGGCTGCAGAAGATCATCGCTGCCGCGGGGCTGGCCTCCCGGCGGCAGGTGGAGATCTGGATCCGGGAGGGTCGGGTCACCGTCAATGGTCGCGTCGTAACCCAGCTGGGGAGCCGCGCCCGCGCCGCCTCGGACACCATCCGCGTAGACGGTCGCAAGCTGGGAATGGCCGAGCAACCCGTCTCGATCCTCCTCAACAAGCCTCGGGGATTTCTCTCCACCTGCTCGGATCCACGCAAGCGCCCCACGGTCCTGGACCTCGTGTCGGGCGTGCGGGCCCGCCTTTATCCCGTGGGGCGACTCGACTTCAATTCCGAGGGCCTGCTCATTCTGACGAACGACGGGGATCTGGCGCTTCGGGTCACTCATCCCAGGAATTCCTGCCGTAAGGTCTACCGGGTAAAGGTGCGCGGCGTGCCCACGAGCGAGGCCCTTCAGCGTCTGCGCAAGGGCATCGTGCTAGACGGACGGAAGACCGCTCCCGCAGGGATCACCGTGGTCCACGCGGAGAACAACAGCTGGCTGGAAGTTGTTCTCTCAGAAGGAAGGAAGAATCAGATCCGAGAGATGTTCAAGCGCGTGGGTTTTCCGGTAGTCAAGCTGAAGCGGATTGCCATCGGCCCCATTGGCGATCGGGGCCTAGCGCCGGGGGCCTGGCGGCATCTCACAGCCCACGAAATCCGCTCCCTCAAGGGAGAATCGCGATGAGCGGCAGACCCTCGGATCCTCCCCTGCAGTTCAGCCCCTATGTGCCGGGAACAGCCGAGGAGGATATTCCTGGCAGCCCAGAGGGGGAGAGGCCTCTGAAGCTCGCCTCCAACGAAAATCCGCTGGGACCGTCCCCCAGGGCTCTGGAAGCGGCTCACAGGGCGCTGCAGCAGTCCCATCGTTACCCGGAGGGAAGCGGTCGGCTGCTTCGACAGGCCTTGTCCAGGAAATGGAAATTTCCCGCTGAGCAAATCCTGCTGGGGAATGGATCCACGGAGATTGTGGAAATGCTGGCGCGAGCCTTCGTGGGCAAGGGCGCAGGGGCAGTGACGGCCACGCCGAGCTTCATCATGTACCGGATTGCGGTCCTCTCTGCCAACGGCTCTTGCCGGGAAGTCCCGCTGAAAAACCAGCGATTCGACCTTCCCGCCATGGCCGGGGCCTGCGATGAATCCACCTCGCTCGTTTATGTCGCCAATCCGAACAATCCCACTGGCACCTATGCCACGAAGGCGGAGCTTGAGGACTACTTCGGGAGGGTGCCTGACTCGGTCCTGACGGTGCTGGATGAGGCCTACGCCGAATATCTGGACCAAGCCGACTACCCATCGGGTGCGGACCTCCTGCGCCAAGGCAGGCGGATCATCGTTCTTCGCACGTTTTCCAAGGCTTACGGACTGGCGGGGATTCGTATGGGTTATGCCCTGGCTTCCCGGGAAGTCATCTCGGTGCTGGATCGAGGTCGCTCTCCCTTCAACACCAGCCGCGTGGCGCAGGCCGCTGCCTTGGCGGCACTTGAGGATCAAGAGCACCTGCAGCGGTCACGGGAGTCGAACCGATTCGGATTGCAGTTTTTGCAACAGGCCCTGGCGAGCCGCGGAATCCGATTCACGCCCAGCGTTGCCAACTTTCTCCTGGTCCATTGCGAAGGGCCGGCGGAGACAGCCTATGAAGCTCTGCTGCGGAAGGGGATCATCACCCGCCCCCTGGCGCCCTACGGCTTGCCAAACTCACTGCGGATCACTGTGGGAACCGACCGGGAGAACCGCCGACTTCTGGCGGCCCTGGAGCAAACCCTCCAGATCCCCGGCCCAGGTGCATTCTAATTTCATGAAAACAGGACTTTTCGCTTGACAAGGCTCTGCCGCCTTTGTAACATTAGCTACTCATTTGCTCTCATGAGTTTGCGATTACGCAGCGACTGCCCTCTTTCTGAAGATGGTCCGAGCGCTGCTGCTTTCAAGGCTGGCTTCTTCCGGGCCAGAGGCAATCCGACCTGAGGCCGAAAACAGGATACTCCCGGGACGAGCAAGGCCGGGAGACCCGACGCATGATGAAGGAGGATTCACCCCGCATGGACTTGCAAAAGGACTTTGACCAGGGCGACTTTTCCCCCGCCGGGGGGGGCAGGGCCGAAAGACCCAGGCACACCCCGCGGCCGAAGCTGGAGGCCACCGAGGCGGCCGGCGCCGAGATGGACCGCGCCGAGTACGAGCAGCTTCTCGGCCTGTATGACGACAGCTTCCGAAATCTGGCCGAAGGGGAAGTGGTCAAGGGACGGGTTCTCCGCATCCTTCCCAATGAAGTGGTGGTGGATGTCGGATACAAGTCTGAGGGTCTCATCGACATCGAAGAATTCGCCGATCCCAGCGGAAGGGTACACGTTGAGGTCGGTGACATCATCGACGTTCTCCTGGAGAAGACCGAGAACCAAGAGGGATACGTGGTTCTCTCCAAGGAAAAAGCCGAAAAGATGAAGATCTGGGAGGAAGTCGAGCAGGCCTACAACGAGGGAAAGATTGTTCGCGGCGTGGTCAAAGAGAGGATCAAAGGCGGGCTGGCGGTGGACATCGGCGTCCGGGCTTTCCTACCGGGATCGCTGGTGGATCTGCGTCCGGTCAGAAACCTCGATGCCTTGCGGGGCAAAGAGCTTCGAATGCGTGTCATCAAGGTGAACCGCAAACGGGGCAACATTGTCCTTTCCCGGAAAGCAGTGCTGGAGGAGGAAAACCAGGAGAAGAAGAAAAAGACCCTGGCGCTTCTGGAAGAGGGGAAAGTCCTCAAGGGCATCGTCAAGAACATCACCGAATATGGGGCATTCATCGACCTGGGAGGCATCGATGGTCTCCTGCACAAGACCGACATGTCCTGGGGGCGGGTGAACCACCCTTCCGAGCTGTTCGTGGTGGGTGATGATGTCGAGGTTGTGGTCCTGAAGTTCGATCCGGAGCGCGAGCGCGTCTCGCTGGGGTACAAGCAGAAGAGCATGGATCCATGGCAAAAGGTCGCCGAGAGATACGCCAAGAACTCCCGGGTGCGCGGCAAGGTTGTGAGCCTGACCGATTATGGCGCCTTCGTTGAACTGGAGGAAGGTGTCGAAGGTCTCATCCATGTCTCCGAAATGTCTTGGACCAAGCGAATCAAGCATCCGTCGAAGGTCCTGGCCGTAGGGGATACGGTCGAAGCTGTCGTGCTGGACGTGGATCAGGAAGCCCGCCGCCTCTCCCTGGGACTGCGTCAAACGGAGCCGAATCCTTGGGACGTCATCGCCGACAAGTATCACGTGGGGGATCGGATCAGCGGCAAAGTCCGAAATCTCACGGATTTCGGGGCCTTCGTCGAGGTCGAGGAGGGGATCGACGGCCTGGTGCATATCTCCGACCTGTCTTGGACTCGACGGCTGCGTCATCCCTCGGAAATGCTAAAAAAGGGAGATACGGTCGAGGCCGTGATTCTCAAGATCGATTCGGAAAACCAAAGGCTATCCTTGGGCATCAAGCAACTCTCACCCAACATCTGGGAAGAGTTCTTCAGGCTTCGCCAGGTCGGGGACATCGTGACCGGGAGAGTGGTTCGCTTGACCGATTTCGGCGCTTTTGTGGAAATCGAGGATGGCATCGAGGGACTCATCCATGTCTCCGAGCTGTCCGAGGAGCGAGTGGAGCAGCCCAAGGACGTCCTGTCCACAGGAAGTGTGGTGAAGGCCAAGGTCATCAAGATGGAGCCCGCCGAGCAGAAAATCGGGCTTTCCTTGAAGGCGGTCGCGCAAGATCTGACTCAGGAAGAGTTGAGGGTCTACATGGAGACCCAGAATCGGGATTCGGGGAGTACCTTGGGCGATGCCCTCGCCAACTTCCCCCCGATGGAGACCCTCGAATCGGATTATGACGGAGACGACGAGAACTGATCGGGCCACCCACAGCCGGGAGGAGGAACCCTAGATAATGACCAAAGCCGAGCTGGTCGAAGAAGTCGCACGCGTCGCCGAGCTCACCAAGAAGCACTCCGAGGTCATCGTCAATACGGTGTTCGATTCCATCATCGAGGCCCTTCAAAAGGACGAAAAGATCGAATTGAGGGGTTTCGGCAGTTTTCGGATTCGTCAACGCCGCTCGCGACAGGGACGAAATCCCAAGACGGGCGACAAGGTGGACGTCCCCGCCAAGAAGATCCCGTACTTCAAGCCCGGCAAGGAGCTCAAGGAACTCATCAACTCCGACTCCCGGCCGGAATCGTAGCCCGATACCCCATGCAGAATCTCTTCACCCCCTGGCGCTATGCCTATCTTTCCGGCGGCAGGCGGGAAAAGGGATGTATTTTTTGTCAGGCGCGGGATTCCAAGGACGACCGATCCCACCTTGTGGTGCACCGCGGTCGCTTCAATTTCATCATCCTGAATCGTTATCCCTACAACAGCGGACACCTGATGGTCGTGCCTTACGATCACCTGGCGGTACTGTCCCGCGCAGCGCCCGTGCAGCTTCGGGAGATGATGCTTCTCGCAGCACGTGCTGAGAAGGCACTCCAGGACGCCTACGGCATGGACGGATTGAACCTAGGCATGAATCTGGGAACCGCCGCGGGAGCGGGTGTCCTCGGACATTTTCACCTGCACCTGGTCCCTCGCTGGAACGGGGACACGAATTTCATGACCGTCACGGGGAGAACCCGGGTCACGCCGGAAATTCTGCAGGAAACGTACCGAAAACTGCAGCCACTTCTCAAGACGCGCCGGAAGAATCGGGGGCCGCGCCGGAACCCGCTGCCCAGAAGGAACAGGAGGGGCTGACACCTTGCGCTACCTGATTCAGACGTGGGGCTGTCAGATGAACACCCACGACTCGGAGAAGCTGGCGGGCATTTTGGAAGCTCTCGGGCATCGGAGCGCGGACGACATCCGCTCGGCCGATCTTCTTCTCCTGAATACCTGCAGCATTCGCGAGAAAGCAGAGGAAAAGGTCTTCTCCCACCTCGGCAGCCTTCGACCGCTCAAGGACCTTCGACCGGATCTCATCATCGGGTTGTGCGGGTGCGTGGCGCAACAGAAAGGGGAGGAGGTCTTCCGGCGCTCCAAGCTCGTCGATTTCGTGCTGGGTCCTCGGGCGATTGCGTCGCTCCCGAGCATCCTGGAGGAGGTGAGAAGCCGCCGCAGCCGGCCCATGGATCGGGAGAAGCGCGACGACAGCATTCGCTATGACGCCTTGCGCGCTCAACGGGGTCCGGGTCCACGGGCGTTCATCACGGTGATGGAAGGCTGCAACAAGACCTGCACCTATTGCATCGTGCCCACGACCCGGGGCAGGGAAGTGAGCAAACCAGCCGAGATCGTCCTTCGCGAGGCGGTGGCACTCTCGAGGGCGGGATATCGCGAGGTGGAGTTGCTGGGGCAGAATGTCAATGCGTATCGGGATGGCGCCATCCACCTGGATGGTTTGCTCCGGCGACTGCAAGAGGTGGACGGAATACGTCGCCTGCGGTTCACCACGTCGCACCCGACCCACCTCAGTGAGGAAATCATTCTGGCCATGCGGGAGTGCCCGTCCGTCTGCAATGCTCTGCACCTTCCGGCCCAATCAGGCTCCGATTCCGTCCTGGAGAGGATGCGCCGGGGCTACACCCGGCGACGCTACCTTGACCGGATCGAGCGGCTCCGTCGAGCCGTCCCGGACATCGGGCTCTCCACCGACATCATCGTCGGCTATCCCGGTGAGACACGAAGCGAATTCGACGACACACTGCTGCTCTTGCGACAGGTGGAATTCGATCAGGTCTACTCCTTCGTCTACTCGCCCAGGCCCGGGACCGACGCGGTGCTTGAGGGGGATGCCGTGAAACGCGAAGAGAAAGAGTGCCGGCTGCATGAGCTCCAATCCTTGCAGCAGGAAATTCAGCGGAGGAGGAACCAGGCCCTCGTCGGCTCGATGGTGGAGGTGCTTGTCGATGGTTTCTCCCGGATGGGAGGTTCGATCCTGAAGGGGAGAACGACATCGAACCGGGTCGTCAATTTTCCGGGAACGGCGTCCCGCATGGGGCAATTCGGGTCGGTTCAAGTGAAGGCGGCGGGTCCCAACTCTCTGGAAGGACGCTGGATCGAGGCGCCACGGTCTTGACTTGGCGGGACTCAGAGGATATAAGTGAAACGAAATTCCGGAGGCATCGGTGGAAATTGAAATGAAGATCAAGGGGCTGATGATCGACCCCATCAGCAACATGCCGATCATCATTCTCCGCGATCCGAAGACCAGTGCGGTTCTTCCGATTTGGGTGGGGATTTTCGAAGCCAACGCCATCGCGCTGCAGATCGAAAAGATCGCCACGCCACGACCCATGACCCACGATCTCTTGAAAAATATCCTGTCGGGGATTCAGGCAACAGTGGAAAAAATTGTCATCACCGAACTCAAGGACAACACTTTTTATGCTCTGGTTTACCTGAGACAGGGAGAAAAAGTTCTCCCAGTCGATTCTCGTCCCTCCGATGCCATCGCCTTGGCCCTGCGAACCGAATCGCCGATTTTCGTCGACAGTGAAGTGATCGAGAAAGCCAAAAACACAGAGATGACGAAGGATGCGGGGGAGTCGGAGCGGATTCGAAAGTGGTTGGAGAACCTGGATCCTGAAGAGCTAGGTAAGTACGAGATGTGAAGTGGGCGTTGCCTAATTTGCTTGTAACTTTAAGATAACAAATGACTTATTAATATTTAGCGGCCCGTCTCTTCTGCATTGCTCTCACAATTTCCAGATCACGTAACGGTTCCCCTGCAAGTTCGAGAAAAGGCTGAATGATCCTGGCCATCGCCAATCAAAAAGGAGGAGTCGGCAAGACCACCACGGCCATCAATCTTGCCGCTGCTCTCGCCCACAAGAAATATAAGACTCTGCTGATTGACTTGGACCCGCAGGGGAACTGCACCCTCTGTTTTGTCGATCATCAACAGATCAACACGACGATATACGAGGCACTTACTGACCCGGGGCTCAGCATCAAGGACGCGATCCACGGGACGCACACCCCGAATCTCGAAATCATCCCGTCCCGCATCACCTTGGCCAAGTTCGAGAGCAAGATGATTGGGGAGCTGGACAGCCATTTTCGAATGAAGGATCGGATCGCATCCGTGCAGAAACAGTATCAGTACATTGTCATCGACTGCCCTCCGACCCTCGGTCTTCTCACCGTCAATGCTCTGGTCGCGGCAACCCACTTGCTAGTTCCAATTCAATCCTCTTACTTCGCCCTCGAGGGCACCGACGACCTGCTTGAGACGGTCGAAAAAATCAAGGCGAGGCCCAATCCGACCTTGGAGTTTCTCGGCGTGGTTATCACGCTTCACGACAAGCGAACCGTGCTGGGCAGGGACGTCAAGAATCACATCAAAGAAGTCTTCGGTAATAAGGTCTTCAAAACCATTATCAGTCGAAGCGTAAGACTCGAGGAGAGCCCCGCTTACAAGGAATCGATATTCACATATTCCCCTAACTCCACGGGCGCTCTTGAATACTACAAGCTTTCTGAAGAGGTCATCGGCCGTGTCTAACAATATTAAGAGTAGGGGACTTCCTCTCGAAAAGCGGATGCGTCACGACTACCACTTTGTCGACAGCCTTGCCAGAGGCACTCTCACGCCTATTGGAAGAATGGTCTCATTAGAGCAAATTGAGACCGTTCCGGAGCAGCCACGTCGCCAGATGGGTGATTTGAAGGACCTGGTCGCTTCCATCAAGGAGAAGGGGGTGCTGGAACCCATCCTGGTGAGAAGGCAGGGCGCACGGTTTCGAATCATCGCCGGCGAGCGGCGCTACCGGGCCTCGCGGGAGGCGGGACTGACTCAGATTCCCTGCATCGAGATCGATGTGGACGACAAGGGAACGCTGGAAATCTCTCTTATCGAGAATCTGCAGCGCCGGGACCTGACTGCAATTGAAGAAGCGCATGGGATCAAGCAGCTCTGCGACAGGTTCCTCTACACCCACGAAGAAGTCGCGCGCAAACTTGGGAAGTCGAGGTCGGCTATAACCGAGATTCTGAGCTTGACTCAGATTCCGGAAGAGGTGATTGAGTATTGTCAGGAGTATGGAATCTCCTCTCGATCACACCTTCTCGCCATCGCTCACCAGCGTGACACCGAAGCCATGCTGGCACTCGCCGAGCAGATTAGAACTCAGAACCTGACCCGGGAAGATGTCAGAAACCTGCGAAAACCAACCACGGACGAGAATCGCCCAGGCCGGCCCAAGCACTTCGTTTTTAGGTATAGGGCCGAAGATCGAAGGTTTGCGTTCAGCTTGCGGTTTAGCAAAGCTGAGGTATCTCGAGACGAGATCATCCACACCCTTCGCGAACTGCTGCAAAACCTCGAATCCGAAAACAAATAAGCGTTAGAGCCGCGGCCGAACCGTAAGGCATCCTCCTCGACGGGGTGGTCTCCGTCCGATTGGAGCGCGTTTGCTTTCCACGCAACCCCGAATCGGAAGTGTGGCTTTGTCGGCCGGCCGACAATTCCAGGTATGCGCGGTATGGCCTTTCCAGCTAGCGAGTGAGAGGGGTCTCGAGAGATTGCTGTGTGGGGATACGTGCTTGGTAGGATCGCCTTGGATTTCTGAGGTAAATGCACGGCTTGGCAGTTCCATGGTGGGTCAAACAGTTTTGGTGAAAGGATCGTGATGCTGCTCCTGAATTACGAGTGAGACACGCAGAAAGCGGTGAGGATCTTTCAAATCGACCAGAGCCTGCTCTCGTTGTGGCGGGGTGGCGGGTACCTTTCATTCGTCTCAGCTAGTTTACATAAGGTTTCTTATCGGACATTGAAACCGAGGCGAGGTCGCTCCCCGGGAACCTGCAAAAAGTCCTGTTTTCACAGGAGATTCCCTTCTTGACTTGAGAATCCGCCGCCCCTAACATGGCTGGGCCAGCGGAGATCCTAATTGTCCCGACTCTACCGCTACATCCTGCGCGAGTTGCTTTCTCCCTTCTGCCTCGGGCTCTCGATTTACACCTTCGTGCTCCTCATGAATGCGATCTTCAGCGTCACCGAGTTCGCAATGAAGAGGAACATCCCGACCATTGCTGTCCTCAAAATCATCGCGCTTTCGCTTCCGCAATTGCTGGCGCTCACCATTCCGATGTCCGTCCTGCTCGGGGTCCTGATAGGGATTGGCCGGCTGTCGGCGGATAGCGAGATGATTGCCCTCAAGGCCTGTGGCATTGGCTACCGCCGGGTCCTGGGACCTGTTTTGAGCTTGGGAATCCTGGGATGGGTCCTTTGCAGTGCATTGGTCATCTGGGTCGAGCCACAGTCAAACTACCTCAGACACCGCCTGACATCGCGGATCGTTCTCAGCTCGGACTTGCGCAAGGAGCTGAAGCCTCGAGTGGTTTTCGAAGAGATTCCCGGCCTTCTCCTCTACGCCGACAAGGTTTACGCCGGCGGAAGCAGCCTCGAAAAGGTGATTCTGTTTCAGAGTGATCCCGACGAGCGGGATCTGCTGACCACGGCTCGTAAGGGAAGGCTGGAATACGATTCACGTAGCGGGCGCATGCGGCTCTTCCTCGAAGAGGGAGTGACCCACCGGTCGGATCCCCAGCAGGCGGAGGATTACCAGGTCTATGGAGCCGATCGCCAGATGGCATTGCGAGAGCCGGATGCCGGGTTCAAGCTGCGGACCAGGCTCTTGAAGGAGCCTCAACAAAAGAACTTCCGGGAGCAGACTCTCAAGGAGTTGAAGGTCGCCTACGAAAAAGCTGGATCCCTGGAGCACGTTCCCACCCGCCAGCGCCTGCAGGCAGCCATCGAGGTCGTTCGGCAGGAAAAATTTGCCCTCCCTGTCGCCTGTCTGGTCTTCAGCTTTGTCGGATTTCCGTTGGGAGTCTTCAATCGCCGGAGCAGCAAGTCTTCGGGAATTGCCATCAGCCTCGGAGTCGTTCTCTTCTACTGGCTCATTCTCACCATCGGTGAGCAGCTGGCCACGGAGGGAAAGCTCTCTCCCCTGTTTGCGCTCTGGTCGGCAAATGTGATCTTCACTGTTTTGGGGGCCGTGCTCATTCGTCGCCGCGAGCGGCAGGAGACCGGAGTCGGCAGCCTAGGAGTGTTTGCGGCCTCAGTTCGTCGGTTCATGGCAGCAGGCAGGAAGCTCAGCAGGGCGTTGGTTGCCAAGCCCTTGTCACAGACCGAGACCACGCCAAAGCCGATTCCCGAAGCGGCCGAGGCTCGAAGCAAATTCTCCGGGGGCCCTGCCTTTTCCTCGATTTTGGATCGCTATGTGCTGAGCAGCTATTTGCGATTCCTGTTGGTGACCGGCCTCTCCATTTACGTCATATTTCTCGTCGTGGATTTTCGTGAAATGATCGATGACGTCATCAATGGTCGCATTCCCGGCTCGGTTGTCCTGAGTTTCTTCAAATATCGCTCCCCCTGGGTCATCAATCAGACCCTTCCCGTCGCTTGTCTTATCGCGACCTTGCTTTCTTTCGGCGTGCTCTCGCGCTTCAACGAGATCACAGCCATGAAGGCCGGCGGGCTCAGCCTCTATCGGATATGCCTGCCCGTGGTGGGAGCGACACTTTTTCTTTCCATATTCGCTTTCGGAGTCCAGGGATACGTGATGCCCTTCTCAAACCAGCGTGCCAGTCAGATCCGGGATCAGATCCGAGGACGCCCCGGGCGCAGTTACTCGCAGCCGCAACGCAGGTGGATCCAAGGAGAGGACGGGGTCTTTTACTCTTTCAAGACCTATCAGCGGACGACTCCCGGATTTCTACCGGGATCGGCTGATGGGACATTCCAGGGTTTCAGTGTGTTGCGCCTGGATCCCGGCAGCTATGCGGTAAAGCAGAGGTTCTACGCACGGGAAGCGCTTTGGCGGGAAGGTGGATGGATCCTGCGGAACGGCTGGCAGCGATCGTTTACTCCTGAGGGGGGAATCGGGTCCTTCGAGGCATTCAAGGAGAAGCAGGTCTCACTGCCTCTCAATCCTGCGCGATTCATGGGGGATGTCCGGACACCGGATCAGATGAACTTCAACCAGCTGAAGGCTTTCATTAAGGACCTTCAGAAACGGGGTTACTCGGTTCAGGAGCTGCTCGTCGAGCTGCATGAAAAAATCGCGCTCCCGTTTGTGTCAATGGTCATGGTGATTCTCGGGCTGCCATTCGCATTCCGAAGCGGCAAGAAAGGGTCCCTTTACGGGATTGGCCTGGGCATCGGGCTCGTGGTGGTCTACTATTTTGTCTTCGCAGTTTTGAGCGCCCTGGGACAGATCGGACTCTTTCCACCTTTCTTGGCCGCCTGGGCTCCCAATATCCTCTTTGCCGGGATTGGGACCTACATGATGCTCTCAGTGGGTCAAACTTAGGGCCGGCTCGAGTTGTTGGTGGGTTTCGAGCTTTTCTTGCCGCCTTGTTCCCTTTTCAGCAGTATCACCTGGGCCTCAAATCGGACCGCCTGGGCCGGATCCTGATCTGCGACGGCTTCAAGTGTCGGCCGGACCTCCTCACCACTCCAGCTCCCCAGAGTCTGCACGGCAGCAACGCGCACCGCCTCGATGGGGTCATTCCGGGCCATTGCCAGAACTCTGGATAAAGCGTCGCTCGAGTCCTCATCCGGATCTTCCCCCGGCTTGCGACTACGAAAGAAGCTCTCCAATAATTTTAGAGCCTGGGATCTTCTGGCGGGGGCGGGATCCTGCAGATAGGAAAGCACCACGGGCAACAGCTTGCGATCCATCAGATCCAGGCGCAGCGTTTCCTTGAGACCCGCATCGGCCAGGATGGGGTTGGGGCTTCCCAGCAAGCCTAGAATCTGGGAATAGAGCTTGCGGTGATCCTTCTGGGAGGCCATGGAGGCGAATACCCGCAACGCTTCGAGGTATATCTCGTCTCCCTCCCTGGGCAGGGGGACCTTTCCGAATCGCCCGCGGTAAAGCGTGTACCGGTCTTCCCCTTTTCGAACTCCCTCCAGGTTGACCTCCGGCTCCAGAAAGAGGATTTCCGTTTCTCCATCGGCAAATACAACCCTGTCTCGCTTGTTCAGGTCCAAGTTCAGATCGCGAAACGCGATTTGCAGGCGCTGGCCCTCACGGCCTTCCCCTCGGAACACCTCCAAGACCTGCACCTGCGCCAGCTTGACCTGCCCCGAGAGAACTTTCGCGGTCACCACGAGCGGCGACCGGGCGGTCAGCTCGTAGAGCGTCGGGAAGTCCTCCCCCTTCGCAAGTCCCCCGACGGATTGCGTCGAGGCGACAGCCATGAAGGAAGATAGGACGTACAAAACCAGGAGCCGTCGGGTCATGGCGACACACCCGCGGAGGCCTCTTGCAAGCGGGCCGAAATTTCCGGCTGGAAGGGGTTCACTTCCAGGGACCGGCGAAATGAGTCGATGGCGCCATCCATACTGCCCAATTGCCAGAGCGACTCCCCTCTCAAGTTCCAAAGCGAATAATCGTCCGGGTGAACCTGCAGTGACGCGGTGCAAAGATCTGCGGACTCCCTGGCTCTCCCGCTATCCAGTAGAAGCCCTCCCAGTTCCAGGCTAGCACGGGCTTCCCCCGGGACGGCTTGCAGGTATTTTCTGAGGTCCTGCTCGGCCTCGCGTTTCTTCCCTTGCGACCAATGCAGGCGCGCAAGATTGAGCCGCTGCTCGGGGGATTTCGGATCCAGGGAAATCGCTTCCCTGAACTCCGCCTCCGCCTGGCGCCCCTCGTCTCTTCGGGAGTGAACCGCTCCAAGGCCGTTATGCGGTTCGGCATAGCGGGGCCTCAGCTCCAACGCGCGGCGAAACTCCGCCGCGGCCTTATCTAGCTCTCCCCTGCGGAGAAAAAGATTCCCTCGATTATTGCGCACGGCAGGATCGTCCGGAGCGATCGCGATGGCGCGCTCCATCAGCTTCTCCGCCTCGGCTAGATCATCCCGCTCCATGGCGCAGGTGGCAAGGTTGCTCAGGGCCGCAAATGAGGACGGATCCGCTTCGATGGCCCGTCGAAATCGAGACTCCGATTCTTCCGGTTTTCCCGATTCTCTTAGGAGTATTCCGAGCCAGTTCTGGGATTGCGCGTCGTCGGGATCGATGGAGAGCGCCTGCAAGAATTCCGATTCGGCTCGCTGCGCCTCTCCTCGAGATAGAAAAATCTGCCCCAGAAGGCGATGGGCCGAGCCCATCGATGGATCCTGCCTGACGAGCTCCCTGAGCCGCTTTTCCGCAGCGGCATCATCTTTCTGGGAAAGCTCTATTTCCGCCAGCAGAACGGTGGCCTCGGGAGAGTCCGCATCCAGCCGGAGGGCCTGCTTGACCTCTTGTCGCGCTCTTGGAGTGTCTCCGTTCGCAAGATAGGCACGCGCAAGATTAATCCGTGCGAGGACGAGACGCGGAGCCTCATGCACCGCATTCTCGAACTCGTGAATCGCTGCTTCCACTTTTCCCTCGGCAAGCAGTGCGCTACCCATGTTGTTGGAAGTGAGCTTCCCTTCTCGGCTCAAATAGCCGAGGGAGAGAAGCTTTTCGCGAATGGCCCGGTCTCCGTCCGGGTCCTCGAACGATTCCAGCACGGTGGGAGGAGCCTGAGTCTCCCACGATGGGCGGTAGGTTACGGGATGCTCTTGTAGGAACTCCGGCTGGAATACTTCGATCATGGGCCTGCCCTGCATGTCTTCTCCAACCGGCAGTCCGAAATAGGCAAGGATCGTCGGCGTCAAATCCAAAATGGAGAATTCCGCCAACGCAGCTCCTCTGCGAAACCTTCCCCCCGAGGCGATGAAAATCCCGTACTTCCGGTGCCACGAAGCCGCGGATGAGTAATTGATTCGAGACTCCCTCTGGGGCCTGTCGTTCTCGGACTTGAAGCCGTGATCCGAGAGGACCACGACGCCTGCATTCGGATCGGCCTCGGCCAGAATCTCTCCGAGAATTTGGTCCTGCCTGATGTAGAACGCGTCCACCGCTTCGGAATAGGCGGCGAAATCCTGGTCCGATATTCCTGGGCGCTGTGGCGATCGAAATGGCATGAAAAGGTGTGACACTGTATCAATTCCCTCAAAATAAATTATCTCGAGGGAGTTGAATCCATTCGATGCCAGAGCCAAGGATATCGCTTCATAGGTATTTGTCGAGGCCAGAACGGTTTTTAGCTCCCTTTCACGGCTGGCGAAATCCGCGGATTTCAGCGGACCCGTTGGTCCCGAATACCTCAAGTATCGCTTGAGCTCAGGAGTATCGACTCGGTTGGGGGACTGGATTAGGGGCCGGATTTTTTGATAGAGCTCCGGGGGGAAGGTCCTGCCGCCGATGGAATCGTCTGCGGGAAAGCTCTGGCCAAAGAGTTGATAGCCAACTCGATCCGATACGATGTAGCCGTCTACGTACTCAGCCGGCCAAGTCGCCCACCAGCCGATGACCCCCACGCTGACTCCGGAATCGCTCAGGAGGTTCCAGACGGCCTTCACTTTGCGATGCCGGCTGGTGACCGGAACATCTTTTCCGGTCCGTTGATCGCGCACGAGAAAGTCGAGGATGCCGTGCTCCGAAGGAAGGAACCCGGTAGCCGCCGTGGTCCAGACGACGGGAGACAAGATCGGATCCACAGTCTTAAGGCGGGCGCGAACCCCGTCCCGGATCAGCTTGGCCAGGGTGGGGAGCTGAGCCCGGCGCAGGAGCGGATCGATGACGCGCCAGTCGGCGCCGTCCAATCCGATGACCAGGAGCTTGGATCCCGGAATCGGCTCCGTGGACGCCGCCGCACCGGACAGTGCCATGCGCACCGAATCGACACGCACGGAGAGCAAGGTCAGACCGAGACCCCGAAGACGAGCTCCCAGAGCTATCTTCAGGGAAGCCTCTAGCTCCACCCGATGCGCTCCCGAGATGCGCGCGAAGCTCGCCTCGCGAACTTCCTTCACGATCTCCTGCCGCAATTGGGGGCGCAGAAAATCCGCAACAGGTTTTTCGGCGGTCAGCTTGTGGAGGCGCAGCGCCGATTCGGGAGGAATTCTATAGGTGAGGGATCCCCGAACTCGTGAAGCAACCCCTTCCAGACTCACCGGGGACTGCGTTCCTGGCTCGGGAAAGTTGAAGGGGAGTTCCTGCGGCACCGCCGGATAGCTTGACCGGCGGCATAATCCCAAGGGTGAAAAATTCCAACCGGCGGGCAGGATTCTCGGCGTGCCGCCGGTCAGCCGGCAGTCCTGGATGACGCACTGGCCGTCGGCTCGGACGAAGCGAAAGGATAGACAGAGATAGGCAGCCAGGGCCAGCAAGCCCAGGCCTATTAGGATGCGGGTGCGCCGCCGATGATCCGGGAAACGCCCCAAAGGCCCCCCGTCAGGTTCCCTCCGTCCAACTGTTGAGGTACCGCTCCTGCTCCTCGGTGAGGCGATCGATGACGATGCCCATGGAAGCCAGCTTCAGGCGTGCAATCTCCCGATCGATTTCAGGAGGGACGGAATAGACGCCTTTCGCTAGGCTGCTTCCCTTGCGCACCAGGTGCTCCACCGAGAGCGCCTGGTTGGCGAAGCTCATGTCCATCACCATGGCGGGGTGCCCCTCGGCTGCCGCCAGATTGATGAGTCGTCCTTCCCCGAGCAAGTGGATGCGCTTTCCGTCGGAGAGCGTGAACGACTCCACAAACTCTCGGAGGCGTCGAGGCGCGCCGGATAGAGCCTGCAGAGCCGGGATGTCGATCTCCACATTGAAGTGCCCCGAATTAGCCAGAATGACGCCATCCTTCATTGCGGTGAAGTGCTCCTTGCGGAGCACGTGCTTGTTGCCCGTGAGGGTCACGATCACATCGGCGCTCTTCACCGCCTCCGAAAGCGTCGAAACGGTGAAACCGTCCATGACCGCTTCGAGGGCTTTCACCGGCTCCACTTCGATGATGACGACATTGGCACCCAAGCCGCGCGCGCGCTGGGCGACTCCGCGACCGCACCAGCCGTAGCCGCATATCACGAACTTCAGGCCCGCCACCAGGAGGTTTGTGGCCCGAATGATCCCGTCCAGGGTGCTCTGGCCCGTGCCGTAGCGGTTGTCGAAAAGGTGTTTCGTGTCGGCGTTGTTGACTGCGATGATGGGATAGGCCAGGGCCCCTTCGGATGCGAGGCTCTCCAGGCGGATCACTCCGGTGGTGGTTTCCTCGGTTCCGCCGAGGATCCCCGGCAGCAGGTCCCGCCGCTTGGTGTGGATCATCGAAACCAGATCCGCTCCGTCGTCCATGGTGATCTTGGGCTTGCTGTCCAGCACCGATTCGATGTGCCGATAGTAGGTCTCGTGATCCTCACCCTTGATGGCATAGGTGGCAATGCCGTGCTTCACGGCCAGGCACGATGCCACGTCATCCTGGGTGGAGAGCGGGTTCGAAGCGCACAGCGAAACCTGCGCCCCCCCCGCGGCGAGGGTGGTGGCCAGCACGCCAGTTTCGGTGGTCACATGCAGGCACGCCCCGATGGACATTCCGCGCAGCGGCTTCTCCTTCTCGAATCGCTGCCGGATGGAGCGCAGCACCGGCATGTTGTGCTCCGCCCATTCCATGCGGTCCTGACCTTTTCCGGCCAGCGCCGGTTCCTTAACGTGAAACTCCGCAGCCTTCCCAACCACGTTTGGACTCCCCTTTCTGGATGCGCTCCTAAAGACCCGCGTCCCGCCGAATGGCGTCCGCCTTGTCGGTTTTTTCCCACGTGAACTCGGCTTCCGTGCGCCCGAAGTGCCCGAAAGCGGCCGTCGCCCTGAAGATCGGCCGGCGCAAATTGAGGTGCTCGATGATTTCCTGGGGCTTCAGCCGGAAGTGGCTGCGCACCAGGTCGTGAATCTTGGCTTGCGGAATTTTGCCCGTTCCGCTGGTGTCGACCATGAGTGAGACCGGCTCCGCCACTCCGATGGCGTAGGCCACCTGAACCTCCGCCCTCTCCGTCACGCCGGCGGATACCAGGTTCTTGGCGATGTAGCGGGCCATGTAGGACGCCGAGCGGTCCACCTTGGTCGGGTCCTTTCCCGAGAAGGCCCCTCCGCCATGGTGTCCCCAGCCGCCGTAGGTGTCCACGATGATTTTTCTACCGGTCACGCCGGTATCACCCTGGGGCCCGCCCACGGCAAAGCGCCCGGTGGGGTTGATGTGGTAGCGAGTCTTTGCATCCAGGAGATCCTCCGGGAGGTTTTTCAGGATGATCTCCCGCTTGATTTCATCACGCAACGTCTCGATCTTCGTGGCCGCATCGTGCTGGCAGGAAACCACGACGGTGTCGATGCGCACCGGGCGGAATCCCTCGTATTCCACCGTGACCTGGGATTTGCCGTCCGGTCTCAAGTACGCGAGGCGCTCTTCGCGCCGGGCACGGCTCAGGGCCCGGGTCAGACGGTGGGCCAGCATGATGGGAAGGGGCATCAATTCCGGCGTCTCCCGGCAGGCGAACCCGAACATCATCCCTTGATCGCCCGCGCCGCCGGGATCCACGCCCATGGCAATGTCGGGGGACTGCTCGTCGATGGCCGTGACCACCGCGCAAGTTTGATAATCGAATCCGAACTTGGCCCGCGTGTACCCTACTTCCTGGATGGTGGCTCGGACAATTCGCGGGATGTCCACATAGCTTCTGGTGGTGATTTCCCCCGCCACGAACGCCAGTCCGGTGGTCACGAGGGTCTCGCAGGCGACGCGCCCCACGGAGTCCTTCTCGAGCACGGCATCCAGAATGGAATCCGAAATCTGGTCCGCGATCTTGTCCGGATGCCCCTCCGTGACCGATTCGGACGTAAAGAGATACTTGCCCTGGTTCTCCATTCGCATGCTCCTATGACGGTTCCAACCCGTGGCGGGCTTCCCGCCCTTCCGGCGGGACTGCCGGGTTTTGGGATGCCTCTTCAGTATTGCGCGAGCGGCTATTCTAAGAAGGACGGCTCCATTCTGTCAACGATAGGAGACCGAGCCCTTCCCCAGGACCCGCTCCAGGGCCTGGGTCAGTCCCGGATTTGGTCCGATGCGCAAGGGAATCTGCGGGCGAACCGTCAGCCGGTACCCTCCTGGCTGGACCACCCGGATGAGGACCATGCAGTCTCCGGGGTTGTCCATGAGCAGCCGGTGCACCTCTCGCGCCCGCTCCTCCCCGAATCCGTCCGCGCTGACCTCCAGGATCAAGCGGCTGGCATGGCGCTCCGCGGCCCCCGCCAGGGGAGAGATTTCCTCCGCCACGAGCCTGAAGCGGCCGTCTTCCAGCTCGGCCTTTCCGCGAACCACTACCGCGGACTCATCCACCAAGCGGGCTTGGGAAACCTTGTACAGCTCTGGGAAAACCATGACTTCCACTCCCCCTTCCAGATCTTCCAGGGTGAAAGTCGCCATCCAGTCTCCCCGCCGCGTCTTCCGTTTCTTGAGCGCTGTGACCAGTCCTCCCAGGCTCTGCGTCCTGCCGGACATTTCAGGTGTGAGACTTCGAGTTGTCGGCCCCTGCAAGGCTGCGAGCGTCTGCTGATGCTCGCTCAGGGGATGGCCGCTGATATAGAAGCCGAGAGTCTCTTTCTCAAAAGCCAGTCTCTCGCGTGAGCCCCATTCCTCCGCCGCTGCGATAGCCGGTGCCGTTTCCGCCGGGTGATCGGCGCCATCAAACAGGCTGGCCTGTCCGGCCGCCAGATCCCGGGATTCCTTCTGAGCCGAGGAGACCACCGCGTCCAGGGTGCGATAGAGGGCCGCCCGAGGCAATCCGAGGCCATCCAGCGCACCGCTTTTGACCAGCGACTCGAGAGCCTTTCGGTTTAGGGTCCGGCTGTCCACCTC
>JAKEFJ010000212.1 GCA_022616665.1 Acidobacteriota bacterium
GTCCCCGATCGAAATGGAATCATCCAGTTCTCCTCTCGTGAGACTGACCTCGGTGCTTCCCTTTCGGCAGAAGCCCTTTTCACGTCAGCCCTTCAGCGATCGCTGCGATCTCCCACATGTTGGAGATGGTGATCTTTTCGGCGGCGACGGTTTGTTTGGGTCAAGTTTCCCAGCTAGACTGAAGGTCAAGAGAAGGGCGCCACGAAGCTGCCTCTTGTGGGACGGGAGCCGAACCCAGAGGCACATCTAGGTTCTCATCGCCTGTGGTTCGATCACACCCATTATCGGTGTGGCGAGGTAGAGCCTTCCCCACTCTCGGCCGGTGACTTCCTTCAGCATCCCCCTGTGCTGGAGCAAAAGAACGGCCTGTCGCGCCGTGGGATTGTAAACCTTGAGGATCTTTTGTGCCCGTGAGACGGACATATATGGGTTGAGAAATAGTTCGTCGAGCAATGCGAGAGCCTTCGGTTGGTCACGGAGGCGTACCCTATACCTTTCGCGTAGATCCATCAGCCTGCCGGCATGGGCTATTGCTTCCGTGGCAATTTCCGTTACTCCGGCCGTGGATTACGGGGGAAAACGGGGTGGGGCGTGGTTTTCAACCTGACCGTTCGACCTCAATCTCTAACTTAGAGGCACGGCCGATGCCACGCGACGGACCTTCACTGTCCCGGCCTTCTTTTCCGCCTGCGCCAGATCGTAGGCCGCCTGCAGCCGCAGCCACGTCTCCGCGCCACCGCCGAATGCCATGTCAAGGCGAATCGCCATCTCCGCAGAAATTCCCGCCCTTCCCACGACAATATTGTTGAGCGCCTGTCTCGTCACGCCGAGCGCCTTCGCTCCTTCAGCCACCGATAGTCCCAGCGGCTCCAGACAGTCATGCCGCACGGAAAGTCCAGGATGGGGAGGATTCTTCATACGCATCGCTTTTCTCCTAATGGTAATCGATCAAATCAACATCGCATGCGGTACCATTCTCAAATCTGAAGATGATCCGTAAGTTTCCAGACACAGATACTGACCAGAAACCAGCCAGCTCCCCCTTCAGCGGATGAAGCCGGTATCCCGGCAGCCCCATGTCCTGCACCCTGACTGCCTCGTTCAGCCGGGCCAGCACCCGCGCTATTTTGTCAGCATGCTCCGCCGGCACCCTCCGCCGGTCATCATCCTCGAACAGCTTCCTGATGCCCTTGTGCCTGAAACTCTCTATCACTTTCTCATCATACTCCCATTCCCCACTTGTGTAAAGTGTGAATTTACACTTGACACTTTTGCCCCGCCCATCGGTTCCTCTTCCGCCGGCCCTGACCGCCGGCCGGATGCAGGTTTTCGGGCGCGCGGGACCGCTGAGAGGGGTCGAAAACGGGGGCGGGATTTCAAGGGGTCGGAACGGGGGCGGGAGTGGTTTTCAACCTGACCGTTCAACCTCAATCTTTAACTCAGGGGCACGGCCGAGGGCACGAGAGGGACCCACCAACCCCACCTTATCATCTTAGCCATCCAACACGTCCCGCACCTGACGGGCCAAGTCCTCGGGGCTGAAGGGCTTCGGCAAAAAGGCCATGCCCTCATCGAGTACGCCACGGTGGACGATGGCATTCTCGGTATAGCCCGAGGTGTAGAGGACCTTGAGCGTCGGACGCATCGACACCAGCCGATCAGCCACCTGGCGCCCGTTGTCTCCCGGCAGGACCACGTCGGTCAACAGTAACTGGATGGGACCGCTATACCGTTCGCCGAAGAACTGGGCTTCCTGGCCGTTCGTGACCTCGAGGACGGTATAGCCCAGTTGCTCCAGGACCGTCCGAAGGAAGTTCCGGACCGGGGCCTCGTCCTCGACCAGGAGAATGGTCTCCGTCCCGCGGGGAAGATCCTTCACCACGGCCGCGCTCGTGGGATCCGCGGCGTCCGTCTCCACCTGCGGGAGATAGATCTTGAAGGTGGTGCCCTCTCCCACTTCGCTGTAGACGGAGACATGCCCCCCGCTCTGCTTCACGATCCCATACACGGTGGACAGACCCAGCCCGGTGCCCTGGCCCGTCGCCTTCGTGGTGAAAAACGGCTCGAAAATCCGCGCTTGCGTCTCGGCATCCATCCCGTGGCCGGTGTCGCTCACGGCAAGCATCACGTGCGGCCCCGGCCGCACATCGTGATGCCGGCCTGCATGGGCACGATCAAGCCGGACATTGGCGGTTTCAATCGTGAGTTGGCCGCCGGCGGCCATCGCATCGCGGGCATTGATGGCGAGGTTCATCAAGACCTGCTCCATCTGGCCCGGGTCCGCCCGGACGAACCATACCGGCGTGGCGAGATGAAACCGAATGCGCAGGTCTTCACCGAGCAACCGCTGGAAGAGACCCTTCACGTTGTGGATCACGTCGTTGAGATCGAGGATCCGGGGTTGCAGGACTTGTTTCCGACTGAAGGCCAGCAATTTCGAGGTCATTTCCGCGGCCCGTTTTCCCGCCCGCTTGATTTCCAGGAGGTTTTCACGCGCGGAGTCGGTCACGTCCGGAGATTGCAACAGCAGGTCGCTGAAGCCGGTCATGACGGTCAACATGTTGTTGAAATCGTGGGCGATGCCGCTGGCCAACTGCCCTATGGTCTCGAGCTTCTGTGCCTGCTGGAGTTGCGCCGCCGTCTGTCGAAGCGCCTCCACCGCTCTTTGTCGCTCGGCTCGTTCCTGGGTTTCCCGCAAGGCGCGAAGGACCGACGCGACCAAACGCGCGGGCCGCTGTTTCAACACGTAATCCGTGGCACCTCCCTTGAGCGCCTCCACCGCCGAATCCTCCCCGATGGTGCCGGAGAAGAAGATGAAGGGGATGTCCGGACGTCTGGCCCGGGCCAGCGTCAAGGCGGCCTGACCGTCGTACGAGGGCAGGGTAAAGTCGGACAGAATAAGGTCAAACCCCCCTTGCTCCAGGGCGGCTGCAAAATCCCCGTGGGTGTCCACGCGGAGCCATTCGCACTGCAGCCCTTCAGCGGCCAACATCGCCTGCACCAATTCGGCGTCACGCGGGTCATCTTCGAGGTGGAGGATCCGCATCGATCGGCTCCCTCACGAGACCGTTCCGTGGCCTTGGAACGCGTCCATCTCCTTCGTTATCGGCGCCGGGGGTCCGTTCCCTTTCTCTCTCACGGCGCGGTCCGTCCCGCATCCGGCGGCGGTTCGTTGAGGATGGCCCAGAATGCCCCGAGCTGCTTGACCGCGTCGACGAACTCCCGAAAGCCCACCGGCTTCACCACATAGGCGTTCACACCCAGGTTGTAGCTCTCTACGAGATCCTTTTCCTCCCGGGACGAGGTGAGGATCACCACCGGGATCGTCTTGAGCTGGGCATCCCCCTTCAGGGTCCGCAGCACTTGGAGTCCGTCCACCTTCGGCATTTTGAGGTCCAAGAGGATCACCACGGGATGTCCGGCCCTCCGCATGGCGAAAGTCCCGCGGCAATACAGATAGTCCAAGGCCTCGGCGCCGTCCCGGGCCACCACCACCTCGTTGGCCAGATGATGTTCCGCCAGGGCCGCGAGGGTCAGCTCCACGTCCTTCTCGTTGTCTTCAGCCAGTAAGATCCGCCGCAGCTCGGTGATCATCCCGTCTCTCCTCCTGTGGACGGCAGGGCGACATAAAAGGTCGCGCCCTGTCCCACGGTTCCCTCGGCCCAGACTCGACCCTCGTGGCGGGCGATGATCCGCCGCACGTTGGCGAGCCCGATGCCGGTTCCTTCGAATTCATCCGAGCGGTGCAAGCGCTGGAAGACGCCGAACAGTTTGTCACGGTACTGCATATCGAACCCCACTCCGTTGTCGCGAACGAAGACGACGATCTCGTGGTCCGCTCCCGGAACCGTTCCGACTTCAATGACGGCGGGGTCACGCGGACGAGTGTATTTCACGGCGTTGCCCAGGAGGTTGCTGAGCGCCTGGCGCAGCAGGGCCGGGTCGCCGTGGATCGGCGGCAGGGCGCTGATCTTCCACGTGATGGTCCGTCCCCGCGTATCCGGCTCCAGCTGGCGCAGGACTTCTTGCAGGAGGCGGTCCAGGCTGAGCTCGGTCTTGCGGAGCTCAGCTCGTCCCATCCGGGAGAAGACCAACAGGTCATCGATGAGCCTGCCCATCTGTTTCGCGGAATCCGAGATGATCGTAAGGTAGCGGCGTCCGGTGTCCGCAAGGCTCGTGGCCGCATGCTTCTGGAGCAACTCCACGAAGCCGTCGATGTGCCGCAGCGGCGCCCGCAGGTCATGGGAGACGGAGTAGCTGAACGCCTCCAGTTCCTGGTTTGCCGCCGCCAGCTCTGCGGTGCGCTGGATCACGCGCTGTTCCAGTTGGCTGTTCAAGCTCCGAATTTCTTCCTCTGCCCGCTTGCGCTCCGTGATATCGGCGACGAAGGCGTTGAACCGATGGGCCGCCCCCACCTTCAGGGGAAGGATTGACAGTTCCACGGGAAACTCCTTCCCGTCACGCCGCAAGGCCGAAATTTCGATGCGCCGGTTGAGAACCGGCCCTTCTCCCGTGGCGAGGA
>JAKEFJ010000213.1 GCA_022616665.1 Acidobacteriota bacterium
CTCGAAAGCCGGGATCCTGGGGCGCTGGGCCGCCCATCTGGCGGGCGTGGGCGTGGTGGTGCACACGATTCACGGCTTTGGCTTTCACTCCCGCATGCCATCCTTGAAGCGCAAGTGGTTTCGCACCCTGGAGGCCTGGACCGCACCCCTCACGACCCGCTTTCTTGCCGTGTCCCGGGCCAATCTGGAATACGCCGCGAAGTCCGGGCTCTTTCCGCCGGGGAGGGCGAGCCTGATGCGCAGCGGAGTGGAGCTCTCGACTTTTCGCAACGGCGCCAAAGCCGGAAGCCTCCGCTCGGATCTGGGGATTCCTCCCCACGCGCCGGTGGTGGGGATGGTGGCGTGCCTGAAGCCCCAGAAGGCGCCCCTGGATTTCGTGAAGGTGGCGGAGCAGGTGTCCCGAAGGGTCGCGGAGGCTCACTTCATTCTGGTCGGTGACGGCGAGCTGCGCGGCGCGGTGGAGGAGGAGGTAGCCCGGCGCGCGCTTGCGGACCGGTTCCACCTGCTGGGCTGGCGGCGCGACATTCCTTCGCTCTTCAAGAACCTGGATCTGCTGGCACTCACCTCGCTCTGGGAAGGGCTCCCCCGGGTCGTTCCCGAAGCGATGGCCGCGTCCCTCCCCCTGGTGGCCACGCGCGTCGACGGGACTCCGGAAGCGGTGGTGGAAGGGGAGACCGGCTTCCTGGTGGAGCCGGGGGACGTGCCGGACATGGCCGAGAAGATCGCGTGGCTGCTGCAACACCCGGAAGAGGCGCGTTCCATGGGGAGGAAGGGAAGGGAGCGGGTGGAGGAATTCGACATCGATCTCATGGTGCTCCGGCAGGAGGGTCTGTATGAAGAGCTGCTGGGACGGCGAGACTGACGCCGGTAGCCGGGCCGGGCGGCACCCGCTCGGGAAGATCCCGGTGAGGGAGGCCTAGAACATGGCTCCGGTGTTGGAAGTCTCGCACCTGGCCCGCAGCTACCGGGCCAATCTCTCCCTGAAAAAATACTGGATCCTGCGGGACCTGAGTTTTTCAGTGGAGCCCGGGGAGATCTTCGGATTCATCGGACCCAACGGCGCCGGGAAGACCACGACGATCAAGCTGATCATGGATCTGGTTCGCCCGGATTCCGGATCGATTCGCATCCTGGGAGAGCCGCACCAGAGCGTCGCGGTGAAAAAGCGTCTCGGATTCCTGCCCGAGAACCCTTATTTCTACGATTACCTCACCGCCGAGGAGTTTCTCGATTTCTACGGGCGCCTGTTCGGCTTTTCCCGGGAAGTCCGCCGATCGAGGACCACAACGCTGCTGGAAAGGGTCGGGCTGGCCAACCGCCGGGACCGGCAGCTGCGGAAATTTTCCAAGGGAATGCTCCAGAGGCTCGGCCTGGCGCAGGCGCTGCTGAACGAGCCCGAATTCGTCATCCTGGATGAGCCCATGTCCGGGCTGGATCCGGTGGGGCGCCGGGAGGTGCGGGACATCATCCTATCGCTGAAGGCCGCCGGGCGAACGGTGTTCTTTTCCACCCACATCCTTTCCGACACGGAGCTGATCTGCGATCGGGTGGGAATCCTGAGCAAGGGAGAGTTGAAAGCGGTGGGTCGGGTTTCGGACCTCCTGGGGCACCAGGTCGCCCACTGGGAGGTGGCCTTTTCCGGCATCGATCCCATCACCCTGCCGGGGATCTCGGCGGTGGTGTCCCGGGAAGGGAGCGAGACCTTGGCCACCTCCCGGGATGAAGAGTCGATGAAAGCTCTGGTGCGCGCCGTTTTGGAGAGGGGCGGGAGCCTGCATTCGGTCATCCCGCAGCGCGCCAGTCTGGAGGACATCTTCCTGAGGGAGATCCGGCGATGAGTCGGATCTGGGCGATCGCCGCGAATACCTTTCGGGAAGCGATCCGGGACAGGATTCTCTACCTGCTCCTGGTGTTCGCCCTCCTGTTCATGGGCTTCTCGCAGATCCTCAGCATGCTCACCGTGGGCGGAGAGGAGAAGATCATCAAGGATGTGGGGCTGGCCTCCATTTCCCTGTTCGGGGTTCTCACTTCCGTGTTCATCGGAGTGGCGCTGGTGAGCAAGGAAATCGAGCGGCGGACCATCTACACCATCGTCTCCAAGCCGATTCACCGACACGAGTTTCTTCTGGGGAAGTATTGCGGCCTGGTTTTGACCTTGTTCGTCAACACTTCGGTGATGACCGCCTGGTTCTACCTGATCCTTCTGCTCAAGGGGTTTGCCGATCCGAGGCTGCTTCTCGCCATCGCTCTCATCTTCATGGAGCTGCTGCTGATCACCGCCTTCGCCATCCTGTTCTCCTCCTTCTCCACCCCCATTCTCAGCACTCTGTTCAGCCTCTCACTCTACCTGGTGGGCCATTTGACCTGGAGCATTCATCTATTGGAGGAGCGGGTGAAGGGCTCCGGCGCGCGGGAGGTTTGCCGTTTCCTGTACTTCGCGCTCCCCAACCTGGAGATCTTCAACATCAAGACGGAGGTGGTCCACCAATTGCCGATTCCCGCCACGCTCCCGCTCTGGGCGCTGGTATACCTGGCGGGATACGGGGGGGCCGTTCTTTCCGCGGCCTGCTTCATCCTGCGCCGGCGAGACTTCACGTGAGAGGCTCGCGTTGAAAGGGGTGATCCTCGTGCTCCTGGGGGCCCTCACCGCCACCACGGCGGCCTTGCGGGTGGAGCGCCTGCGGGAAGGCAGCGCCCCGGGATACCACCTGCTCTATCTGCCCAGCGGCCGCTCGCTTCGGGCCCTCACCGTGGGCTATGAAGGGCTGGCCGCGGACCTGATCTACATCTGGTCCATTCAGTACTACTCCAACTACCAGATTCAGGATCGATACGACTACCTGGATCAGATCTACCGACGCGTCATCGCCGAGCTGGATCCCCATTTTCTGGATCCCTACCTGGTGGGATCCATGATCATGTCGGTGGAAGCCAATCGGGACGATCTGGCTCTGAAGCTCCTGGACGCCGGGACGAAGAACAATCCCCGCGAGTGGATCCTCCCGTTTCAGGCCGGTTTCCTGTGCTACAACAAGCTGCGCGACTTCGCCTGCGCCAGGGACTATTTCCGGCGCGCCCAGGCGATTCCCGGCGCCCCGGCCCCGGTGCGTCGCATGTATGCGGAGATGTACAACCGGCTGGGTGACAAGCGGACCTCACTGAAGTATTGGGCCGAGATCCACGATACGGCTGATTCGGACTACGTCCGCCAGGTGAGCTGGATGCATGTGCACGATTTGAGAATCGAGGTGGACCTGGAAGATCTGAATGCCCTGGTGCAGCGCCACCGGGAATCGCTCGGCGCGCCGCCCGCCGACCTGCAGGATCTGGTCCATGCGGGGCTTTTGGACTCGGTGCCGCTGGATCCGGAAGGGAACTCCTACCACCTTTCCCCCGCCACCGGAAAAGTGACTTCCAAATCGCGCCGCCTTCTGCAAGGACGATGATGTCGGCGATGATCGCCTGCTTCTTCCTGGCCCTGGGCGCCATCCTCGGGAGCTTCCTGAACGTGGCGATCCATCGTCTTCCCCGCAGGGAGTCGGTGGTCTTTCCTGCCTCGGCCTGCCCGCGGTGCGGCTCCAAGATCCGCCCCTACGACAACATTCCCGTCCTCTCCTTCATCCTCCTCGGAGGAAGGTGTCGCGCCTGCAAGGCCAAGATCTCGCCTCGCTATCCGCTGGTGGAGGGCCTCACCGCCCTGCTGACGCTGGGCCTGTATCTCCACCTGGGGCTGTCGGTTCCTCTGGCCCTTTACCTCCCCTTCAGCTGGGCGCTGGTGGCGCTGGCTTTCATCGATGCCGAGCACCAGGTTCTTCCTGACCGCATCACGCTCCCGGGCATCGGCTGCTCAGTGGTTGTCCCGATTCTGGGGAGGATGCCCCATCTCCCGTGGAGCCCGCACGTTCCCCGGTTGAGCTTTGACGATTGGGCCCTGGGAGTGGCTTTGGGCGCGGGAATTCCTTATCTCGTGGCGATGGGTTACCGGCTGACCCAGCTGCGCAAGCCCGTGGAGGAACGGATCGAGGGCATGGGGATGGGGGACGTGAAGATGCTGGCCATGGTGGGAGGCTTCCTGGGTTGGAAGCTCGTCCTGCTGACGATATTCGCGGGCTCGGTGCTCGGCTCTGGTTGGGGGTTGGGAGGCGTGGCCCTGTCCCGTTACGGGATGAAGCATGCGCTTCCCTTCGGAACGTTTCTGGCAATGGCGGCCTTCCTGTCACTCACGGCCGGCGAGTGGCTCCTGGGTTGGTACGCGGGGATTTCGGGTTTCGCGGAGTAGGGTGATGTGGCGCTTGCTGGGGACCTACGAAGTCCGGATCAAAATCTTCCTGATCCTGCTCGTCTTCTTTCTCGCCGCCGCCATCACCGTCAATTTCTACCTGCTCATGATGAGCCGCGACGCCGTCCGGGAGGAGGTCGGACAGAGGATCATTCTGGTGGGCGAGGCGGCGAGGACCGAGCTGGGGCTCAGCGAGGGATTCCTTCGAGGGGAAGGGAGGACTGGAGAGGGGACCACGGTCAGTCAGGTTCGCCTGGCGCGCCTCACGAAAGAGCATGGCCTGACGGGGGCGGAGCTCCTGGACCCCCGGGGAATCGTCCTGAGCTCTTCGCTGGTGGGAAGGACTGGAACTGCCGACCGGGAGTATGCCGGCCTGGGCCAGTCCCGGCGCCGCAGGCTGGAAGCGGGAAACAACGTGCTCTCCGACATCCGGGACGCGGAGGGGATTGCGTATGCCACGCTTTCGGGGTTCCTGCCGCTGATGGGAGTCGGAGGTCGCGTGCGGGCGATCCTCAAGGTGGAGGAGCCGGTGGGAGACCTGGCCCGGCTGGATCGCAGCCTGAAGGTGCTCGCCGGAATTCAGGCCACGGGTCTCTCCTGCCTGGTCTTGTTGGTACTCCTGTTCGCCCGCTGGCTGCTGGCGCCTTATCGACAGCTCGTGGCGACAGCGGAAGGGGCCGAGGGCGCCACGGAGGTCGCCACCAGGAAAGAGATGCCGGATCCGAACGTCCTGTTGAGGACCTTTCAGGGGGTGGTGGAAAAACTACGCGGCCAGGAGCTGGAGCTCGCCCGGCTCAAGGCCGATCGGGGGAGTGTGGCCGATGAAGGGTTCCCGGCGGAGAGCCTGGCGAAGAGCCTGACCTCGGGAATGATGGCGTTTGATGCCGCGGGAGCCCTGCGGCTGGTCAACCCGGCGGCGCTGCAAATCCTGGGGCGATCCCACCCGGAGATGATCGGCAGGAACGCTAAGGATCTGTTCAGCGCCGAGGATGGATTGGGGAGACTCCTCACAGAGGGATTGAGACAGGCCGCTCCGCGAAGCCGCGAGATGGTTCCTCACCATCGCCCCGACGGGCGGGAGATTCACCTGGGCGTGGGCCTCTCGCCCATCCGCAAAGAGGAAGGGGAGCTGCGCGGCCTGATTTGCCTGCTTTCGGATCTCACCGAGATTCGCCAGCTCCGGGATCGGGTCGCCCTGAAGGAAAACCTGGCGCATCTTGGAGAGATCTCGGCGGGCATCGCCCACGAATTTCGCAACTCCCTGGCGACGCTTCAGGGGTATGCGCGGTTACTGCTTCGCTGCCGGGAGGAGGAGACGGGGGATCTGGCACGGAGCATTCTCCGGGAGGCGGAGAGCATCGGCAAGGTGGTGGAAGAGTTCCTCCAGTTCGCCCGCCCGTCCGCGCTCAACCTGGGGGCCGTCGACCTTCAAGCTCTTCTGGAAGTCCTGGTCCGGGAGATGTCCGAGCCCTCGGGAGTGCCGCCGTTCGACATTCACCTGACAGGGGAGCTCCCCAGAATCGTGGGAGACGAGAATCTTCTCAGGCGAGCCTTCCACAACCTGTTCTTGAATGCCTCCCAAGCCAGAAACGGCAAGGGACTCGAGGTGAGGGTGAGCGGCACGCTCGAGGAGAAACGAACGGTGCGCCTGGAGGTGGCGGACAATGGACCCGGCATTCCGCCCGAGGTGCTTCCCAGGATCTTCACTCCTTTCTTCACCACCCGCCCGGACGGGACAGGATTGGGACTTCCCCTGGTGCAGAAGGCGATCGTCAGCCATGATGGCAGCATTGAAGTCGCCAGCCAGATCGGCCTGGGTACCCGATTCGTGATTCGCCTTCCCCTCACGGGCCCGCCTGAGAATCCTGCACGCCCTTAGTCGCTGCTTCAAGACTCAGCCCTGCGAAGTGTCCGCCTGGGAAACCCCGGTCGGCGAGCGCTACCTTTTGTAACACCCTAAAGGCTCTGCCGCGCTCCATCTTGCCATCTGCTTTGCAGCTCTCCCCCCCAAGGGTCCTGTTTTGAGCAGGATGACTCGGGTGTCACAGGTCTGGCGCGGCGTGGCATTGGGCTTGCTGTTTGGGAAACCGAACGCGCCTCTCAAGGAGCAAGCCATGACGATACGGAACCACGAGCCCAGAGCGCAGACCCGGCGCACAGTCGATGCAGGATTCTCCGTCGTGGAGCTGCTGGTGGTCCTTGCGATTATGGGCATCTTCATCACTTTCGCCGGTCCGGCCTTCACCGAGTCGTACCGCGCCTACAAGGTGCGATCGGCGAGTCAGGAGCTTTCGGTGGCCCTGCGGGCCGTGCGCCAGGTGGCGGTGAGCACCCGCAGCGCCAGCAACCTCCTGGTGAACACCTCCGGCGGGAGCTACAGCTGGACCGACGCCAAAGGGAAAACCCGCAGCTGGGTACTGCCAAATGGAGTGTCCTTCATCTCGGCAAATCCTTCCACGATTACTTTTGTCACCAATGGCACCGTCAGCACCGGCAGCGCCTCCATCATCCTCCAGGGGACGGTGAACGGCAGCCGCGCCGATCGCTGGACCTTGAATCTCAACACCGTGGGACAGGTGACCAGCAGCTTCAGCATGGTCACTCCCTAGGAAAGACGGAGCGAAACCATGAACGACAGGCAACAGACCCGCATGAGAATGACGCAACTGACCAAACCGGCGACGGAGGGCGGGTTCAGCCTCATCGAAGTCACGCTGGCCCTCGGACTTCTGGCGACGGTGCTGATCTCCATCGCCTCCCTGTTCATCATCGGGGGCAAGCAGGTTCACCAAGGGAAAAGCGTCACCAGCGCCACCGCCGTGGGGCAGACCATCATGGAGCGGATCGATCAGCTTCCTTACATCCAGACCTACGGCTACTTCGGCGGCACCGATACCAGCACCCTTTTGGCGGTGAGCACGACCAACGCGAGCAACAATGCCAACCAGTGGCAGTCGGAGATTCAAAGCCGCCTCAGCCCAAACGCTTTCGCAGTCATCCAGGTCACGCCGCTGGGCAGCGCCAGCCCCTTGAACATGGGAAGCGCCTCGGCACTGCAGGTGAGGGTCACGGTATTCTGGACCGAGCTGGGCCGCCCGAGAAATGTCCTGCTCCAGACGATTCGTTTCTAGCCAGCGCACGGCCCGGGCTGGTCCCGGACCAAAAGGAGGTTTCACGTGACGAGCATCGAACGGAACCGAAGGCCCTCGGAAAGGGGCTTCAGCCTGGTGGAGATGGTGATCGCCTCGGCCATTTTCGCCATCGCCGCGGCCGTGACCTTCATTCTCTACACCGCGGCCCAGAAGTCGTTCAAAGCGGGGCAGAACTTCACCGACCAGCAGCAGAACACCCGCGCCGCCTTCGATCGGGTCCTGTCGGATCTGCGCAACGCCGGGTACAACTACAACCCCGACGGGAGCAAAACCCGCATCGACGAGCAGATCGAGGCGGCTTTCGACAACGCCATCGTCCTGCGGGCGGACCTGGACTACGAAGATGCGACGTTGAAGGACGCCCCCGAGTCCAGCATCAAGGGAGTGTTCAATGCGGTGAGCACCGGCAACGACGAGATCGTGGCCTACGTGCTGGGCAAGCCCGGCTGGACCGGCGGAAACACCATGACTTTCACGGCGGACATCGACAATCCCACGCGAACCACCATTACTTACCTGGGTAACAACATCAGCGTCGGCCCGCGCGACAGCGTGGCGGAGAATGTCCGCATGGGCAATGTAGCGCTGGTCCAGAACAGCCCTCCCTACACCCTTTACCGGGTGATCCTGGACAACGACCTGACCAACTACAGCAGCGGCGCCAATCCCACCGCCGCGGCCTTCTTCACCAGGCAGCCCGTGGCGGACAACATCAAGTCGATGACCTTCAAGTATTACGACGACGGGGGAAACCAGATCGGGACCTTCACCCCCGCCGACTCCTCCGACGACATCGGCGGAAGCGACGCCAATGCTCCTCTCAGGAGCCAGATTCGCCGCATCACAGTGGACCTGGTGGGGATGACCGCCAACCCGGATCTGCACTATCTCGATCCGGCGGAAGCCAGCACCAGCAGCACCGCGCATTACCGGAAATTCGAGCTGAGCTCGAATGTCACCCCGGAGAACATGGGGCGATC
Organism: Acidobacteriota bacterium; assembly: GCA_022616665.1. Taxonomy (GTDB): domain Bacteria; phylum Acidobacteriota; class Polarisedimenticolia; order Gp22-AA2; family AA152; genus AA152. The sequence goes on from JAKEFJ010000213.1 coordinate 8,412, forward strand.
CGGCATGCAGGACTCGGACAACTCCCCTCCCGGACAGGTGACTCCCGCCCCGACCCTGTGCGGGGGGCATTGCCAGGGGGTGCTGGTGAATTTCGTGGGCCGCCCCGCTTCCGAGCTGGTGAGCAGCTACAACATCGGCTACGGCAGCACCAGCGGCGCGACGCCTCACGTGGTGAACGCGCCGTACCCCCACTTCGACAACGGGGTCCCCAGCTACACCACCCATGGCTTCATCCGCGATGCGGCGCGCCTGACCCAGGGCAGCACCTGGTACTTCAAGGTGCAGGCCAAAGACTCCTCCGGAAATGTGGGGACTTTCTCGGGTTCCACCTCATCCGGCGCTCTGGCCGACACCACCGTTCCCGCCGCGCCGGCATCCGGCTGGGCCACCCAGAAGGGAAGCTCGACCCACCCGCCCCTGGATGCTCAGGTGGAAGTGCACTTTGATCCAGTCACCACCAACACGTCGGGTCCCACGGGCTGCACCGACGCCGATGCCCCGATGATCCGCGACCTGAAGGGCTACAAGGTCTGGCGCGGACCAACAGCCGGATTCACCCCCGGTGTCACTCCCTACGTAACTCCTTACATCGACGATACGGTCCTGACGGCGGGAAACATCCAGTTCACCGACAGCAACGTCGCCCAGTGCCAGACCTACTACTACAAGCTGGCGGCGACGGATCTGTGCGGGAATTCGGGCGGCTATTCGCCGGCGATCGCCGGCTCCTCCGACACCACCATTGAGCCCATGGCGCCGACCACGATCACGGCCAGCCGGACCAGCCAGAACGAAGTTACCATCACCTGGCCGGCCGTGGTTCAGGACGTGCAGAGTCGGACGATCCAGGCGGCTTCCTACGAAATCGTTTATGCCCAGGGGACGACCAGCTCCAACCCGAGCATGCTCACCTACACGGCCGTGCCTGGAAGCCCGGTCGTGGGCAGCACCCTGACTCTGGTGCACAACCTCAGTCCCAGCGACAAGAGCTACCTCCAGATACAGGACAACGTCTATTTCTACAAGGTCCGCGCGGCCGATGCGTGCCCCAACTTCTCCGCCTATTCGCCGCCGGCGGCCATGCAGTGCACCTTCAACGGCACTCCGTCCATGTCCCCTTCAAGCGGCACCACGGTGGCCGGTTCCGTCCCGCTGTCACTGACCGTGAGCGGGGGAGGCGACATCTACATCCGGGCGAGAATCCACATCCCGAACCCCCAGGGCGGAGCGGACCTCTACGATCAGACCGCCACCGCCTATCCGTTCAACTTCCCCGACTGGAACGCCGCCGCGGTTTCACCGGGAACCTACACCGTGTACATCGAGGTGGAGAACAGCAACGGCTGCGTGAACTACCGGACGCAGACCCTGATCGTCAACTCGACCCTGGCCTGCCAGATCTCACCGGCCAACCCGAACCTGAGCCCCACCACGGGTACCATCGGAGGCGTGAAGAAAAGCGATCTGAGCTGGGACGTCATCAACAACGCCGCGAAGGATCTCTTCATCGATCGGATCGATGTGAGCTGGACGAACACCCTCGGCTTCGATCCGCTTGTCCAGTCCTTCGAATACCCCACCGGAATCACTCCCCCCAGCTACACGTGGACGACGCCACCGGCGTCGCCGGCGACTACGAATACGTTCTCGGTCCCGCTCTTCTTCGACCGGTTCAGCGACTCGGGGAGCCCGGTGAACGTTAAGCTGAACTTCACCAACTCGCTGGTGAACTCCAGCGGGAACTCCGGCGAGACGATCACCATCCGGTTCAACTTCCACGATTCCTCCGGGACAACCGGATCGTGCACGTTCCAGGTCATTGCCAAGGACCTGGCCGTGTCGACCATCTAGGAGCAGACCATGAATCGGTTGACGAAC
>JAKEFJ010000214.1 GCA_022616665.1 Acidobacteriota bacterium
AACAGGATCAGGCCCAGGATCACGATGAAGATGAAGGCGGCCACTTTAAAAGGCTGCCCTGCGAACATGGGAGTCGAGATGGAGGGGATGCCTCGCGGATAAGTCCGAGCCCTCTCGATGGGTCGGAGCGCCGCCGTGGGGCGCTCTTGCCGTCCGACGCGAATTGTCGGGGCGCCCGGCGCCACCGGGCGCTTCAGGTGCGTGCTGGAATAATTGGACAGGGCATCGGCGAATTGAGCGCCGGTCTGAAAGCGCTCGGCCGGATCCTTCGCCAGGGCGCGCCGCAGGATCTGGTCGAAGGCAGGCGGCAGCTTCTCATTCAGGATTCGGGGGGGACGCGGCTCTTCGTAGAGGATGCGATAGATGATCGTGGAGATGGTGTCCCCGCCGAAGGGACGCTCCCCCGTCGTCAGCTCGTAGAGCACCACGCCCAGGGAGAAGAAATCGCTCCGGCCGTCCATCGGCTTTCCGGAAATCTGCTCGGGGGACATGTAATTGGGCGTGCCGATCAGCACCCCGTCCTGCGTGAGGTTGGCATCCGGGCTCTTCGCCAAACCGAAATCGGTGATCTTCAGCCGCTCGCCATTGAGGAGCATCAGGTTGGCGGGCTTGATGTCCCGGTGGATCACCTTGTTCTGATGGGCGTAGTCCAGCGCGGAGCAGGCCTGTGAGATGATGCCGAGCACTTTCTCTAGAGATAGCAGCGAACCCGGCTTGGTGTGCGCCTCCAGTGTGTCGCCCTGGATGTACTCCATGGCGATGTAGCTCCGGTCGGCTTCCTCGACGACGTCGTAGATGGTGATGATGTTGGGATGGGTCAGCTTACCGGCGGCCTGAGCCTCGCGGACGAACCGGTGACGGGTTTCGCGGGCCTCCTGGGGGGAGATCCCGGAGGGTATGGTGATCATTTTGATGGCTATTTTTCGGTCGATCCGCGGATCATGAGCCAGGAAAACAACTCCCATGGCCCCTTTGCCGATTTCACGGATGATCTCGAAGCGACCGAGCTTCTGATCGGTCATTTCGCCTTCCTGGTACTTCCCATCCGACAGGATTGCCCCTCAGTGGGTTTATTTTAGGTTTGGCTTCAAGCGGAGTCAAATAGAAACAGGAGAATTATTTACGAGAGGTTTTGGGGGGCCCGCCGAGCCCGTTTCCGGACATGAAACTATTCAGGCCCCGTCAGGATTATGTCGCTTATTGAGGGGACTTAGCCCCGATTCGTGAGGTTCGCCTCAGCTGGGATGAAAACCCGAGGATTTGTGATTCTCCTTTCAGGTGGGTCGGCCCTGGGGGGTTTGCTCCCCCGCGCGTGGACGGGCTACCATAGGCAGATTTTCAGGAGACCCCCATCATGCACGTCATCGATTCCACCCCCGAGTTCGTCACCGGGGCTTACAGCCGCATGAAGTCCACACTCCAAGAAATCCGCGGCCGCCTGGGCCGGCCGCTGACCCTCTCAGAGAAAATCCTGCTGGGCCACGTAGACGATGCCAGAAGCCAGGAGCTCAAGCCGGGCGAGAGCTATCTGATGCTCCGCCCCGACCGGGTGGCGATGCAGGACGCCACCGCTCAGATGGCCTTGCTGCAATTCATGCTGGCCGGAAGAGACGGCGTGGCAGTTCCCACCACGGTGCACTGTGATCACCTGATCCGGGCCCGGGAGGGCGCCAAGAGCGATCTGGAAGTGGCCGCGCGGGAGAACCGCGAGGTTTACGATTTTCTGCGCAGCGCGTCGCAAAAGTACGGCATCGGCTTCTGGAAGCCGGGCGCGGGAATCATCCACCAGGTGATCCTGGAGAACTATGCGTTTCCCGGCGGGTTACTCATCGGCACGGATTCCCATACTCCCAACGCGGGCGGACTGGGAATGCTCTCCTGCGGCGTGGGGGGCGCGGACGCCGTGGACGTCATGGCGGGCTTTCCGTGGGAAGTGCTCTATCCGAATCTCGTGGGAGTCCGACTCACGGGGAAGCTCTCCGGCTGGACCTCCCCGAAGGATGTCATTCTGTACCTGTGCGGCTTGCTCACTACCGATGGGGGGACGAACCGTGTCCTGGAGTATTTCGGTCCCGGGGTCTCCGCCATCAGCTGCACGGGAAAGGCCACCATCACCAACATGGGAGCGGAGCTGGGGGCCACCGGCTCGGTGTTTCCGTTCGATGCTCGAATGGATGCTTACCTGCGCGGCACCAGCCGCTCGGCCCTGGCGGATCTTGCCGGGCGAAACACCGAGCTCTTGACTGCCGATCGGGAGGTGGAGGAGCACCCGGAGCGCTTCTTCCAACGGGTCGTTGAGCTCGACCTCTCCAGACTGGAGCCGCACCTGGTGGGGCCGCACCGGCCCGACTTGGCCCGGACGGTGTCGACGGTGAAGGACGCGGTCCGAACGGAAGCCTACCCGGAAAAACTCTCGGTGGCCCTCATCGGCAGCTGCACGAACTCCTCCTACGAGGACATCGAGCGCGCCGCAGACGTGGCGAAGCAGGCGATTTCCCACGGCGTCAAGGTTCCCATCCCTCTGCTGGTCACGCCGGGATCCGAACAGATCCGGGCCACCATCGAGCGGGACGGCCAGATGGCCACGCTCCAGTCGATCGGCGGAAAGGTGCTGGCGAATGCCTGCGGCCCCTGCATCGGCCAGTGGCAGCGGGACGACCTGGCGGTCAAGCCGGCCGGAGAAGCCAGGAAAAACGCCATCATCACCTCGTTCAATCGGAACTTCCCCCGACGCAATGACGGAATAGCTGAGACCCTGGCCTTCATGGGCAGCCCCGAAATCGTCATCGCCTATTCCCTGGCCGGCCGGTTGGACTTCAATCCTCTCACCGACTCCCTGCCTGGCGCTGACGGCAAACCCTGGAAACTGACCCCTCCGCAGCCGGCGCCGGAGCTCCCGGCGAATGGTTTCGTGAAGGATGATGCTGGGTACGTCCCCCCGGCGCCGTCGGGTGCCTCGGTGGAAGTCAGCATCGCCGTGAAGAGCGAGCGACTCCAGCGGCTGACTCCCTTCCCGGCCTGGGATGGAAATGATCTGGTGAATCTTCCGGTAATCCTCAAGGCCACGGGCCCCTGCACCACGGATCACATTTCACCGGCAGGCCAGTGGCTCAAGTTCCGAGGTCACCTGGACAAGAT
>JAKEFJ010000215.1 GCA_022616665.1 Acidobacteriota bacterium
AGCATCACCGCTGAGAGTGGATCGAGGGAGAAGCCCCAGGGGACCGTGAAGGCGGCACCGTCCGCTCCGGCGCCTCCCGCCAACCACTGCGCGACGGTGAGGGTGACCCGCTTGGCCGCTTGATCCACCTCCAGGTGGCCGGGGACGGATGCGACCGATTCGAGATGGTTCAGGGAGAAGACGGCGCCCAGGGAGAGCAGGAAAGCCAGCAGCACCGTGCCGCAGGCCACGGCGGAAATCGCCCACTTCGGCAGGTAGCGCTTCCCCAGCAGGCCGTTGACCACGAAGCCTGCCAGAGGAAGCAGCGGAATCAGGTAAAGGAGGCTCAGCACGCCGGGGAAATCCCTCACCACTTCATCAAGTTCATTTCGTCCACGTTGACCGTCTCGCGGTTGCGGAACAGGGCGATGACAATGGCCAGCCCCACCGCCACCTCCGCGGCGGCAATGGTGATGTTGAAAACCCCCCAGATCTGCCCGGTCAGGTTTTGCCAATGCCCCGAATACGCCACGAAATTCAAGTTCGCGGCGTTCAGGATCAGCTCGATGGACATCAGGATGATGATGACGTTTCGGCGGACGAGGACTCCCACGACGCCGATGGTCAACAGCACCAGGCTCAGTATCAGGAGATGGCTCTGCGGGATCGCCATGGTCTGTTTCTTTCCTCCGCTAGGCCCGCGGCCGGCCCAGCACAATGGCGCCGATCATGGCCACCAGGAGAAGCACCGACACCACTTCGAAGGGCAACAGGTAATCCGTGAACAGCAGGGCTCCCACGAGCTGCAGGTTGCCCTCCGCCGCCGGTGCCGCGACGATCGGGGCATGGCCCCCATCCGAACGAGCAAACAAGCGCGCCAGCATGCCGAACAGCAGCAACGTGACCACCGCCGAGGTCATCAGCCGCAGGCGGCCGCCGCTGAATCGGCGGGGCTCTTCCAGGTTGACCAGCATGATGACGAACAGGAACAGGACCATGATGCCGCCGGCGTAAACCAGCACCTGCACCGCGAACAGGAACTCGGCTCCCAGAATGATGTAGATGGCCGCCACCGAGACGAACGTCAGAACCAGGTAGACCGCGGCGTGCACGGCGTTCTTGCGGGTGATCATCATGACCCCGCCGACCACCGCCAGCGCGGCGAAGAAATAGAAAATGGCCAGTCCCCAGTCCATGCCAGCCGCCTTCAGCTCGTGTAGATTTTCACCGGCTTGCCGTCTACCAGCTCTTCCCGCGCCGTCACATAGGAATCCCGGTCGAATCCCGCGAACTCGTAATCATGAGACATGTAGATCGCGGTGATCGGCTTGGTGGGGCAGGGATCCACGCACAGTCCGCAAAAGCAGCACCGCTCGTAATTGATGGTGAAGCTGATGAGCTGTTTTCCCTTGCCGTCGGGGCGCTTCTCCGAGACGATGGAGATGCATTCGGTGGGGCAGATGGCCTCGCACAGCAGGCAGGAAACGCACAGCTCCTCCCCGGTCTGGGGGTCCTTGCGCAATCGCGGCACTCCGCGGAAACGGGGAGGGAACTCCACCGTCTCCTTCGGGTATTCCACGGTGATGTGGGGACGGAACTGGTTTTTCAGGGTGACCCACATCCCCTGCCAGAGCTCCAGCAGCAGCACCTTTTGTAGGAAAGCCTGGATTTTCATGGCGCACCCAGAATCCCGCGGCTCAGCGTCGCAGAAGAAGAACCACGCCCCCGGTGACGATGACGTTCATGATGGAGAGCGGAATCATCCAGTACCACCCGAGCCGCATGAGCTGGTCGTAGCGGTACCGCGGAAAGGTGCCCCTCAGCCACAGATAGACGAAGAGCACTAGGAACGTCTTAAGCAGAAACCAGAAATAGCCCGGCAGGACGGGGTGGATCCGATCCAGACCGAGATTCAGAAATCCCAGAGCTTCCACATTCGGGAACGGCCTCAGCCACCCGCCGAAGAAGAGGGTGGTCACGATGGAGGCCACGACGATCATGGAGGTGTATTCGGCCAGCATGTACAAAGCGAATTTCATCCCCGTGTACTCGGTGTGGAAGCCTGCCACCAGCTCCGCCTCCGCCTCCGGGAGATCGAAGGGGAGCCGGTTGGTCTCTGCCACGCCGCTCACGAAGAAGACGAACAGTCCGAAGATCTGGGGCAGAAAGTACCAGACGTGCGCCTCCCGCTGCGCCTCCACGATTCCCACCATGCTGGCGGTGCCGCTGAGCATCATCACGCCGATGATGGAAAAGCCGAAGGGAACCTCGTAGGAAACCATCTGGGCGGCGCTGCGCAACGCCCCGAGCATCGGGTACTTGCTGTTGGAGGCCCAACCTCCCAGCATGATGCCGTAGATCCCCAGCGAGGAGATGGCCAGCAGGAAGACCAGTCCCACGTTCACATCGGCGATCCAGGGGGTGACCTGGTAGCCGAAGATCTGAAACGTGCCCCCGCCCGAAAAGGGAATCACCGCCAGGGCCGTGAAGGCAGGAATGACGGTGACAATGGGCGCCAGGGTGAACAAGATCCGATCCGCCTTGTCGGGGGTGATGTCTTCCTTCAGGAGTAGTTTGATCCCGTCCGCGATGGGCTGGAGCAGCCCGTGCGGTCCGACCCGGCGCGGGGACAGCCGCAGCTGCATGAAAGCCAGGATCTTCCTCTCCACCAGCGTCATGTAGGCCACCGCCCCGGAAGCCACACCCAGGATCACCAGGACCTGGGTCAGGGGGATGATGAAGTTGCGGATGATGTTGTCGCTGATCACCGATCCACGTCTCCCAGCACGATGTCCAGGGTCCCGATGACCGCCACCACGTCCGCCACCAGCGATCCCTTGACCATGTGGGGCAGCGCCTGGAGATTCACGAATGAGGGCGAGCGGAAGCGCATGCGATAGGGCTTGTCTTCCCCCTGGCTTACGATGTAAAAGCCCAGCTCGCCGCGGGGACCCTCCACCGTGTGATAGACCTCACCCACCGGAGGCTTGATGCGTTTGGGCACCTTGCCCATTACCTCGCCCGCGGGCAATCCGTCCAGGGCTTGCTGGACGATTCGCAGGCTCTGGCGCATCTCCTCCATCCGGACCAGGTAGCGGTCGTAGGTGTCACAATTCTCGCCGGTGGGGATGTCGAACAGGAATCGGTCATAGACCGAGTACGGGTGCGCCTTGCGGACGTCATACGAAACTCCCGCCGCCCGCAGGCACGGGCCGCTGACTCCGAAGTCGATAGCGTCCCCCGCCTTCAGGATGCCGACGCCTTTCGTGCGGCCCAGCCAGATGCGGTTTTTTGTGAGAAGCGTGTCGTATTCCTGCTGGCGCCCGGGGAAAATCTTCACGAAATGCCGCACCCGGTCCGTCCATCCGGGAGGAACGTCCCACGGGAGGCCGCCGATCCGGTAGGCATTGTAGGTGAGCCGGGCTCCGCAGAACGCCTCGAAGAGGTCCAGGAGAATCTCCCGCTCCCGAAAGCAGTAGAAGAAAACCGTCATGGCCCCGATGTCCAGCGCGTGGGTGCCCAGCCAGACCAGATGGCTGGCGATGCGCTGCAGCTCGGCGGTGATGACCCGGATGTACTCGGCCCGCTCGGGGACGGTGATCCCCATGAGCTTCTCCACCGTCTCGACGTACCCCAGGTTCTCGTACATGGCCGCCACGTAATCCAGGCGATCGGTGTAAGGCTCAATCATGTGGTAATTCTTGGACTCGCAGAGCTTCTCCACGCCCCGGTGAAGGTAGCCGATGAGGACATCGGTATCGGTGACGGTCTCACCGTCCAGGAGCAGCTTGAGTCGCAACACCCCGTGGGTGCTGGGGTGCTGTGGGCCCATGTTGATGTCCATCATTTCCGTGCGAAACATCCCAGTCCCCTCAGCGCAGCTTCATGTGATCCCGGTCGTACCCCCGGGTGGGATATTCCTTCCTGAGCGGGTGCCCTTGCCATTCGTCGGCGAGCAGGATGCGGCGCAGGTCCGGGTGACCCTCGAAGGGAATGCCCAGCAGGTCGAAGGCCTCGCGCTCGTGCCAGTTGGCCGTGCGCCAGATGGTAACAACGCTGGGCGCCGGCTCCTGATCGGCCAGCTGGATTTTCAAGTTGATCCGGTGGCTCAGGGAAATCGAAAACAGATGGTAGACGACCTCGAAGCGCTTCTCCCGATCCGGGTAATCCACACCGCAGAGGTTCGAGAGGTAATCCAGGCGAAGCGCCGGGTCCTCCTTGAGGAAGCGGCAGACCGGCAAAAGGCTGTCCTTGTCCAGCAGGACGCTCACTTCCCCTGCATAGAAGGAGACTGCCTGGATGGCCTGAGGAAACTTTTCTTTCAGCGCCCTCAGCACAGGGGAGTCCACTTCCGCCGTCAGGTTGACCTTGGCCGGGGCCGCAGGCTTGGGGGGGGCAGTGGCTGCAGGAGGCGCGGCGTCGGGTGGCGCGGGAGTTTGCCCAGGTCCCGCAGCACCGCCCGGAGGGCTGGATGGAGGTTTGATTTCGTCGCTCACAATCGCGCTCCCGCAGTCTTCCGGCGGAGATCTGGACCGCGTTGCGCGGCCCGGGTGCTCCTTCGCCGTGAATTCCGACACCCGCCCGGCCCCGTCGCCGGGTTGTCAAGCCTCAGGCGGATTTCTTGGCGATGGTCATCTGGTCGATTTTGTCCTGCAGCTTGAGGATGCCGTAAAGCAGCGCTTCGGGGCGCGGCGGGCAGCCCGGAATGTACACATCCACCGGGACGATCTTATCGACCCCCTGCACCGTGCTGTAGGTGTCGAACGGCCCGCCGCAGGTGGAACAGGCGCCCATGGAAATCACCCACTTGGGATCCGGCATCTGGTCATACAGGCGCTTCACGATGGGGCCCATTTTTTCGACGACCGTGCCGGCCACGATCATTAGATCGCTCTGCCGCGGCGTGGCGCGGTAGACCCCGGCGCCGAAGCGATCGATGTCGTATCGCGAGGCCACCGTCGCCATCATTTCGATGGCACAGCAGGCGAGTCCGAAGCTCATGGGCCAGAGGGCCGATTTGCGCGCCCAGTTGAACACTTTGTCCAGGCTCGTGATGATGATGTTGGGTTCGAAGCGGTTATCGATCAGACCCATTCCAGAGCTCCCTTTTTCCAGGCGTACAGGTAACCCACCACCAGAATCGCCAGAAATATCAGCATCTCCACGAAGCCAAACAGACCCAGAGCCCGGTACTTCACCGCCCATGGGAAGAGAAACACGGTTTCCACGTCGAAGACCACGAAAAGCACCGCGATGACGTAGTAGTGGATGGAGTAGCGCTGCCGCGGCTCACCCTCGGACTCGACCCCACACTCGTAGGGCTCCATCTTGACCCGGTTGTAACTGGAGGGGCGCACCGCCCGTGCCAGGAGCAGGCTCACCACCGGGAACAAACAGGCAATCACCAGGAAAATGAGTATGGGGATGTAGGACACACCGCTTACGGGCACGGGACCTCCGTGTTTCGCGGCACACTTAATTCATATCGGGGGCGCAATCTAGCACAGCCCTCCAAGTCGTGTCAAACCGCTGGTGGCTCAAAAGATCCCGGCTCGGGCGGCGCAACGGACACGGCGGAGAATCCCCCCAGCCACCCGGGAAGGCGAGGCAAAAAACAAGGGCCGGGAGCAAGTCCCGACCCTTGAGAATGGAGCCTGAAAATGTTGGGAGGATCTAGTTTCGCTCGGAGAGGGTCGAAAGGACCCGATCCGGGTAGTCCATGGGGAGTTCCGCCTGGATGGCCTGCAAGGCGGCAATCCGGTTGGGCCCCTGATTGTACGCCGCAAGCGCGACTTCCACGTCGTCGAATCGGGTCATGAGTGTGCTCAGGTAAAAGGTCCCCATCTCCAGATTCGTCATGGGATCCCACAGCATACGCTCGTCGGTCCAGCGGATGTTCAGCTTGGACGCGACCTCGCGGGCCGTGGAGGGAAGGAGTTGCATGAGCCCCATGGCGCCCTTGTTGGAAAGAGCCATGGGATCGAACGAGCTCTCCGCCCGAATCACCGCGTAGATCATCTCGGAGCCAACGCCATACTTGCGGCCCACCTGGTCCACTTTGGAGGCCATCGCTTCCACATTGGAGCGCGATAGGTAGATGCGGTTCTCGGCCAGAATCTCCCTCAGGCGCACGACCGATGCAAGATGCGAATTGGCAGTGTTGAGCTCCGAGATCCTGTTCTTCTGAACAGCAGTCAGGGTCTGGAGACCTTCCACATTATCCAGAACTCTCTGGTACCTGGCTCCCACCAGGAAGCCCAGCACCAAGACCAGCATCAGCGTAAGGGTATGGGTGACGCATTTCATAAAACCCACCTCCTACTGTATTTGGATGTTGGAATTATGCTTCCTTGTGGCCGGATGTCAAGGACAAATCAGGGCGATGAACTGTCCAGAATTCCAACAGAAAAGTTTCAACGTGCTGATTCGGGTGAAGTTCAGCGACTTGCACTCCCGCTCAAAAAGTTAAGTCTTTCTTCGTCGAGGCTTTGACGTGTGGAGAATTCAGTCATGAAAGTCAGGCTCAGACGAGGCCCGATCCAAATTCAGCCCGCTCAGGCGAATCGTCTCTCCGACCCGCAGCCGGTGCTTTTTGGCCCCTCCTGAGGCAATCTCGAGAACGTACCGCGCCTTGCTCATGGAGGGATAGCTTGGGCACGGGTCCTTCCGGCAAGCGGGCACCTGTTGCTCGAGATGCACGATGGTCAGCGCCTCGGAGAGCCAAATGATATCCAGCGAGACCAGGCAGTTCTTCATCCAGAAGGAGTGAAAGTCGCTTCCGGGGAAGACGAACAGCATCCCTTCGTCCCCCCCGACCCGCTTCCGGAACATGTACCCGCGCGCTTGTTGCTCGGGGGTCGAAGCGATCTCCAGTCGGAATTCGTGGCCATCCGGCGCGATGGCTATGGGGAGACCATCCTTGGAATCGGAAGCGCAGGCCGGGCCGCGGCCGACGGAAATCAGCATCATCATCGCCCAGATGAAACGGGGGGTTGGCCTGCGAAGAGGAGGTTTAGGGATCATCCTTTTTATCGTATGCCCGCAGGGGTGGGAGTCACAAGCCATTCCGCTCGTTGACTTCAAATTCCTGGCTCAACTATACTTTTGCTCCCGACCAGATCGCCCAATCCCCCTCAGGAGGAAGAATTTGTCCGTGCGGATCGGCATCAACGGCTTGGGCCGAATCGGGCGTTCCCTTTTTCGACATGCCTGGAACTCCTCCCATGTCGAGATTGCCGCCATCAATGATGTGGCGCCTTCATCGACTCTGGCACACCTCCTCCGGCATGATTCCGTGGCCGGTTTGTGGGACGTCGAAGTGGAAGCTCGCGAAGCGGAGCTGGTGGTTTCGGGCCAATCCATTCCCTGCTGGGGCAGGCAATCCCCCGAAGACATCCCCTGGTCCGACCGGGGAGTTGAGATGGTGATCGAAGCCACGGGACGATTCCAGCGTCGCTGTGCGGCGGCGGGTCATCTCCGGGGAGGCGTTCGCAACGTCATCATCTCTTCCCCCTCGGTGGATGCCGACTTCACCGTAGGCTGGGGGGTGAATCATCAGCTTGTCGATCCTCTGCGCCACCCGGTGATCAGCAATGCTTCGTGCACGACCCAATGCGCGGCTCCGCTTCTCCTCCTGATCGACCGGGCATGGGGGGTCGAGGCTTGCTCTATGACGACGATTCACTGCTACACCAACGATCAGCCTCTCATGGATGCGCCCCACCGGGACCTCCGTCGCTCCCGAGCCGCCGCGATGTCCATGATCCCCACGAGCACCAGCGCCTCGACAGCCTTGGAGAGGATCTTCCCGGAGCTTGCCGGAAAAATCACTTGCCTCGCGGTTCGCGTTCCCACGCCTTTCGTCTCTGCCCTGGAACTGGTGGTGGGCCTGAAGCGAGACGGTGACCTAGAGCGCGCGCGTGAGCTCTTCCGCCTCGCCGCGGATGGTCCGCTCGCGGGAATCATCGGGTACACGGAAGAGGAGCTGGTCTCGGTGGATTACCGCGGGGAGAAGCGCTCGGCGGTGGTGGATGGCCCGCTGCTGGCGCTGCCGTCTCCGAAACTGCTACGTGTCTTCGCGTGGTACGACAATGAAAGCGGCTACACCCATCGCCTCCTGGATCTCGCCCGCCATCTGGCTGGGAGCGCAGGGGGCGCTCCATGAGCGGGAGCATGAAGAAGATGTCGGTTCGCGACCTGGATGTCACCGGTAAGCGGGTCTTCGTGAGAGTGGACTTCAACGTTCCGCTGGACGGCGGCAGAGTGGCCGATGACACGCGAATCCGAGCCTCTCTTCCGACCCTGCAATGGATCCTGCGCAAGCAGGGATTTCCGATTCTTGCTTCCCACCTGGGCCGGCCGAAAGGGACGCCCAACCCAGCCTACACTCTGGCCCCGGTGGCCGAGCGCCTGCGAGCGCTCCTCGGCTCTCCAGTGCGCTTCGTGCCCGATTGTGTGGGTGAGGAAGCCGAGCAGGCGTCGCGGACCCTGGTCGAGGGAGAGGCACTCCTTCTGGAAAACCTGCGTTTCCATGCAGGAGAAGAAAAGAACGATCCCCGGTTCGCCGAAAAGCTGGCGCGGCTGGCCGATGCCTATGTCAACGATGCGTTCGGAAGCGTCCATCGCGCGCATGCGTCGGTCGCCGCGATCTGCACTCACTTCCATCCCGCGACGGCCGGGCTGTTGATGGAGCGGGAGATCGACTATTTGGGAGGCCTCCTGGGAAGCCCAGCCAGGCCCTATGTGGCGATCCTGGGAGGGGCGAAGGTCGCCGACAAGGTGGAGCTGGTGAAAAACCTTCTCCCGCGAGTGGATGCCATGCTGATCGGAGGCGCCATGGCCTATACCTTTCTCTCGGCCCGCGGAGTGGATGTGGGAACCTCCAGGGTGGAGAAGGTGAGCCTCCCGACGGCGGCGGGGATCCTGGACGCCGCCGCCAGCGCCGGGGTCAGGATCCATCTGCCCATCGACCATCGCGCGGCGGCTTCGCTCGAAAATCCCGGGGAAGGAGAGATCGTACCGGGCGAGGCCATACCCGAGGGGCGCATGGGATTGGATATCGGACCGAAGACTTGCGCTGCCTTCGCGCGAGAGATTGCCACGGCGGGCACGGTTCTGTGGAACGGCCCGGTGGGACTGTTTGAGCATCCTCCCTTCCACCTGGGATCTCTCGCGGTGGCGGAGGCGGTGGTCTCCTCGAAAGCCCTGAGCGTCGCAGGGGGCGGAGACACGGCCGCCGCGCTGGCCAGCTTCTCCCTCGCCGAGAAATTCAGCCATGTCTCCACGGGGGGCGGTGCGTCCCTGGAATTCCTTTCCGGTCTGACGCTTCCCGGCGTGGCGGCCCTGACCGACAGGAGCTGAGCACCATGCGCATCCCCTTGATCGTCGGAAACTGGAAGATGAACACCACCCCCTCTGGAGCGAAGACCCTGGTCCGGGAGCTTGTCCGCCTTCTGCAAGGCGTGATGAATCTGGAAGTGGCGGTGGCCCCTCCTTTCACCTCGCTAGAAGCCGTGGGTGAGGTGATTGGGCGAGGCACCCTCCGGCTGGCCGCGCAGGATCTTCACTGGGAGGATCGAGGACCCTTCACCGGCGCCATCTCCCACTCCATGCTGGAGGCCCTGGGATGCGTCCACGTCCTGGTGGGACACTCGGAGCGACGCATCTATTTCGGCGAGACCGACCATCTGGTGAACCGCAAAATCCACGCCGCGCTGCGGGGCGGGCTTCAACCCATTCTCTGCGTCGGCGAGGAGGAGGACGAGAGGGAAGCCGGGAGATATCGGGAGGTCCTCGTTCGCCAGATCGACCGGGGCCTGGAAGAGGTTTCCCCGGGATTCGCGAACCGGCTGACGCTGGCCTACGAGCCGGTTTGGGCCATCGGGACCGGTCGCGCGGCCACCGTCGAGGATGCGGTCGATGCGAGCCGGATGATCCGCCACCAGTTGGAACGACTTCTGGGGGAGAAACCAGCCTCGCAGGTGCGAATTCTGTATGGGGGAAGCGTCAGCCCCGCCAATGCCCCGGGTTTCGCTTCCCAACCGGAGGTGGACGGGGTTCTGGTGGGAGGGGCCTCTCTGAAAGCGGCCGATTTCGCGGCGATTGTGCGCGCCGGATGGTGAGGCGTCGGTCCGCTGTGCGTCTTTACGCCGGCCGAGCCCTGTGTTAAATTGACTGTCCTTCAATCAACCATTGGCCTGTCGCAAGGTGAAGCAGGCCGGACGGAGAAACGATGTACGCAGCGCTGATTGTTCTTCACTGCCTCGTCTGCCTGGTATTGATTCTGGTGGTCCTCCTGCAGACCGGGAAAGGGGCCGATCTGGCGGGTGCCTTCGGCGGAGGCGGAAGCCAGACGGCGTTGGGCAGTCGTGGAGCGGCCACGGTCCTGTCCAAAGCAACTACCGTGGCGGCGATCATTTTTATGTTCACGTCGCTGGCTCTGGCCATCTTTTCATCCCGCCGGACTTCAGCGGTGCTGCAGAGCACGCCCATTACCCTTCCCTCGAGTCCATCGGGGGCTCCCCCGGGAACTCCAGCGGCACCCGCTCCGGATCCGGGAGCAGCAGCCCCCAAGACGGACTCGTCGACCCAGCCGCCAGAGGGCGGGCAGGCCGCTCCTGCGCAGTCCTCACCGCCGGAGCAGAAGAAGTAAGCTTTGGTTGTTGATCTTGATTCGATTGCCGAAGTGGTGGAACTGGCAGACACACCATCTTGAGGGGGTGGCGGGTAACACCGTGCGGGTTCGAATCCCGCCTTCGGCACCAACTCCCCTTTTGGAAGTCCCCTGACTATTTCCCGGTCAACAGCTCGATTCCCATCCCCCCGCGCATGCTCCGGCGAAAGGCGGGGGGGACTTCCTTCACCCAGCGAACGATTCCACGCGCGGACCTGGTTCCCTCAGGCAGCTCGATCTCCATGCCAAGCACCGTGCCTGGCGGATAGAGCTGATTTCCCTGCAGGAAGAGTCCCTCCTCCCCCATTTCCTGCGTATACCCGAGGAAGCGCGCTTTTTCATCGCCGTAGCGGATGCTGACGCGGCGCCGGTTGCGATCGATTCCTCTCCGTTCCGCCGCCGCCGGACGGGTTGCCATGTGGGATCCTCCTCGGGCCCCCTCGGGGTCGAGTTATTGCTGGGTCCCCTGCGGCCATTGGACGAACTGGCCGTCGGAGAAAACGATGTCGCAGTTGAAAGAGCTGGTCATTCCGAGTGACCAGGCCCCCAACATCCCGTCCTTCCCGAGACTCACCAGGGTGTAGCTTCTCCCTCCTGCGTCGGTGCTCGCCCCCCAGGTATGGGCCCAGCCATCGGCGTCGGGCGGCTGCCGGATAAAGAACGGTGAGATGATAGGCTTGATCGTGCCCCAACTCCCAATTCCCGACGGGTAGGCGGCGTGATCGACGCCATAGGCCTCGGTGGCCTCGGCGATGGAATGAAGATCCATCATCGTGCGTTTCTGCTTTCCCTTGTCCAAGGCATTGCCCAGCATTGCGATAGCGATGGAGGAGATAATTCCCAGGATGGCGACGACCACCAGCAACTCGATGAGCGTGAATCCCTTTTGTCGACGCATCTTGGCTCCACCTCCGGGTGTCCACCCCACTGCACAGCAACGGTGATGCCATGCTGCCTGCCGAGGTCCCTTCCGGATCTGCAACTGGCTGATTCTTCGAGATCTCCGGGCTTTTTAAGTCGGGTTGACTCTGTCAACGCGCGGGGTGATGTGTGGATGGGAGGGCTGGCGGTGTTGAACCGCTGTCAGCGAAATTGACGAAAAGTGTCAGGCAGCTGGAAGAGCTCCAGCTGGATGGCAACAGTATTGCGCAGCGGACCGGGGCGGTAGATTCCCGAACATCGCGCGAACTCGAGGATTTCCAGGTAGAGAGCTCTAAATCGCGGACCATGATTGAAATGACGCAGGTGCGCCAGCTCGTGGCAGAGCGTATTCACCAAACTGGAATACTTGAGGTGCTCGCCGGTCTTGGCGTGGCGCAGGCGGAGCACAATCTTGCCCTCGACGGTGCAGGCTCCGTAGCGCCTCTTCACGCGGGGCTTTTCGGGTGCTATTTCGCGATAGGAGAGTTGAAAGCGGGACGCGAGGGTGGCTGCGTCCCGGCGCAGGCGGGCGATCAATTCCAGTTCTTTCAGGCTCGGCGTGGCGGCGGACCGTCGCTTCAGACGCCTCACGTGCCTCCGTACCCGATGGTGACGCGGCCCCCTTCCACGATCACAGGCACCCGACGCTGCCCCCCGCTGTGCTCGAGCATCTTCGCGAGCAGTGCCGGCTCCTCCTTCACATCGAAATACTCCACCGAAACGCCTTTATCCTCGAAAGCCTCACGGGCCGACGTGGTGTACGGTCAGCCCGCCTTGCCGAAAATCATCACCTTCGCGGTCATGGTCGCTTTTAGCCTTTCGCCGGGCGGACCTTTCCCGCCCTGGGCCCTTTGGGGGACTGCTCCACTTCAAAATCCACGTCCTGACCCTCGCTCAACGATTCGAACGGGATGTCTTCCAACGAGCTGCGATGGAAGAAAATTTCCTGACCGTCACTGCCTCGGATGAAGCCGAATCCCCGATCTTTCATGAGCCGCTTGATTTTTCCGGTGGGCATCGCCGCTCTCCTCTCACCCCTGTGGGCACCCTCTCCCCTCCCGGGGAAGACTGCCGGCACGACCTGAAAGCGATTTCCACCCCCTGGATAGGGCGGAACCGTTCACTGCGTTGAACTTGCGGGCATCATATACAGCGCATTCCGCGATGTCAATGGACGACCAGAACGCGAGGATGGAGAAGCCGGGCAGCTTCTCCTCGGGGCCCGGTTCGGCTATCCTGATCTCAGCTGAGGTGCCGCACTTTCTCATCGCCGTGGGTCGCAGCTCGTCTCGAGGAGGAAGTTCCCTGGCCACGTTGATAATCTCCGCTGTTTTCACCTTGCTACTGGCGGCTCTGATCGGTGCAGCGCTGAAGTTCTTGGCGAACCCTGGCCGCGGCGAAACTGCTGGCGGACGGGGATCCGGGACGAAGCTGAAAAGGGAGCCGAAGAGTAGCTCTCCGCCAAGACCTGGAGCCGACCCGTCAATCGACCTGCCGAGTTCCCCTGAGGAATTCCCCTAGGATTTCAACCTACCAGCGGCACCAATCCGTTTCCGTCCAAGCTCCCCCGCAATGCAGCGGGATGCCCCTGCGGATGTTTCTGGGTAGGGGGGCTTGTCAGGCACTCGGCAAGGGGTATAGGATGGGGGCACCATGAAGAAGTTTCTCTTCCTGCCTTTAGTCATACTGTTCCTGTTTACCGGAAGCATGTTCGCCAAGCCTCTCGATGTGGACGTCATCCTGGACCTGCTGGATGCCGGCGTCTCCGAAGCTTCCATTCGGCGATTCGTCGAGAGCAACGGGTACACTCTGCAGCTTACTGCAGACGATCTGGTAAACCTGAAAAAGGCCGGCGCTTCGGACGAACTGATCGAATTCCTGCAGGAGGCACAGGAAGCACCGAGCACCCAAGCCGAGGGAGAGACCCAGACAGCGCCTTCCACGACCTATGAATCGGACGACACCGAAGCTGCCGTGACATACAACTCGCCGGATGTTTACTTTGGGTTCGGAGTTGGCATCGGCTTCGGCTATCCCTACTACTACTCCCCCTACTATTACTACCCGTACTACTATCCGGGCTATTACTATCCAGCTTATCCGATCTACTCACCCTATCCTTGCGGCTCCGGATACTATCCGGGCTATTACCCTGGCGGCACCAGCGGAACGGGCGTTTATTCCTATTGGTATCGCAATCAGGCTGGCGCGAAGCCGCGCCCCACAAGCGGTGTGGGCGTAACGTCCACGGTCAGCTCGGGTCGCGTTCTCCGGAGCGCACCCTCGCCCGGATCGGCTCCCCAAGTCACCGGCGGGCGAAGCTCCAGTACTTCTAGGCAGTCCGTTTCCACGCCTCCGCGCTCCTCCCAGGGTGGCACGAGCGGAGTTCGCGGTACCCAAGCAGGAGCATCCCGTGGCGGTGGTGCGAGCGGGGTTCGCGGCACCCAAGGCGGCGCTCCCCGTGGCGGAGCGGCGGGCAGCGTACGCAGCTCCCAAGGCAGCGCTCCCCGCAGCAGTGGCGCGAGCGGTGTTCGCAGCTCCCACGGCGGTGTCTCCCGTGGCGGAAGCATGGGCGGTGGCCGTAGCGTCGGTCGAGGCGGTGGTGGCGGCGGTTTCCGTGGTGGTGGTGGTGGTGGTGGTTCCCGCGGTGGCGGTGGCGGTCGCGGCGGCCGTCGCTAGTCGTACTCTCCCAGGAAAAAGAAATGGTTCAGCGGGCCTCGGCCCGAGCCGAGCGGCGCAGATCGTCTCAAGGCTTCCGTCACGTACCGCTTGGCCTCCCCCACCGCCGCCCTCGGCTCCGCCCCTTGCGCCAGCATGGC
>JAKEFJ010000216.1 GCA_022616665.1 Acidobacteriota bacterium
AGGTGTCCGAGGATGGGCCCGAGTCGCTCTCCCCGGCCGTTCACGTAGGCGAGGATCTGCAGCGCCAGCTGCCGGCGCAGCGCCGCGGCGCGCCGCTCCCTAAGCTCCCGGGTCGCCTTGTTGGCCACCAGGAACAGGAAGAGGAAGGTGAGGACTCCTCCGAGCCCCCACAGTGCCTGCGCCAAGAGTTCCGATGTGGTCTGCACGGCCTGCTGTTTTGCTCCTCTAAGACCTGGATCGCTCCAGGATCTTCTTCACCCGGGAGATCAGCTCCAGGGAGTTGAAGGGCTTCACGACGTAATCCTCCGCGCCCAGGTTGAACCCCTTGACGATCTCCTCTTCGCGGTCCTTCACCGACATGATGATGATCGGGATGTGGGCGGTCGTGTCCTGGCGCTTCAGATCCTGCAGGACGTCAAAGCCGTCCCTGAACGGCATGATGAGATCCAGGAGCATCAGGTCGGGCTTCACCTCGCCCGCCATCCGGTAGGCCTGCTCTCCGTCGGGCGCCTCGTGGATCTCGTAGCCACGGTCCTCCAGGAGTGTCACGAGGAAGCGCCGGATGGTGGAATCGTCGTCGGCGATCAGAATTCGGGAAGGGTTCATGGGAGTGCCGTCCTTTCTCTCAGAATGAGAACTTGAACAGATATCCCCAGTGATGGCTCTCGAAGCCGGAGGCCACCTGCTGGGCATAATCGGATCTGCCGTAGAAGGCCTCGAAGACCACGTTGCGGTGGATGTTCCATCCCCCCAGCAGCTCGTAGCCGAACACCGTGTCCGTGCCGCTGCTGGGGTCCTCCAGCTCGAAGGGCGGCGCGCAGGTGACGGGATCCTGATTGGCCGGATCGGTGCACAGCAGCCGGTTGAACTCCTGGATGCCGAAGGTAACATCCACCGAGTAGTAGAAGCGCCGGTGGAACAGGTTGTCCCCCACGCCCACGGTCATGAGATTGGAGAAGAAGCTGGTCGGCGCGAAGTAGCCGCTCGAAAGCTCAGCCTGATCATCGTCCTTGAAGCTCAGGTAGCGGGCGGAGTAGGTGAGGCTCAGGCGCGGGCGGCGCGTCGGCAGCCGGACCGAAAGGGCCGCGTTCACCACGTTGCGCTGGTTGCCATCCGAGAACCAGCCGTGCTGCGCGCTGCCTCTCAGCCTCCAGCGCTTGGCGAACTGGTAATCGATCCGCCCGGTCACGGAGGTCAGTCGGATGTGGTTGTCGATGATCTGCGCCGTGTCGAACAGGGCCTCATAGGAAGCGCCGAAGCCGAAGCCCAGCTGCGGGGCAATGTAGAGATCGAACGACCCTCCTCCCACGGGGCTGACCAGATCGTTGCTGCTGAAGCCGGTCTGCCTGGCGGCTCCCAGGAAGGCGTTGACGAACAGGATGTCGGAGAAGCGCGTCGCGAAGCTCGCCTGGATCAGGTCCCCGTCGTCTTCGACCTCCTCGGGAAGCGACAGGGGATCGATCCCGACGCACTGGTATCCTGTGGTGCACCGGAACTTCGCGTCGAAGTGGGAGTAGGAGGCATCGAGCGTGGTCTGCGGATCGATGTGAAAGCCGCCGGTGAGGCGCGACTGGATCACGTCGTTGGAGTCGGTGTCCATGGTGCGGTTCCAATAGGGGCTGATGGTGGGACGCAGCGGGTCGTTGATCTCCTGCTGCACCTTCTTCGCCTCCTTGCTGTCGGGGAATTTCGCCACCGCCGCATTCGCCTCCGCGACCGCGATCCGGTCCTTCCCCTGCCAGTGATGCACCCGGGCCAGGCCCACCGAGGCGCGCTCGTTGTTGGGATCCGCCTTCAGCACCTGCCGGTACCAGCGCTCCGCTTCGGGTAAGTCCCCTTCCCAGGCCGCCACGTCCCCCATTCCCAGCGCCGCCTCCACCGCGTGATCGCGGGCGTCGATCAGGGGCTGATAGATCGCCCTCGCTGCGTCGAACTGGTTCTGCCAGGCGAGCACCTGTGCCAGGTCCAGCTTCAGCGTGGCGTCGTCGGGGTGCGCGCGGATCAGCTCCTGGTAGCCCGATTCCGCCGCCGCGAAGTGCCCGGCCCAGGAGTTGATCTTGGCCAGCTCGCGCCGCGCGTCGTCGTCCTTGGGATCGACCGCCAGGACCTTCTGGTAGGTGGCGATCGACTCCTCCAGCCGGTTGTCCCACGAGTAGAGCAGCGCCAGGCGCTTGAGTGAGAAAGTGTCATCGGGAGCCGCCGCCACGATCTTCTCGTACAAGGCAATGGCTTCCGGATAGCGATCGTTCCGGAACGCGTCCTCGGCCTGCGCCTTGAGATCGGTCTGGGCGAGCAGCGGCCCGGCGCCAAGCGTCAGCAGCAGGATTGCGGCGATGAGAACCCTATTTCGACGCGTCATAGGTCGGGATCGCCTTCAGCGCCTCCTTGAGAATTCCGTAGCTGTCCTTGACCTCGAGGTGGTACGTGGGCTCCTCCCACGCGGGCCAGCGGTAGACGGGAAAATCGGCGGCCGCCGGGCGCGTGTTTCGGGGGAACCGGTCGGTTACCATCAGGCTCTTCCCCTTTTCCTGCAGCGCCAGCACGTGAAAGCGAAATCCCTCCGTGCGGCGGGTCGCCACCGGTCCGGTGCGCGGAGCGCTCTCATGGACCACCTGCAGCGAGGAGGGATCGGTGACGTTGAGCAGCCCCCAGGCGATGCGGGCTTCGATGAAGCCTCCATCGGGCGATTCGATCCAGTCGGCGAGCGTGTCGTAGTCGGAAGAGGCCGGATCCAGCGAGCCGCGCCGCAAGGGGGAGCGGCTGTAGCCCTGAGGGGGATAGAATGTGCCATCGCGCCCCAGCCGATCGCGGTTGCAGTAGACGAAGATGTCGATGAAGTCGGCGTTGCGGTTCTCCACCGAATGGTAGGGGCGGCGGTTACGGTTGGTGAACAGGTCGTACGGCCGATCCACCAGAATGCGGCTCTTCGGCCCCGCCAGCTGGATCAGGAACTCCATGCCGATGGGACTCGTGACATCCACCTGGGGGAAGCGGTGATCCCCCAGGGTGACATCGTAGGTGTCCACGCCGATCCAGAATTGCTTACCGTTCCAATCCTTGGCCTTCCAACCCGACAGGTCCAATCGCAGATAGAGGTAGGCCTCATCCGAGGTCGCCCGCAGACCTTGCAGCCGAGTCGAAGTGCCCCCCTTTGCCGGCCCTGACGACCCCTTATCATCTATATATATGTGGCCCAGGTTGTCCCAGTCGCTCCCCCCTCCATCCAGCGCGATTTTCGCCTTCGGCTTACCGGGCCAGGCGGCCAGAAGCCCATAATTTTGTTCGGCATCCAGGGCATTGAGCCAGAGCGGATTGCGATCCGCAGGGACCTCGTAGGCCATCACCAGCCAGTTCCTTTTGAACCACTCATCCATCCACGAGAAGAGAATCCCGCCGGCGAGGCCCGCGTCATGGATGTTGCGGAACAGCCGGGCGTCGATTTCCCCCTGCTCCACCGTATTGTGCCCGCCATGGTTCTGTCCTTGGGGCTGCAGGTGCGCGATGCCCCGGGAGGAGGGGACGCCGAACTCGGCGATGATCACCGGCTGGTCCCGGTGGTGCGATTTCAGGTCTTTCAGGTAGCCGAAGTAATTGCTGGGCCCCTGGGCGTCTTTCGCCTTGGAATATTCCGGGTCGAGGAGCATGAACTCCGGGTAGTAGGGATAGGCGTGGTACGAAGCGAAGAAGCCGGCGGCGAACCGATCCGTGGCGCTCAAGTGCATCGCGTCAATGTCCACCGCGTCGTTGTCGTATTCCAGGATCGGCTCGGAGAGCTTCTCGCCCCGCTTGCGCCGCAACTCCGTCTCTTCGGCGGCCGTGGCTTCGGTCACGTGACGCAGCGGGTCCAGCGTCGGCCAGGAGACGTAGCCCACCGGGTGCTGCCAGCGGTATCGCTCGGTTTCGTGCTTTGCCGTCAGCTCGCAAATCGAAGCGAGCCACACCTCGAAGGGGCGCGCTCCCGCCGCCTTCATATAGGTACCTTCGAAGCGGTTCGCGCCGGGGCGCATCTTCTCATAGGCCACTACGGAGTAAGGCTCCCACTCGCGTCCCAGCAGGTAGGCCAGGAGATCCTCGGAAAGATCCACGTCATACACGCCGTGCGCGTGCCCGGGGCGGGCCGGCACTTCCAGATTGCCGTGGACGGCGTCGATGACCCGGAAGATCTCGTCCCGGAATCCCTCCATGAAGGCCGCCGAGTCGTAATCGTCGTCCTGGGGAAGCTCGGTCCACACTCCCTGCACGAGCCAGAGTTTCTGGGCCGGCTTCGCCTCGTTGTGCTCCTTGAGCGCGCGATAAAGGGAGGGGGGGTGCAGCGTGTAGAGGCGCACCACGTTGGCTCCCAGCTCGCCCATCTGGTCGAACCAGCGCCGGTACAGCGCCGGTTCATCCGGAAACTCCGCGGGGAATTTCCCGGGCAGCGCCGTGCCCAGGTTGATCCCCTTGATGAACAGCGGACGGTACTTCTCCCCCATCTTGATTTCCAGCTTGGCGCGGCCGGCGCGGGAGACCATTCGCACCGGCACGCTCGCTGGCACAGGCCCCTGGCGGCGCTTCTCTTCCAGCACGCCCGACGGCCCCTCCACCTGATCCAGCAGCGACTTCGCTTCGGCATCGGATGGGCTCAGCACCAGCGCCTGCCGGAGGGCTGCCTGGGCCGCCTTGCGATCCTCCTGGTTGCGTCGCGCCATGCCGAGGCCTTTCCACGCCTCGGTGCTTTTCGGATCAAGCTGGGTCGCCAGAACAAAATGCTCCGCCGCATCCTCGCTGCGCTTCTGTCGGAGGCTGACGTAACCGAGGCCGGTCGCCGCATCGGCGGAGCGGGGGTTGAGGCGTGTGGCGGATTCAAACGCCAGGCGCGCCGACGCCAGGTTCGACATCCTCATCTGCGACCAGCCCAGCAGGCTGAACAGTCCTGCATTGTTTGGGAATTTCTGCACGCCCTTCTCGAGAGCCGCCACGGCCTGAGGAAAATTGCCCGAGCGGTAGCTTTCCAGCGCCTGTTGATAGATCGACTCTTCCGGTGAAACCACGCGGGAAGAGGGTTGGGAGCTGGTTGGATCCGCTGCCGGCAGGGCCGCCAGTGGAAGCAGCATGGCAAGGATCAAGCCCCCACCAGGGGACCGGGCAGTGGACACAGCCATCCAGCGCTCCTCACGTTTTTTCCCATGCCGGCACTATCCTGCCGACTTTTTCTGATCGTCCGGAAATGAGCTGGCGGAAATCTTACACAGACTCCGCACGTATCCGGGGCTCAAATATAAGGTTCCTCCCCGGTAATGCAACTCCCTCAACAGGTTCCCGGTGATCCAGCGTGCGGAATCTGGACACCCCAGAGCCATGGAATCCGCGCCGGACGGGGCCGGGAAGCGCTCGGAATCAGGGGGACTTGTGAAGTCGATTTCTTGACAATGATTGGAGGCTTTCTATATTTTATCCCGCGATTCCGCGCCCCGACGGAGGAGTCCGTTTGGGGAAGAGGCAATTGTCCTGGGTCGCGCTGAACCTCGCGCTGGCCCCCAATTCACTGGTCCTGCGGAATCTTCTGGAGCGCTTCGCGTCGCCGG
>JAKEFJ010000217.1 GCA_022616665.1 Acidobacteriota bacterium
GCGGCCTCGCTTAAGCTTCGTGTGGAGGACGCTTTTCAGGGGGTCCGGGTGGCGGGAATTCAACACGGCTATTTCTCAAGTGCGGAGGAACCCCAGGTAGTGAGCCGGATCCGGGAGTGCGGGGCGGATATCCTGTTCGTGGGGATGCCGAGTCCCAGGAAGGAGCGTTTTCTTGTGAATTACCAACATGCGCTGGGGGTGCCTTTTGCAATGGGAGTGGGAGGAGGGCTCGACCTCTTGGCCGGGAAAACTCGCCGGGCGCCAATCTGGATGCGCCGAGCTGGGTTGGAATGGTCTTACCGGGTCATTCAGGAGCCGCGCAGGCTGGCGGGACGATACCTCGTAACCAATGCACGTTTCGCAGGACTACTCGCCGCCGAGCTGCTGGGTGGGCACCGTTCCCGGAGGGCACCCTCGTGCTGAAGGAGAAGGCCAAGGAAGTAGCCGCGGTGGTGGCTCTCTGCGACATGCTGCTGCTCTGCCTCTCCTTCCTCCTGGCCTTTGTAATCCGATCCTGGCTCCTCCCGCAGATGGATCCATCGCTGGTCGGCATTGAGCTGCGGAGATTCGTCTGGCTCCTGTTCTTGTCGATACCTACCTTCCACCTGCTCTTGCGGCTCGGGGGAGTCTACGGTTCCCTGCGGACCCGTGGCTTCCTGGACCTTCCTCTGCTCGTGGCGAAGCCGGTCGCGCTCGGAAGCCTAATCCTGGGGGCGGCCATTTTCATGTTCCAGGCGAAGTATTTCAGCCGATCGCTGTTCGGGCTCTTCGTGGGCTCGTTCTATGTCTTTCTTCTCGCCGAGAAGCTCTCCATTCGCGCATTTCAGCGCGTGGCCCGGCGCCGCGGGTTCAATTATCGCAACGTGCTCATTGTCGGCATCAACGAGGGTGCCTTGCGGGTAGCCGACACGCTTACCGAAGGGAAGGACTTTGGATTTCGGGTCGCGGGATTCATCAACGACTTCGGACAGGAATACGCTCAGGCAGATCGATACAAAGTGTTGGGAACGGTTGACGACATTCCCGAGATCGTGGATCGAGAGATCATCGACGAGATCATCTTCGCCTTGCCCATCGATCGGCTTGCACGTTGCGAGTCTCAGCTTCTGAAATGTGAGGAGGTGGGCACAAAGATCCATATTCGGGCAGATTTTGCACACTCCATCTTTGCGCGTACCTATCTCAGCTCAGTTTCGGGTATTCCTATCCTTACTCTGGCATCCACCCCCCACGCCGCGGCCGATATCTTTTTCAAGAGGCTCATGGACATTCTGGTCTCGTTCACGGGACTGGTTCTTGCCCTGCCGTCTATGGGAATCATCGCGATTCTGATCAAGCTCGACTCACAAGGGCCCGTGCTTTTCCGGCAGGTGCGCACGGGATTGAATGGGCGACGCTTCGTTCTGCTGAAATTCCGCTCCATGGTTCACGATGCGGAGCATCAGCGTAGCGCTTTGGAAGGGCGCAATGAGATGTCCGGCCCGGTCTTCAAGCTTTCCCGGGATCCGCGGGTGACGCGCGTGGGGTCGTTTCTCCGCAGAACGAGCATGGACGAGCTTCCGCAGCTTTGGAACGTGTTGAAGGGGGATATGAGCCTGGTGGGACCGAGGCCGCCGCTTCCCTCGGAGGTCAAGCGTTACGAGCGCTGGCAGCGGCGGAGATTGAGCATGAAGCCCGGGCTGACCTGTCTGTGGCAGACCAGCGGACGCAACGAAATCGATTTCGACGAGTGGATGCGCCTTGACATGGAGTACATCGACACCTGGTCGCTCACGAAAGACGTCAAGATCATCCTCCGGACGATTCCCGCGGTGCTCTTCGCCCGGGGAGCGAAGTAAGCAAACCCTCCGCCTGTCCTACCCTGACTCCTTCAAATCGTCCCACGACGAAATAGCGTCCAGACTTCGACGAGCTTGCCCCGCGCCAGCGGACTGAGAGAGACAGTGGCCAGAGGGAGGAGCAAGAACAAGCGCCACGGCCAGCCCACGAGAGGGGTGAACAGCACGGGTACGAATGCCAGCGCCCATGGAATCGCGCTCCGGTAGTTAAAGGGGAACAGGCGCGCCGCGAATCGATGTAGCACGAAATAGGAAGCCATGGCACCGATCTCCGCGCACCCGTAGCCAAGGAGGCCGAGACGAGGCACTAGAAGGATGGCAACGGTTCCGAACAGGATTGAATGAACAGCGTTGGCCCCGGTCACCTGGAAGTTGCGCCGTCTGACGTATAGAACGGACGCAAGCATCGCGAATACCCCGCCCGCAAAAAACCCCAGCGCGATGTAGGGGTATATTGCCAACGCAGGAGCCCACTGATTTCCGAACAATCGGGGCAAAGCCATGGGTGCCACCAGCGCGAACGCCGCCAGAGGCATCCCCAGGGCCAGTGCCTGCAGACCGAGTCCCTCTTCAAGGGCGCGTTTGAGACGTGCGGCATCTTGCTGGACGCGTCCCAGGGTTGCGATTGAGAGCCGGAACGTCGCGGCACGGACGAAACCCAAGACCTCCACCAGTCGAATGGTGAGGGAGACGAATCCTACCTCCTGCGGACCCAAATACCGGCCCACGATGAGGGGATTCACCAGTGATCGCAGATTGTAGACCCAGAATGAGGAAGAGTAACCAGCGCCATAATTGAGCATCTCCCGGGCCAGAGGAGTCGACCAGTGCCAGCCGGGTCGATATCGGGCGAGCACGCAGCTCGCAAGGGTCGTCCAGACCTGCCAGAGAATGTATCCCGCTACGGGGGCCCAGAGCCCCCATCCCTTCCAGGCGAGTGCGACTGACAGCCCCTGATAAAGAATCTGGCCCACCGTTTCGAGGGCAGCTACCTTTCTGTAATCGAGTTCACGTTCCAGCTGGGCCACAGCTGGAATGGAGAGTACGGTGAATGGGAGGGCCGCAAGGAGGAATCGCAAGGGCGCGAGGTATCTGATGTCACCCATCCATCGCCCGAGAAGGGGCTCCGACATGAAACCCAGGGCCGCGAACCCCAGTGAGCCCAAAAGCAAGAGGCTGAAGGCTTGGTTGTAAACGGCCCGGGTGGGCTGCTCCTCCCGACGGACTAGATAGGCATCCAATCCCCAGCGCGCGACTCCAGCGAAGAAGGCCATGATCTCCAGTGCTCCACGGTAGAGACCATACTGGGTAGGCCCAATGAGCCGAGTGACGAGGAGAACTCCAGCCACGCCAACAGCCAGGCCGATCCCCTGCCGCAACGAAAGGTAGATCCCTCCACGAAGGACTTTCTCTCTCAGCTGCAATGCAGGACGCTCCCGAAGAACCATGAAATAAAGAGCGACATTGTATACTCATGCTCCCAGCGGGGGGCACGGTTCTCCAGGCGGTACCCCTGGCCACGGCAAATGGTGTTTCTTCCGAGGGCGGGCTAGGAATTGAAGCAGTTCTGTCAAATCCAGTCGGTTGGTGTGAGTAGCGCAGATTGGGTCCGATTCCTGCACGACTCATTGCCGGACGGCACCATTCGCCGCATAGTCATCAAGCCCAACTGGGTCATCCATGAAACCGACCCCGACTTCCCGATCCGAGCGCTGGTCACGAGCACCGCGCTGATCGACGCGGCCATCGAGGCCTGCATTCAGAAGTATGCTTCGCTGGAGTCTCTGTTGGTGGCGGACGTGCCTATCCAGAGCTGCGATTGGCCCCTGCTGAAAAAGCAGGCGGGAATCGACCGTCTGGAAGCCAAGTACAAGAGCCTCCGCCGGCCACGGGTCGAGATCCGGGACCTCCGAATGCACCGGGTGCGGGTGTCGGATGGCTACATGACCACGGACTCATCGTCGGACGATTTCGGCGATCCCGCAGGATACTGCGATGTGATTCTGGATCAAAAAAGCTTCCTGGAGGCCATCTGCCAGGAGAAAACTTCTTTTCGGGTTTCGGATTACTCACCGGAAGAAACGCAAAGCAGCCATCGCAAAGGCTCGCATCGATACCGGATATCGAAGAGCCTCCTCGAGTGCGACCTGTTTATCAACATGCCAAAGCTGAAGACCCATCAGAAAGCCGGGATGACCGGAGCGCTGAAGAACCTTGTGGGGATGAACGGAAACAAGGCCTTTCTGGTGCACTTCAAGGCTGGAAGACCGAGCTCCGGCGGCGACGAGTTTCCGCCGGATGTCGAGTGGCCGATCATCCTCCGGGCAAGAATGCATCAATGGGCGCAGGGGAAATCGAGGCTGCTGTTCCGGACGCTGCAGAGAGGCTGGCGGGCATTCCGGCGCTTGTATGGAATCGAAGTCAAGGCAACGAGAGGCGCTGCCGGGAGACGATTTCTGATATCCGGGGGGTCCTGGTACGGGAACGACAGCATCTGGCGGATGATCTA
>JAKEFJ010000218.1 GCA_022616665.1 Acidobacteriota bacterium
GGGATGAGATGGACCGGCTCTCCGACACCTCCTTGCGCAACCGGGTTACCCGTGGGATTCTCGAGAGCGGCTTCACCTCGGTATCCATCGACCCCCAGGGGTACCGTCCCGGGGGTGGCGCCGCTTTTCCGAGCCTTCCAGACGAGAGGGGATGAAGCCCGGCGGCGGCTCGCTGCTCGAGGCCGGCCCGCCCGCGGCTCGCAAGGGGGGGACGGGACGCAAGGATCTCCTGAAGAGCCTTCTGGAAATCGCCTCCGCCTTGACCAGCAAGGAAGACCTGCCCGGTGTTCTGGGCGCCATCACCCGTGAGCTGAGCCTGCTGGTCCCCATCGATCAGGCAAGCATCGCCCTGCTGGAGGAAGGAGCCAGCCAGCTTTCCCTTCGTCTCACCTACTGCCGCGGGGAGACTCTCTTCCCGACCGAAGGAAAGCAGATCGCCCTCTCCATGGACAACCCCCTGGGATGGAGCGTCCTCAACCGGAAACCCCTTTGGCGCAACGACGTGCCATCCGACTTGAGGTTCCAGGACGCCCCCTCGGGGGACGACATGAAAAGTGAGATGGTGGCGCCGCTCCTGATCCACGAAAGGACCCTGGGGACTCTGAATCTCGCTTCTGCCTCCGAGCGGGCGTTCACGGCCGCGGATTTCGAGGTCCTGCAGCGCTGCGCCCAGCTCGTCGCGGTGGCGGTGGAGAACAGCCAGCTCTACCGCCTCACCCGGGAGATGTCCCTCATCGATTCCCTGACAGGGATTTACAACCATCGCCACTTCAAGTTTCTCCTGGGCGTGGAGGTGGGGAGGGCCGAGCGCTATTCAAGGCTGATGGCCTTGATGATGATCGATGTGGACAATTTCAAGAAGATCAACGACACGCTGGGCCACCCCATCGGGGACCAGGTGCTTCGTGGGGTGGCGAAGATTCTGGGGGAGGGGCTGCGCCGCTCCGATGTTCTCGCCCGATACGGCGGGGAAGAATTCGCCGTGATCCTGCAAGAGACCGAATTCGAGGCAGCACGCGGGGTGGCCGAGAAACTCTGTCGGGATGTGGAGTCGCGGGCGACATTCCCCGACGGCCGCGGCGAGCAGGTGCGCGCCACCGTGAGCATTGGATTGGCCTTCTACCCCACGGACGCCAAGGAAGAGGCCGCGCTTCTGTCGCTGGCCGACGCCGCCTTGTACCGGGCGAAGCAATCGGGTAAAAACCGCATTTCACTCTAGCGCCCGACCTGACTCTATCCCAGCCGCGAGAGTCTTGGATCGGTGGATTCCCTGAGTCCATCGGCGAGCAGATTGCAAGCCAGCACCGTCAAGAAAAGGGCCAGGGAGGGAAAGAGCACGAGCCACCAGGCGGGAGTGACCTGCCTTTGCGCTTCGGCGAGGATCCCTCCCCAGCTTGCGGTGCCGGGCGGCACCCCCACCCCGAGGAAGCTCATTCCCGATTCCAGCAGGATCGCATGCCCCACCGAGAAGGAGGCGGTCACCAGAATGGGGCCAAGGGAATTGGGCAGGAGGTGCCGGAGAATCAACCGGGGCCGACCGGCTCCCAGCGCGCGGGCGGCGTCGATGTACGAAAGGCCCCTCTGGCGAAGCACCTCGGAACGGAAGAAGCGGGCGATTCCGCTCCAGCGGGTCAGACCGATGGCGGCCACGAGACTCCCCAGTCCCGGCCGAGTGGCAGCTGCCGCCAGCGCCAGCGCCAGGATCAGGGTCGGAAAGCAGGCCATCAAATCCATCAATCGGGTCAACTGCAGATCCATCCAGCGCCGGGCAAGCCCTGCGGCTCCTCCGGCCAGGAGTCCCATCAGCAGCGAAATCATCGTCGCGAGCCCTCCCACGAGCAGGGCCACCGGAAACCCATGGATCACTCGGGACAGGACGTCCCGCCCGAGGGAGTCGGTGCCGAGGTAGTGCGCTCGGTTAGGGGAGAGCAGGACCGCATCCAGATTGGTCGCTTCGGGTCCGAAGGGAACCGGCGCATCCATGAGAATCGAGACACCATCAGTAAGCGGCCGCGCCCTCCAATCGATGGAGTTGGGGTCGGCACAGGCGGCCCACGCGGCACCGCAATAGCCATGCAGCGCCGGGGAGCAGAGGCTGCCTTTCACGCGCGCCAGCAAGGGCGCCTCGCTGGCCAGGAGCGGAGCGAGAAGGGCGGCGGCGAGCGCCGCGAACCCCAGAGAAGCACCTGCCCTGAGACTACGAGAGCCGGCCATGGAAGCCCTGCTCCGGCTCGACGCGCGGATCCGCGACGCAGTAGAGAACATCGGCCAGGAGCGAGCCGGCGAGCGTCAATAGCGCGGTGACCACCGTGAGGGCCAGGACCACGGGGTAATCGCGATTCTGCAGCGACTCGAAGTAGAGTCGTCCCATTCCCGGCCAGCTGAAAATCGTCTCCACCAGAATGCTCCCTCCCAGCAGGGCCGGCACCAGCGCCCCCAGAAGCGTCACCATGGGCACCAGGGCATTTCTGAAAGCGTGCCTCCAGACAATCACCCGCTCATCGACTCCGCGGGCGCGGGCTGCATCGACGTAGTGGCTGCGAAGTCCCTCCAACACACTGGCCCGGGTGAAGCGCGCGAGATAGGCCAGGGATCCATAGGCCAGGCAGAGGACCGGCAGAAGGAGGTGGGCAGCGAGATCCAGGCTCCTTTGGAGCAGCGGCGCCGTAGCCGGCAAGCTCCGAACCCCTTGGAGAGGCAGCACTCCCCAGCGAACCGCGAAGAGGTACTGCAGGATCAAAGCCGCCGCGAATCCTGGAAAGGCATACAGCAGGTAGAGAAGGAGGGAGCCGACTCGATCGCGCAGCGATCCTGCCACCGCGGCCCAGCGCGTCCCCAACGGGACTGAGATGGCCAGCGCCAGCGAGAGCGCCAACAGGTTCAAAGCCAGAGTTCGTGCGGTAGTCTGGCGCAGGGCTTCGCTCACGGGGCGATGATCGAGCAAAGACTCCCCGAGATCCCAGCGGCACAGACGAAGCAGCCACTGGAAGTAGCGGATGGGGATCGGCTCATTCAAATGGTAGGTCTGGCGCAGCCGGTCCAGCGTTTCTCGGGAAGGGAGATTTGCCCCGCTGGCCTGCGACAGTGCCATCTCCCTCCCGGGAAGGATTTCCAGCAATAGGAAGGTCACCAAGGTGATCCCCAGGAGGGTCGGGACCACCGAGAGAATTCGCCGAAACAGATAGCCGCGCATCTTCCTTTCTCGCTTCTTCAGGGATTACATGGGTCCTGAGCGCTTTTGAAGCTGGGCGGGGACATACCAGCGCAGGGGGCCGGGATAGGGTTTCAACGGGCTCGCCACGGGGCTGGCGCGGACATCGTGGAAACGCGCGTCCAGGGCAACCCTGGCCACCGGGAAAAAAAGGAAGCTGTAAGGCTGATCCTGGGACTGAAGCTCCTGCACCCGGCGGTAGATCTCACGACGCCTGTCTGAATCCGTCTGGTGGCGACCCTCTAGAAGGAGCCGATCCATCTCGGGGTTGGAATATGAGACCCAATTCGACGCACCCAGGACGGGGTCCGAATGGAAATTGACGGTGGGATCGGGGTTGGAACTCAAGACCCATCCCGAAAGCACTGCCTCGAAGTCGCGACGATGCAACCTCTCCAGCAGAGCCGGAAAATCCAGGACCTTGATGTCCATTCCCACTCCCAGCCTTCCCAGGCTGTCCGCCAGGAGCGAGGCGATCTGCTGCTGCATCGGGTCCCCCTGAAAGATCAGCAAAGTGAACCGGAACTCTCGACCTCCCCGTTGTCGAAGTCCATGCGATGAGCTCAATTTCCAACCGGCCTCATCCAGCAGCCTGGCGGCCTGCTGCGGGTCATAGGGGAGCGGCCTTCGCTCCGGATCGTAGGCAAAATGCCCGGGATGGAAAGTGCCGGCCGCGGCGACCCCCGCGCCATGAAACGCCTTCTCCACGAAGCCTTGCCGGTCCAGGGCCAGTGTCATGGCCTGACGGACCCTCGGGTCGGAGAAAAATGGAACCCGCTCATTCCAGCCGATGTAGTGAAGAAACATTGCCGGGTATTCGAAAATTTGAAATCGCTTCCTGAATGCCGGCGTGGCAGGTTCTTTCGACCACTCTGTGGCGGGGATGAAGGACCAGTCCGTCTCCCCGGCCAGCAGCGCCCGGAACTGGGTGGCGGGAGCCGGGATGATCCGGAAGATCATACCGTCGAGGTAAGGCCTGCCCAGGAAGTAGTCGGGATTGGCCTCCAGCACGATCTCCCGGCCGCGCTCAAAGCGGACGAATCGGAACGGCCCGGTCCCGATGGGGTGGGAGGGCGCATCCATCGCCGCGCCCCTGGACTGCTTGGAAAGATGCTCGGGTAGGAGGGGCACCTTCCACATGTCCAGGGCGAGGATGGTGGGCTCCCGGAAGCGGACCCGCACGGTGAAATCGTCAGGGGCCGACACTTCCTCTACGTCCTGGAACTGATCCGCTCGCGCTCCTGATGTGCGATCGATCGTCCGTCTATAGGTGTAAAGGACATCCCGGGAAGTGAAGGGCGCTCCATCATGCCAGCGGACTTGTCTGCGCAGGTGAAAGGTAAGGAGCCGGCCCTGCTCCGAGAATTCCCAGGAAGAGGCGAGGCGCGGAACGGTCTCTAGGCTTTCGCCTTCATCCACCAGAGAGTCTGCGACGAAGCGGGCGACCAGAATGCACCAGGCGTCCGAGCAGGTCAAAAAGTTAAGGGAGGGGGGGTCGGAGTTGATCGGAATGACCAGGCAATCGCCGGTGACGGGATGGTCGACGGCGGCCGGCTTCGTCCGCTCAGCTGTCGGACTCTGGCACCCAACGAACAGAAGGGCCAGCGCCAGCAGGCATCCCGCCCAGGTCGTTCGCAGCCGCAATCGTCAGGCTTCCCTTTGTTGTCCGGAGATTCAGCCGCCGGAAACCAGGACTTTGGTGCTTCCTACATTTCCCTCGGTGTCCGTCGCCTTCAACAGGACCGTATGCTCTCCGGCGGGCAGCCGGTCCATCGGGATGCGGTACTGCTCCTGCGAGGAGTCGCCTACCCCATCGGCGGGCACCGCCAGGATCCAGCGTGCGGCATCGAGGGAGAATTCCATGGCTCGGATATAGCTCACCGAATCTGTGGCCTTCACATCCACGAAGAGCGCCGACCCCTCCTTGCGCGCCACGGCCTCCACCATCGGAGGCGTGTTGTCGACGATGAACCCCGGACCCGTGTCCTCAGCCTCGCGCGCTTCGCCGGGGGGATTGGACGGGGCATCATTGGCTGAGACTTTGATTCGGTAGCGCCCGTCCGGCATCAAGGTGGAATCCCAGCTGAAGTAGGTATCCCGCAGGCCTCGAACGAGGGGCTTCCATTCCTTCTCTCCCTCCTGGCGGAAGAAGAGGTCGTAACGGAGCGAGTCGCCGTTCGGGTCGGAGGCCGACCATGAGAGAGAGCGCAGCCCTTTTTGAAAGATCCGCTTTCCAGGGATTGCGGGGAATGGGGAAGCGAACTCGGCCCCCGGCGGAGGCGTGGGAGGCTGCGAGAAGGCCGTCTCCTGGGCGTCCGGCTCCACAGGGAGGGGAGCCTTCAAGATGACGATCCCGGGTGGATTGACCTCGATCTTCTCCAGCCGCGGGGGGAGATTGGTGGGAAGGTAGGTCAGAGACACCGCTTCGAGGAAGGGAGACGCCGACTTGGATTGCCGCGTCAACTGGGCCTTCCACTGAATGAACCGGGCCGAGGGGCTGACGACTTTGCTGCCGGAGGCCGCGGCATACGCCGAAGACCAGTCACTCCACGTGTTGTCCGGCAGCGCGCTATTGCCGGACCGGGTGAACAGCTCCACCTTGGCACCGGCGGGGGCGTCACCAATCCAGCGAATCTGTCCCCAGCGCGCCAAGCTCGTGGCGTCCCTGGGAGGGGAAAGGTAGGTTCCAGAATCGGTGGACTCTTTTTCCAGCACAAAAATTCCACCCGAGTTGCTGGTCGCGGCGAACAGCGAGCCATCGGGGGCAGCCAGCAGGGACGTGACCTGAGTGGCCGGGAGCCTGGTGGCGAGGGATGAGCCGCCATTTTCATCCAGGCGGCGGATTTTCCCCAGATCGCCGGTTCCTAAATAAACCTCCTTCGTCCCTGGAATTGCCAGGGAAAAGACCGTCTCGTCCTCGGAGGTCCAGAGTGTGGTCGCTACGCCGTCTGTGTCGATTCGGTAGAGAATGCTCTTGGCTTTCCGAATGGCTGAATCGGTAACGGTGACATGTTCCGCTCGGAGATCCTCCACCTCCAAGTCCTGCAGAGTCGGGATGGGAGTAGGTCCCACCGCCACGCCGGTGCCAATTCCCGGAGGGAGAACCCTGATTCCGGCTCCTGGGGTGGTCGCTGGCGACTCCGGTTGTATCGCGCTTGCAAATACTCGCCCCGATGCGTCCAGCGCGACCGCATTGACCTCCTTGAGTGCCGTGTCCAGAAGCACGGCCCCCTTTCCATCCGGCGCGATTCGATAGAGCAGTCCTTTGCCCGAAGATCCGGCCAGCAGATTCCCCTGGTGATCGAAAGCCAGGGTGACAATATGGGACTCCAGGCTGTCATAAAAGGAAGCCCCTTTGTTCTTGTCGGTGATCTTGTAGATGATTCCGTGCTCACCGGTGGCGGCGAGGAGATTTCCGGACTGGTCCACCGCCAGGGCCCAGATATAGCGCTCCTCGGGATCGAACCAGACTTCCGACTTCCCCTCGGGGCTGATCCGGTAAATCCTGCCATCCGGCGAGGTTCCGGCGAACAGGTTGTCGCGGGAATCCACCGCCAGGGCCTGAACCGCCAGATCCCCTGAGGAGAAGAAAAGGCTCCCCTGGCCCGATTTGGAAACCTTGAAGATTCGACCGTCATTGCCGCTACCCGTGTAGAGCGTGCCCTTGGAGTCCAGCGCCTGCGCCCAAAGGAATGGCTGGGCATCCTCCTGCAGCTCCTTGACCGGGATCTCCCGAACGGCTCGGGCCAGGAGAATTCCGCCCCGGGAGGCCACTGCAATCCCATCGGGCTTTCCTTTCTCAAAATCGGCTGGGGTTTGCTGGGTCCAAATGATGGGTCCGGAGGCGAAGAGTCCGCTCTGGGCCGCGACGAGCAGGAAGAGCAGGCAAGCGATCCGGTGCCGGTGGGGGAAGGCGGCGCTCCGGGGAATCATCGGTTCGGGTCCTCCACTTCCAAAGTGAGCGTCTTGTATCCTTCGATGGCGAAATCCGTGGGGATGGACTCCTCGGCGATTCCGCGGAAGCCCACGCGCAGATAGTTTCCCTCGGTCTGGGGACGGACCATCACCAGGGCCTTGGAAGGTGGCAGATCCGGCATCCTGGCACCCTGCAATAGAACTCCATTGTCCGGGCGGGTGAGAATGACATAGAGCTTGTCGTTGGCCCGGACGTGATTGATGAGCCAGATGAGCTGGGCGAGATCCTTGGGGTGGAACTCGCCGGCGGCCTGCTCTTCCTTCCGGCTCACCGTCTGCCCGTCGCCCACCTGCAGGTACAGTTTCCCGGGAGTCAGCTCCTCGGGAATGTTCAGCTCGAAGGTCCGGGTGATCTCCTTCCCACGATAGGGCTGCAGGGTAACGGTCAGAGGAACTTTCTCGCCTGGGCGCGCCCGTTCCCGGCCGCACCAGACCCGCTCCACCCGCGCCACCCGTCGCTCGTCGGAGTACGCGAGGTTCAGGTTGATTCCCGAAATCCGCGCCGGACGGTACTCGTTGTTCAGAATCAAAAGGGAGATGTACGCCACAGTGCCGGAGGTGTAAAAAGATGCGAAGTCCCCCGAGAAGAAATTGTCCAGCTTGATGTCGTCGTAACCCTCGACCTTGATGACCGATCCTTCCAGAATCCGCAGAGTCGCTTCACCCAGATCCTTCTGCGCACTGCTCAGAATGCCGTTGAGCGCGGCGTAGAGAAGGTACGGAGTCAGGAATGAATCCTCCATCACGTCGAAGGCGAAGCGATCAGGCCGGGGGGTGTTCCCCGTCATCTCCACCCGGACCGGGATGAGGCGTGGTGGCGCGGCGATGTTGCCCGCGACTCCCACCGTCCGGTCCTGGCTGATCGAGCCGATTTCATCGGCGGCGGGGGAAGCGATCTTGAAAGAAGATTCCAGGGATGGGAGCACCGAATGCACATAGGCTCCCGCCAGGGGAATGGAAGTGGGCCCCAGGTTGAGGAGAGGATGACCGAATCCGATAAGGCGATCGCCATCCCGATACGTCACGGTACCCACCGCGCTGATCTCGACGTCGCCGCGCACCAGCTTGACTGCCATGGCCGAACCGGGACTCAGGGTGTCCGAAGCGCGTTTGGATTTGCCCGCTGAACCGGCCTGCACGGCCAGGAGGCCCGCTGCCGCAAGATCCGGATCGAGGCGGCCCAGCAGTGTAGCTGAGAACCCGGAAAACAGCAGGGGGGTCGGGATCGGACGAAGCGTTGCCATGGCCTCCATCCGCAGCCCACCCAAGCTCAGATAATGGTCGAAATGCTGCACCAGATCGGCGGGCCGGGTGAGGGCCGAGATGGGAGTGGCGCCGGGAAGTAGCGGTGCGGCGCGTGAACGACCCGGCGCGCCGGAGCCCCGGCGCTGCACTTCCAGCATCTCTTCGATGGGGGTGACCCCGGCAATGGCTTCCTTGGAGAACGGCCAGCTGTAGGCCACGGCTCCAATGACCCGGTCGCCCACGTAAATGGGAGAGCCGCTCATCCCCTCCTGGACGCCGGTCCTGTCCACATGCTCCCCGCTCAATCGGACCAGGATCAGGTTGCGCTTCGGGGCGATGTTCTCCATCACGCCGATCACTTCCGCGTTGAAGCGGGAGATCTCATTTCCCTGAAACACGGAACGCCCTTCTCCCTTCATTCCGACTTTGACCTCACTGAAGGGCAGAATGTCGTCCGCCAGGAGTGCGGAGGCGCCCAAGGTGCTGAGTGCCGCAGCCAGGAAAGCAAGGCACAGGATCGATATGTGCCTGAGCGAGCCATGCCGCTGCCATTCGAGCCGTGGGGGACTGAAGCTCAATGTGAAGTCCTTTGGACAAGTTTAGGTGTAGTGCATCCCTCATGATAGCACAGGGTTGCGACAATCCCTACATGAGAGAGGGAACTGGAATTCCCATCCGATCCAGCAGCTCGGTCATTTGCCGACGGAAAAGGTAGGTGACGAGAACGCGACCCCGTCGACGCTGGGGGTCCGACTCCTGCAGTACCGGATTGCGGTGGTAGAAGCCGTTGAATTTCTGCGCCAGGACGAACGCGTACTTGGCCAGAGACGAAAATTCCAGGCCGGCCACCGCCTGCTCAGCCATGGTGCGATGCCGTCCCAGCAGCGAGAGGAGATCCCATTCTTCGCTTTGGGCGTCCGCCTCGAGAAACTCCAGCTCCGCATCCGCCGCCCATCTTGGAAGCTCCTCTCCCGACATGCCCAGAGCGGCGGCCACTTTTCCCAGAATCCCTGCGGATCGAACCACGGCGTATTGCACGTAGGGACCCGTCTCTCCGTCGAATGAAAGAGCATCGGCGAAATCAAACGCAATGACCTTGTTGCGGGTGAAGCGCAGCATGTAATACCGCAGCGCTCCCACGGCGATGGCGCGCGACACCTCCGATAGGGTCCGACCGGGGAGATCCGCATTTCGCATTCGGACCTCCTCCTCGGCACGCCGGATCAAATTGTCAAGCAGGTCGTCGGCTTTCACGCCGATCCCCTTGCGTCCCGACATCTCCAGAAAAGGACGCAGGCGGTCCTCATCCCCGACGGCGATCCCCATCTCATTGGCGCAGCGCGGCGACAGCGCGACCATCTCATAAGCGAAGTGGATCGATCGCCGGGCCTGGGCTTCGGCTCCCAGCAGCCGGAGGCTCTCCACCACGATTTGCTGGAGGTAGGACTGCCGCACGTCGATGACGTTGTAAATCGTCTCTCCATTTCCGAAGGAGGGATGCGGGGCCTCTCCCTCTCTGGACGTGCTCCACAGCACCTTGCCGTTCGGATAGGTGAGATAGGGCCGGTAGTCGAAGTCCGCGCCCAGGAGCCCGAATTTCCACAGCTGGTAGGCGATGTCTTTCCCCACGTAAGTCACCGTGCCGTTGGAGCGGACCAGGATTTTTTCTCCTTCGGCGAGGTGCGCAAGATCCTCGCTTCCCGAGAGGTCCATCACCCAGCAACCCGAGCTCTTCCCTTCGCGGGAGAGGGTGACCTTGCCCGTTGACTTGAGCCGCTCGAAGGCCTTTTCCCAGAACCTGTGCGACAGGATGTCGCTCTCGCGGGGAAGCAGGTCATAGCGCACATCGATTCTCTGCATGGTGGCGAGGTGGCAACGGACGATTTTGTCGGCCAGGTAGGCGGCGATTTCCGCGAGGGGGGATGAACCCTCCTCCATGTCATGCAACATCTCCCCACGCAGCCGCTCCTTGAGGCTCTTCTCTCCGGGTGCGGCGGGCTCGTTCGACCGCTCGTACATCTCGGTGACACGGGAATAAAGATCCCAGCAGTAGTGATCCAGAGGCACTCCCGTCCGCTCCAGCTCGGATTCCAGGCGCCGGACTCCGTCCAGGTCGAGCTTTTCCAAGCGGGTGATACCGATGATCAGATCGGCCACCTGGACTCCTGTGTCATCGATGTAGTTCTGGACTTCCACCCGGCGCCCGAGGAACCGCAGGCAGCGCGCCAGCGTGTCTCCCAGTGCGGCATTGCGAAGGTGCCCGATGTGAGCCGCCTTGTTGGGATTGATGTTGGTGTGCTCCACAATGACCTTTCCTCCGGAGGGGACCGCGGGGGGAGCATGCAGATCCTCGAAGAGGAAGCGGGCGTAGCTGGGCCGGTGAAAGTAGAGATTGACGTAACCTCCTCCGGCCACCTCGGCTTTCTGGAGTCCCGGAACACCGGAAAGCATTCCCGCCAGCTCGCCGGCCAGTAGGCGCGGAGGCTTCTTGGTAAGCTTGGCCAGATCGAAGGCCACGGGGAGGGCCAGATCTCCCAGTTCGGGAGCGGGGGGAAACAAGAAGCCGGGAGATTCCAGCGAGATCTGGTATCGATCCCGGACGAATTCCACGATTCGCCGGGACACCTCTGCCTTGATCCGATCCATGGAGATATCCTCGCGCCGAATCCCCGAGGGAGGCTCAGGGGCGCAGAGTATAACCTACAGCAAACCGGCGCAAAATCCGGCCATCCAGGAGATGGCAGCCACTCCCGCCCAGTAGGGCTCCAGATCCCAGAAAACGTAAAGCAGGAGGGCGAGCAGGGCGACGACGCAGATGATTCGCACCGACCAGGCGAGCAAGGGCCGGCCGCGCAGCAGCCGCTTCGAGGCAAACCGGGAGATTGCGGTGCCTGCAAATGCCAGGGAGCCGTACAGGAGTAAGACGACGCACCAGAGGAAGAGCTTGGCGCGTCGGGCAGCCGGCAGACTCTGGTAGACGCCCCGAGGGGGCCAGTGAATCGTCAGATTGACCCAGGGCGGTGTGATCTGCCAGAGGAGCGCGTTGCGATTCCAGTAGAACTGCCGCGCGCCCAGATCCGGCAGGAGCCGGGAAGCGTCCCGCAGGGTCATGAGCCGTAGATCCGTCTGAGCCGCCACCCACCCCAGGGTCCTGTTCAAATCCGGCAGGCTGAGTCGACCCGCCTGAGGGTCGTTTTCCTCGAAATCATAGTGATGAAACAGGACCACCACGAGAGGGTGGTCGGCCAGCGATTCACGGGCAGCCCGCACGGCTCCTTGCACGTCCTGAAGGTCGCAGGTGCGGGGGAGAAAATGCAAGGAAGAGTCGAGATCCACCGGGCCGCGGCGCGCTGCCGACAGGGTGGTGAACCCCGAGTCCTGCAATACCTTCAGGGTGGTCCGATCGTAGCCGTTCCAGGGAGGGACGAAGGTCTCGGCACGGATCCCCAGCTCCCGCTCAAGAATCTCCCGTCCCTCGCGGATCTTCTTCCGCTGCGATGCTTCGTCCACTCCGATGAACTCGGAGTGGTATCGACCGAAGGGTTGCAGGTAGGCATTTCCGATCTTTCGCCTCACCGTCTGGTGGGAAAAACCGTGCAGCGCCACCTCGACTCCGCCCGCATCCAGAGCTTCGCGCAGAAGTCGGATCTTCTCCTCGGGGAGGGGGACTCCTGCCTGCGGCGCGGGGTCGAAAGCGCTGACCGAAGCAACCCGCGGAACCACCGATACGGTGAGGGGCGTGTGGGTCCGCTGAAAGGCCTCCAGGATCGCCTTTTCCAGAGCGGTGTCGCTCTTGGCGGAGCAGTCATCGAAGCGGAAGATAAGAGGGATGGCGCCGGGTCGGGGTGCGCTGCGACGGGACGTTTCCGCCAGTGCTGGGTATGCCAGCGTGCCGATCAGGGGAACCGCCGCCCAGGTCAGGAGTCTGCTAGCATGCTGGCCCGCGTGGCGCTTCCCGAGAATAAGGGAGCGCGGGAGCATGCTCTGATGGCCAAGGTCCGAGGGCTGCTGGGAAACCTCCTGCTGGCATTCCTCTCCACCGCACTGATTCTCCTGCTGGGTGAGGCGGGGCTGAGGTTGTTTCGTCCGGTCCAGTACCTGAAGCCTCCCGACTCCGCAAAGATGCGCAAGGCGCAGGAATCGCTTTACCGCGCCTCTAGCGTGGAAGGGCTCAGCTACGAAATGATCCCTGAGCGCGACGGAGTCTTCGAGGGAATGCAGGTGCGCACCAACGCCTGGGGTCTGAGAGGGCCCGCCCCGGCTCAGGACGATTCCCATCTTTTCCGCCTGGCGGTGCTGGGAGACTCTTTCACGTTCGGGTTCGGGGTCGAAGAGAAAGACAATTATCCAACCCTGATTCAGGAAATGCTGAACGGCTCACAGGCGGCGAATGGCCGACGATTCGAAGTGCTGAATTTCGGGGTCGTCGGCTATTCGACTCAGGACGAAGCGGCAGTCCTGAAGCAAAAGGCACTCCCCTTCCACCCGAAGGGGGTCATCATAGGCTATGTGTTGAACGATCCGGAAACGGATCCGCGGCCCTCCCTCCACAAGTACTTCGATCCTCCTGTGTGGTGGAGGCACTCGCACCTCCTGCGCCTGTGTCACCTGGGGTGGAACAGTCTCCAGGTGTGGATCGACGGCGGCGGCGATTACCAGCGCTACCTCCACGCTCCTGGCGGGAAAAAATGGCTCAGTGTCCGCGAGGCATTTCGGAGCATCCGGGACTCTTCCCAGAAGGAGGGTGCCTGGACGCTGGTGGCCATCTTCCCGCTGACCCCCAAGAGCTCATGGTTGGATTACGCGTACGGGGATCTCCATGGCCAGATCGCCCGAGAGGCAACAATGAACGGATTTCAAGTGG
The DNA here is from genome assembly GCA_022616665.1 of Acidobacteriota bacterium. Classification (GTDB taxonomy): domain Bacteria; phylum Acidobacteriota; class Polarisedimenticolia; order Gp22-AA2; family AA152; genus AA152. Next base: position 13,296 of record JAKEFJ010000218.1, read on the forward strand.
TGGACCTGGTGGATTCCTTTCGCCATTATCCGCCCGACCAACTCGTCCTTTCTCCGACAGACGATCACCCAAGCGTTCTGGCCCACCGCCTCGCGGCGGAAGCCATTTTTCAAGCCATCCGCTCCCCAGCGCGCCCTTAGGCCGAAGCCGGGATTTGACTCAAGCGCAAGCCATTCCCTATTCTTCCCGCCACCTGCGCTCCCGGCGTGCGGTCCCGGCATCTGGGCCGAGCGCGGGGAAGCGCGCGAGCAGCTGCCAGACGGGAGTTCCCATTGCAGCAGAAAGGCCGTCTCCTGGGGGCCGGTGGACAAGGGGCCCTGACAGGATGGGCGGCAGGGATCATTTATGGAGGATGGTGGGTCTTTCTGGGAGGGGATTTCTCCCATTCTCTGATCAGGCTGGCGATCCTGCGCCTCGCCTTCTGCTCTCTGGCAGGTGCGGTTCTCGGCGCGGCGCTGTCGATCCTCTTTGACCTGTCACTTGGATTTCTGAGGCAGAAGAGCCTCCGACTCTTTGCTATCGGGGCGGCTCTTCTCGCGAGCCTGCATCTGCTCGTGGTCCTGCTGGCGGCCTTCCCACTGCGCGAGTCCTTCTTTCCATGGCACCAATTCTCCCCATTGCCGCTCACCCTCACGGTGTTCTCCGTGGAGGTGTTACTCGCGGGCTGGCTCCTGACCGGGAAGGTCCTCGAGGGACTTCGGGAGCCGAAAGTCAATCGCTCGAGGTGGAATTGGCTTTGGGTGACGGGCTGGTGTCTCGCATTATTCTCGCTACTGATGATTGCCGTCATCCCCAGGCTTCCCCTGGCAGCCGGAGCCACGGGGCGCCCCATCATTCTCCTGTCCCTGGATACGATGCGGGGTGACCGGCTGGGCGCCCTGGGATATCCGAAGCCTTTGACGCCGCACCTGGATGCCTTGGCGCGCCAGGGGGTCCTGTTCGAACAGGCGACCTCGACCGCCCCCTGGACGCTTCCCTCGCACGCCTCCATCTTCACGTCGCTGCTTCCCTTCGATCACGGCTCCACGCGGGAGACCCGGCCATTGCGCCCATCCCTTTCCATGTTGGCGGAGCGGCTGAGGAATGCCGGCTACCGGACGGCGGCGTTCACGGGGGGCGCCTACGTCTCCTCCGGGTTCGGCTTCGGGCAGGGCTTCGAGATCTACGAAGAGCATGACGAAGGCCGGGAGAAGGGAGCCGGGAGAATCGCGGCTTCCGCCCTCTCATGGGTGCGCTCGGTAAGGGATCAACCCTATTTCGTCTTCGTGCATACTTACGAGATCCACTTTCCCTACACCCACGCCGAGTTCGTCGACAAGCGCTTCCTCGACCAGGGGATGAAGCCCCTGAATGTGGAGCAGCTCGGATCCATCCATGCCGGCAAGCTGGCTGTGGCTCCGGACGAACGGCAATTCGAGTCAGAGCTGTACGACGGGGATGTGGCCCGCGCCGATCTCGTCATGGGACGCATGCTGGATCAACTGCAGCAGGAGGGAATTCTGGACCGTGCCATCCTGGTGGTCCTTTCCGATCATGGCGATGACCTGTGGGATCACGATGATTATTGGAGTCCGGGTCACGGCCACTCGCTTTACCAGGAGCTGCTGCACGTTCCCTTGATCGTTCGAGCCCCTGGGCTGGCCATGGCGGGAGGCAGAATTCGAACTCCTGTCAGCCTGCTGGACGTCCTTCCCACACTGCTGGCGCTGGAGGGGATTCCGGGTGAATCGGAGGATCAGGGACGAAGCCTGGTGGCATCGCTTTCCCAGGGGATCGAGCCGGATCCGGTTCCGATGAATGCTGAGGCGACGGAGTACGGACCGGAGCGCTTTGCCAGGCGCGAGGGCAGGCTCAAGGCAATCCTCACCCCCAAGCCCGACGAGCTGCGGGGCGGAATCGACCGGCACGCTCGGCCCTTGGAAGTGTTCGATCTCCAGAGCGATCCCCATGAGAAGCACGATCTCTCGGCCTCCCTGCCTCCTGAAGCATCGGTCCTGGTTGAAGATCTCTGGAAGCGGGTGGAAAAAGTCTGGCAGCGCGGCTCCCAGGGCGGTCCTTCCGGGCCGATTCCCAAGGAGCTGGAAGAACAGCTGCGCTCGCTTGGGTACGTCCGGTGAGGGGCCGATCGCGACGCCTGGTTGCCGCCGCCTTCCCGCGGCTCCTGCCGCGGGCCCTCCTGTTCGTCCTGCTGGTGTTTTCTCCCGCCTGCCAGCAGCCCCCCGCAGGCAAGAGCCCGGGCGCCGCGGTGCGGCCGGAGGACAGACAACGCAGCGAGCAGCTGGCTCAACGAGGTCAGCGGTTTCTCACCGACGGGTTGCAGGACCAGGCGGCGAAGATCCTGGAAGAGGCTCGAAGTTTGGATCCTGCATCCGCACCGGCGGGATTGGCGCTCGCCCGTGCCTATCGTTTGCAGAGTCGATTCGCAGCGGCGCGAACCGTTCTGGAGGAGATTCTCAGCGCTCCCGCAATCGAGGCAGCCGATCGGGAGGGCGCGCGCGAGTCTCTGGTGGAAGTCCTGCTCGAGGCCGGAGACCTGGAATCCGCCGAGAAAGCCATCCAGCCACGGCTGGAGGAGGGGACCCCCTCCGCTGCGACCAGGCGGCTGGCGGGAGTTGTGGCCTATCGGAAAGGTGATCTCCCCGCTTCGATTTCGCACTTGAAGGAAGCGATCCGCCTTGCTCCCGAGGATGCCCAGGCACGTGCGGCCCTGGGGTTGGCGCTGCTGCAAGCGGGGAGCCTGGAGGAGGCCGCCCGTACCCTGGAGGAGGCGGTGCGGCTGGACCCCGATTCTCAGGCGGCAGTGATCAACCTGGCCAAGGCCTACCAGCGCATGGGCCGGGGTGAGGAAGCCGCCAAAGTGTTGGAGAGATTCCGCAGCCTTTACGATTCGAAGTCGGTTAGCCAAAAGTTGGGGCCGCTGCGAGCCAAGGGGATGCAGGCGTATAACGCGGGCCGCCTCGATGAGGCGCTGGGGAGCTTCCGCGAGGTGCTGCGATTGGCGCCGAGGGATCCGCAAGCATTGGCCCAGGAGGGATCCGTGCTTCTCGCCATGCAACGCCTGGACGAGGCGCAAGCCTCCCTCGAGCAATCCCTGAGCATTCTTCCCAACAACGATTTCGCTCTCACCGAGCTCGCCCGGGTGCACGCGCTGCGCAACGATCTTCCCACGGCCATCGAGCTTCTCCAGAGGGCGACTCGCGCCAATCCCGCGGCGGCCCAGCCCCACTATTTCCTGGCCGGTATCTACCTGGCGCAAGGGCGGCGTCAAGACTTCCTCAGAGAGAAGGAAGTCTATCAGCGCCTCCAGCGCGCCTCACCCGGGGACTCTCTGATGCCTCTTCCGGATGGGGGAACGCCGTGAAGCCCGCCGCCGGCCTTCTCACTGTGCTGCTCCTGGCCGGATGCGCCGGCCCGGCCCATTCGCCCGAGGAGGAATCCCCGCAGGCCGCCTCCTCGACGCCTCCTTCGAGCTTGATCCGCTTCGAAGACGTCACCTCGGCGGCGGGGATCGCCTTCGTCCACTCCCACGGCGGAACGGGAGAGAAATACATGATGGAGACTCTGGGCTCAGGCGTCTGCCTGCTGGATTTCGACTCCGACGGGTGGCCGGATATTTACTTCGTGCAGAGCGGCGCCACGCCCACCGATCCGCCGCGGGCCGGCCCATCGGGATCCATCCTGTATCGAAATCGAGGCGACGGTTCGTTCGAGGATGTCACCTCGCGCGCTGGAGTGGGAGGAGTCGGGTATGGGATGGGGTGTACCGTGGCCGACATGGACAATGATGGGGACCAAGATCTCTACGTGACCGCGTTTGGCCGGAACACCCTTTACCGGAACGACGGCGACGGGACCTTCACCGATGTCACGGAGGAAGCCGGAGTGGGAGACCGCCGGTGGGGAACCAGCGCCGCCTTCGGCGACTACGACAACGACTCCCTGCCGGATCTCTTCGTGGTGAACTATGTGGATTTCACCCTGGGGAACAACGTCTACTGCGGCGACTTGAAGCCCGGATATCGCACCTATTGTCACCCCAAGACGTTCAACGGTCTGCCCGACGTCCTTTATCACAACGAGGGAGGGGGAAGATTCCGGGACGTGACGAAGCAGGCGGGCCTCTACAACCCGAGCGGCAAAGGGCTGGGGGTTGTCTGGGGCGATTTCGACTCCGACGGGTGGCAGGACCTCTACGTGGCCAACGACTCCACCCCTAATTTCCTCTACCACAACAA
>JAKEFJ010000219.1 GCA_022616665.1 Acidobacteriota bacterium
AGGCGAGGCGTCGGATCTGGGGCGCATCTGGCAATCCCTCCAGGGGCTCCTGGTGGAATCGGACCAGGACTATCTTTCGGAGAACTACAAGGCCACGCTGGAGGCCGTCTCCAACCATGGCACGCAGGTGGACCGCGAGCTGCTGGATGCCCTCTCCACGTGCGCGGGCTTCTCCACAGCTTTCATGCCCGAAGCCGTCTCGGATCACGCGTGCCGCGTCATGATGGGGGCCTTGGACGTGGAGATCGAGCCGAAGCGCGTCGAGGAGCTGCGGGATGATCTGGAGCGCCGGGCCCGGCGCATGTCCGGGCGGGATCGCATGGCGCTTCTCGCCGACGTCGTCCGCGCCATCTCCAAGCCCCGGGGCGATGATCTCAAGGGCCCTGGACGCGGCGCCATGGACAAGCGGGTCCGCTCGGTGGTGGAGCAGATGGTCCGGGTCTACCGCAGCGATTACGACCATCTCACTGCCGACGAGCGCGGACTCGCCGGCGCCGAATTCAAGGAGCTCGGCGGAATCGCCGCGCCGGTTTTGGCGGACGCGCTGGCGGAGGAGGAAAACTGGGAGGTGCGCAAGGGCCTCATCACGGTCCTCGCCTCCCTGGGGCGCACCGCCATGCCGGTGCTTCTCAGGCGCCTGGACGACTCCTCGTGGTTCATGGTTCGCAACGTCGCCATGCTGCTGGGGGAAATCGGCGGTCAGAGTCTGGTGGAGCCGCTGGCCGGGCTCCTCAAGCATGCGGAGCCGCAGGTCCGCCGTGAGGCAGCCAGCGCCCTTGGGAAAATCGGCGGCTCCCGCACGGTGGCCCATCTCCGCCAGGCGATTCTGGATCCGGAGGTGAGCACCGTCGCGGCGCGCGTCCTGGGCGAGCTGGACCGGGAAAACACCGTGGCGCTCTTCGCCAAGCGCCTGGCGAAGACGGGCCGCGTGGTTCCCGACGAGCGCGGCGCCCGGGAAGCCATCACCATTCTCGGCGAGATGGAGGCCACCGAAGCGGTGCCGGCCTTGACCCGAATCCTGGGACGCGGCCTTTGGCTGCCCATTTCCGCCGGCGACACGCTGCGCACCCAGGCGGCTCAGGCGCTGCGCCGCATCGGCACCCCTGAAGCCCTGGAGGCCATCGAGCACGGGACGCGCAGCATCCGCAGAGTGGTGCGGGACACGTGCATCAGCCTTTCCCGGCAGGCTGCGCCCCTCGTCGATCCCGAGGCCCCTTCCTCCTCGCAGGCTGCAGCATGAGCACGGCTTCCGAATACCTGGAGCTGGTGCGTCACCTGATGGCCGCCGTGAACGGGCGGCGCATCTACCCGCCGCGCCATCCCGCGCTGGATCGCACTCTGTCAAGGATTGAGCAGGCTCTGCACCATCTGATGGTGAGCCGGGACGAGGTGCAGCTTGGCGTCCTGGGAAACCACCTCCTGGCTGACGGCCTCCCATGGGAAGAGCAGGAAGAGCCTCTCTCCCTTCTTTCCCAGGAGCTGAGGTCCCGGAAGATCGACAAACTGACCTTCCAGCGTGGCTTCACCCGCACCGATCTGGACTGCCTGCTGGAGGTTTTGTGCGGCGATCAGGCCTCGCCGGGTACGCTCCTGCCGGAATCGGTGCCCGTCGCGGATCTCCTGGCGGGCAGGGGGGTCAGCCGCATCCGGGTGGGACACCTGAATCTCGAAGCGGAGCCATCCGCTCTCGGTGCAGCCGTCCCCTCGGAGCGGGGTGCTTACGAGGATGCCGTCTCGGGACTGTCGGATGCGATGGATTGCGCCAGCACCGGAAGGTTCATCCGCACCCGGCAGATCGTCACGCTGGTGGAGAGCCTCATGGAGCACCTGGCCCGGGATCCGGCGCCGATGCTCATGCTTTCCACCCTGCGGGGCCACAGCGAGTACACCTACACGCACATCGTCAACGTCACCATCCTGACCATCGCGCAGGCCCAGGTGCTGACCGATGACCCGGAAATCATCCGCGAATACGGCATCGCCGCCATGATGCACGACATGGGAAAGGTGAAGATCCCCAAGGAAATCCTGGACAGTCGCGCCCGTCTGAGCGAGGCCGATTTCGAGCTGATCCGGCGCCACCCCATCGAATCGCTGCACCTGTTGCGGGAATCGCCCGGAGTGAGCGACCTGGCGCTGATCGTGGCCTTCGAGCACCACCGGCGATTCGATCTGACCGGGTACCCGGCGCTGCCGGCGCCTCTGCCGCAGCATTTCGCCACGCGCGTCGTGACGCTGGCCGATGCTTACGACGCCATGCGAAGCAACCGCAGTTACCAGCGCGAGGTGCCCCCCGAGCAGGCGCTGCAGATTCTCCAGCAGCAGTCGGGAAAGATGTTCGATCCGGTGCTGGTGCGCACCTTCATCCGGATGATGGGGGCCTTTCCGCCGGGGACCCGCCTGAGGCTGGACACGGGAGAAGAGGCGATGGCCCTTAAGGCCAACCCCGAAGATCCGTTCCGGCCCATCGTGCGTCTGGTGGTGGGAACATCCTCGGAAGGAGAACGCTTGAAACTGGTAAACCTTGCCGAGCGAGACCCGAAAACCGGCGCCTACTTGCGCTCAGCCACCTGCTCGCTCCCCTGAATCTTCCGGGAATCAGGAGCTGACGGGACCCAGGGTGCAACCGCCGTCGGCCTTGCTGCACACCGTCGCCCGAGCCTCCACCTTGGTGGTGAAGAGGATGGCCGGCGCCGTGTAGGGTTTTTTCGTGGATTTCGCGTCTTCCATCACCTTTCACTCCATCTGAGTCGCAAGGCCGGATCGCCAAGCAGGTTGAAGGATTCCGCGGCGTCCACGGCGCCGGCGTTCCCGGTCGCCATGGAGCTCTCCACACGCCGGATGAGATCGCCCAGCCGGAAGGCGCCGTCGCGGAAGCCTCCCTCCAGCAGCAGTCGATCCAGCTCCGCGTGGGGCTGAGGATCCAGGATGGTGGAGGGAGAATAGGCCGCAATCGCGCCTTTGCCCGGCGCCTTCACCAGGCTCCAGCCCAGGGAATCACCGTAGGGATAGGTGAAGGCCCCGTCGAAGCAGGTCATGCTGAAGATCGTGAAGTAGCTTCCGGGGCCGTTGGGCAGCTCCGGCGCATCCGAACTCGTCAGTATCCCCTCGGAAGTCCAATCCTGGACCCCACCATGTCCCATGAAGTTGATGAGATCCACGCCGCTTCGCATCGCCTCCAGCAGCTCGTCTCGGGGATCCACCGAGGAGCTCAGGGGAAGGCTCCGGATGTCCACACCGGTATCACTCAGTCCCCAGGCGAGCCGATCACTGGCTTGCTCGAAGGTCGGATCGCTCAGGCCGTTGCGCGCGTTCTTGTCATCGGAGACGAACAGCGCGCGCCCCTGGGGCCTCTGGGACTGCAGTGTCTCAAACTCCACAATCTTCCCCACCGCCGCCGCAAGCTCGGAGGCGCTCTGCGCCGCAAGCCGTCCGATCGAGATTCGAGCGGCCCCGGCAGGAAGGGCCGAGGCGTAGAAACCGTCATCCGCCGCTTCGTAGTGGTAGCTCCGAGTCCTGAAGAGCCTGGTAGGCACGAGATCGGCCCACCCCGTCCCCAGGTATCCCCGGGGGTCGAAGCTCGCCCCTCCCGCCAGGAGCAGGTATTCGGGCGGCGCTGCCCAGGAGGATGCTGCCTTGATGAAATCCCGGATCGCTTCCGGAGATTTGTTGCCGAATCCAAACTGGTCGTACACAGCTTCCACGTCCACGACCCGCGTCTCGCGCCCCTCTCCGCGCCGCAGCTCCAGCAACGGATCCAGGGCGCCAGCGAAGTCGGGCAGAGTGATCACCAGGTAGTCGCCCCGATTGGAGACCTCTCGCAAATTTGTCTCCGGAGGCGGCAGCCGCAGCGGCGCAAGAGCGATGGCCTCGCCCGCCACAGCCAGGTACCTCCTTAAACCGGAGGCGGCAGCGCCGTCCTGGAAGAGCGCCGAGTAGGTTCCATCCGGCTCGATGCGCACCTCGACGCGGGTCAGGGCCACCGGCACATGGGGCCGGGTGATGTCCAGGATGCGCACGTCCGGCCTGGTGAAGCCCGTCAGGCGCACCGGGACGGAGCCCTGGGCGGTGAATTCGAGACGGTTCGCTCTCGCCCGGAGGGAGTGGGGCGATTCCACTTCGATCCAATTCACCAGGAAGACATCCACCGGCGACCCGCCATCCGCCACGGCCTCGATCTCCACGGTGTTTTGAACGGCGAGAAGCCCTTCGGGCAGCACAACGTCGAAGCGGTGGGATTCGACGCCCCGGAAATAGCCTTCATACACCTGGGTGCCGTTGAGGCGGATGCGAGCGTGGTGATTTCGCGGGACGCCGGGGGCTTCCGTCATTCCCACCAGATCGCCCCGCAGCCTCGCCGGACCAGAAAGCCCCTGTGTGTTGAGGGAAACGGTGATGGCCGGCTTCTCACTGAACACGATGTCCCGGAAGAACATATCCTCTTCCGGAGATCCGATGAAATAGACTCGATTCTCGTCGGCTCGCGTGATTCCCGCGAAGCTCTCCACCGGATCGGCCCGGGAGACCACGCGTGCCGGGCGCTCCTTCATCGGTCGCGCGCGTCCCGCGCTTCCGCGCAGCCGGACTTGATAGACATGCTCGGCGGAGTACTTTCCTTCCGATGCGGTGGCGAAAAATTCCAGCTGGGCGCCCGTGCCGGTTGCGCCGGGCGGCACGATCCGCACCGGAACCGCAACTCCGGAATCGGTGATGACGAAATCCGACGCCCGCCCCGTTTTCGCTCCCAGCACCGCGCCAAGCTGATCCACACCCAGCCGATAGAGGCCGGTTGTGGAGATGGGGAGGTTCAGGTGAGACGGTAATCTGGTGGTTTCAGCCGTCGCCCGCGAATCGGCGCGCGCGGTGCGCAGCAGCGGCGCCTTGCTCTTTGCAGGCACCGGGAGCCGATCCAGAAGCGCCTGCGCCGAAGCATACGGCGCTCCCGCCCGCACCGGTGGATGCCGGGTCGGCATCCCGGCTGTATCGACATCCTCCAGCTGGTACCAGTCTCCCCGGCTTCCCTGCGGATCGCGCCACGAGTAGATCCCGCCAAAGGGGGAGCCCATCCGCCCGAGGATGAGCCCTTGGTTGACCTTCTCGAAGGGGCCCTTTTCGGCAGCCCCTCGGTAGATGTTGAAGCCTAGGTGTCCCGGTTCCAGCGCCGTGGCCCAGCCAATTTCCACGTCGTCGTTCACCGGCTTGGCGTGCAGCGCCATCACTCCCGCCGCTGTGGCCGTGGCGTTGCTGGCTCCCTTGGTCATCGGTGTCAGGCCGCCCCAGTCTTTCCACCCCTCGTCGTCGTTGCCGTCAGCGAGAAGTCCGATGGTCTGGGCGGTGGGCGCCACACCCACGAAAGTCCCTCGGGCCCACAGGCCTGCGCTCAGACCGTTGGCGGCATCCGAAGGAGCCGCTCCCCAGGCTGCATAGTCGACGATGTTGGTCGAGGTGATGGTTGGGTTGGGATAAACCGAAAGCGAATCTCCGCCCGAGGCCAGGTCGCCGCTCACCAGAGAGTTTCCGGGATCGTTGGCGGTGAAGTAGGTCGTGGCCGTGTCGGTGCCGCTTCCCAGCTCGATGACCACGAAGGCGCCGGGCGCGATAGTTCGGGTGCCGGACGCGGGCACGGTGTAGGTGCTGGAGTCCGACGTGTTCTTGAAGACCCACCCTGCCAGATTCAGCGTGGCGCCGCCGCTGTTGTAAATCTCGATCCACTGGTTCCCGGACGGAGGGCTCAAGGCGATCTCGTTGACCACCGCTCCGGCGTTGAAGGACGTGCGGGCGGTGTTGAGAATGCGAACTTCGTCAATCGTTCCACTGAAGAAATCTGCCGGTGCCGCCGAGGCGCCGATGCGCAGAGTGCGGTTCACCTGAGTCAGAGAGCCCGAGCTGGCCGCCGTGTTGGGATCCTGCGCGCCGTTGATGAAAATCCGCATCGTGGCACCGTCCCAGGTCGCCGCCACGTGCGCGAGCACGCCGGCGCTGACGGTACCGGCCGAAGTGAGCGTCGTCGTCGAGCCGGTTTTCAGCAGGAACTGAACGTTGGCGCCCGAGAGTCCCAGCTTCATGCGGGTCGAACCGGCGGTCTCACTGGCGAGTATGCTCCGGGTGCCGGTCACCACGCTGGGCTGAATCCAGGCCTCCAGGCTCAGCGCGGCGGAATTCTCATCGGGTCCGATATAAAGCGAGTCCGAGTATTGCGTGGTCCCGTTGAAGGACAGGCCATTTCCGAATCGCGCCCCCGTGGAGGTGTAGGTGGGAGCGCTGACGAGAGTCGCGGCATGGTTGTAGCCGCCGGCATCTCCCGGAGGAGTCGTGCCGCTTTCGTTGAAGTGGTAGATGTGGAGCTGTGAGTAGTCCGTGCGGGCGTAGTCCAGAACTCGCGGCTCGTCCATCGCACCTTGGAAGAAATCCTCCGCGGCCGACGCTGCGTTGCCGCGGGCTCCCACCCGCAGCAGCGCCGGGGACACAAACACCGAGGCAGGGCCGGCCACCGTGCCATCCTGGACCCCGTTGATCAGGATTTGCATGGTGGTCCCGTCATAAGTGGCGGAGACGTGGTACCAGGTGTTGATGGTGAGCGCCGCGGCCGAGGCGGCGGTGAACAGGCTCCCGGGATTACCGGTGCCATCGGAGCTGAGAAGGAATTGAACTTTGCGGTTGGTTCCCAGTTGCAGCAGATAGGCCCGGCGCCCGTTTGTCTCGTCCCACTTCGACACGATCGTCAAAGGGTTCACGGGAGAGTTGGTGGTGATATTGACCCAGGCCTCTAAAGAAAGCGATGTGGTGAGATCCAGATTGGCGGCCGAGGCGACGCTCACGAAATCGTCCACTCCGTCGAAGTTCAAGGCCGTGCCGGACCATGGGCTCGCAGGAAAGTTGGTCAGGGTTCCGGTGTTGGCGTACTTGGAGGCGTCGGTCGCGGCGGTGCCAGAGGATTCGTCGAGGTGGAAGAGAAGTCGGATGGACCCTGAATTGGCGGCCGTTCCGGAGAACGGCTGCTCCAGGTAGGCGAGCGGAGTCGGGATGAAAAGCGGAGCCAGGACGCCCACCAGGAGGATCGGTCCCAGAAGGCTGGTAGCGGCTCGTTTTCTTCCCAACCTGATCGGTGTTACCGCACCAGGCAAACTCAGCAGATTCCCCCAGAGTCTGTTGCCTTGCAGCGGTCGGTCAGCCTGCGAACATCCCCGGGAGGTTGGGCGCCCCGAAACATTCGCGCGCGTACTGTGCGCGAATCAAATTTCGTTGTCAAGAGCTTTCTTTAAAAGGGAAGGTGGAATCCCGGGATGGAAGTGGGCTCATGGTGGTTCATGGTGTTTCGCTTGCGTCGGGCTTAGGGTTGGTATGCGAGATGTCCGGCCATCGCTCGAGTAGCAGCTCCTTGAGAGCTCGTGCGGCCACCTCATGGCCGTGCCGGTTCCAGTGGTAATCGTCGGGGAATTCGAACGGTTCATGCCTGGTATTCCAATCCTGGGCAAACCAGGGGCCAATGTC
>JAKEFJ010000220.1 GCA_022616665.1 Acidobacteriota bacterium
GGAGGCGGCGAAGCTGGGGGCGGTGGCGACGCTGATCCGATCCGTCGGGACCCTTTCAGCCCGCCTTCCCCACACGGGCTCCCACTCCTACCGGGAGGGAGTCGAAAAGATTCCCGCCGCCGCCCTGGCCGCCGAAGATGCCGATCTCATCCATCGGTTGCTCGCTTCCGGGGAGACGGTTCGAGTCAAACTGGTTCTGCGCTGTCGGCTCCTCCCGGACGCCGAGTCGGCCAACGTCATTGGCGAGCTGAGAGGGCGATCGCGTCCTGAGGAGTTCGTGGTGATCGGCGGACACCTGGACTCCTGGGATCTGGGAACGGGCGCCATCGACAATGGCGCCGGAGTGGCGGTCTCCATGGAGGCGCTGCGAGTTCTAAAAAAGCTGAATCTTCGCCCCAAGCGCACGATTCGGGCCGTCCTCTTCATGAACGAGGAGAATGGCGGCCGCGGAGGAAAGGCCTACGCCGAAGCGCATCGAAAAGAGCTGAGCCGGCACGTCGCCGCCATCGAATCGGATGGCGGAGCGGGCTCGCCTTTGGGATTCGGCGTGACCGCCGGAGAAGGCGCGCTCGAGCGCATGGCTTCGCTCGCCCGCGCTCTCCAGAGCGTGGGCAGCGCTCAGGGGGTGAAGGCGGGCGGGGGCGGTGTGGACATCGGCCCCATGCGGGAAGCGGGTGTGCCGCTGCTGTCCCTGCGCCAGGACATGACCTATTACTTCGACTACCATCACACCGCGGCCGACACTCTGGACAAGGTCGACCGCCGGGATCTCGCCGACAATGCCGTGGCGCTGGCCTACATGGCCTTGGCGCTGGCCAATCTGGATCCTCCCCTCGCCCGAATCCCCGAGGATCAGCGTCATGAGCCAGAGCGGTAGCCCCGGAGCACTGGTTTGACGCATCTCCTGGGCCGCTGCTACGATTCCTGACAGGGATGCAAGGTCCCTCCCCGGCCAAGGCCGGGAGCTCACGGCATCGAGACCATACAATCGAGGAACCGACGTGCAGGCGATACCGGGGCACCTTCGCCTCGCCACTTCCGATTTGCGGCGCCGGCCGCTGCGCACCTCCTTGTGCGTTCTGGGAGTGGCCCTTTCAACGACGTTGCTCCTGGGAACCGTGAGCCTGCATAGCGGATACGTTCGCGCCTTGGACTCCACCATCGAGCGCATGGGCTATCAGGTGCTGGTCACCGCCAAGGGGTGCCCGTATGAGGCCGCTTCGCTGGTAATGCGCGGCGGCAACGTCCCCATGTACATCGACGAAACGACCTTCGACACGATTCTGGATAATCCCGACGTGCTGGAAGCCACGCGATTGTTCATGCAGGGGATGGAGGCGGGCGACGCCAACCGCTTGATGGTCTTTATGGGCGTGGACGAGAGGTTCCGAAGCCTGAAGCCCTGGATGACGCTGCAGAGGGGATCGTGGTTCTCCGGCGACACTTCCGAGGAGGCCATCCTCGGCTACAACGCCGCTTCCATACTCGGACTGAACGTGGGCGACCGGTTGTCGGTTGGCCCGGCGCACCGTCCCGTGACCATCCACGGTGTCTTCGATCGCTCGGGCACCCAGGACGACGGGATGATTTTCCTTCCGCTTCCCTTCGCCCAGGAGCTGTTCGACCGGCAGGGCAAGCTCACGGGAGTCGGGGTCCGTCTCAAATCGCTGGATCGGGTACAGCCCTTTTTGGAAAAGATGTTCAATCTTCCATCGGTGCAGGCGATCACCATGACTCAGTTTCGCTCCACCGTGGTGCAGTTCGTGGCCACCTCCCGCATCCTCCTGATGCTCAGCGCGCTGGTCGCATCGCTCATCGGGGCCCTGGGGGTCCTCAACGCCATGACCATGTCGGTTTCCGAGCGGCTCAGGGAGTTTGGCTTGATGAAGGCGGTGGGCGCTTCGGCCGGCGATCTGTTCGGCCTCACACTCCTGGAAACCGGGTGCCTGGGACTCCTGGGGGCCGTTCTGGGAACCGTCATGACCGCGCTGGGCGGATGGGTGCTGGAGTCGGCACTTCGCCAGGTCGTCCCGTTCGTCCCGCCGGGTAGGCTGATTGCCGTGGACGCCGTATCGGTTGGCGGCGCCATGGTGGCGGCCCTGCTGCTCGCCGTCGTTGCGGGCCTCTACCCCGCTTCCCGCGCGGCGCGGGTGCGACCGGCCGCCATCCTGCGGCAGACCGCCTGAGGCGGAGGAGTCCCTGAGCGCTATCCCGGTGGTAGAGATCCGCGGACTCAAGAAGTCCTATCCCCTCGCGGCAGAGACGGTCGAGGCGCTTCGAGGCGTGAGCCTCGTGCTTCGCGCCGGCGAGATGGTGGCCCTGGTGGGATCGTCGGGCTCGGGGAAAACCACGCTTCTCAATCTCCTGGGCTGCCTGGACCGCCCAACAGACGGCGTGATTCTTCTGGAAGGCCAGGAGGTCCAGGCTCTCGGAGAGCACCGGCTCGCCGAGGTGCGCCGCCGGCAGGTCGGCATCGTCTTCCAGGATGCGGCGCTCATTCCGACGATTACGGCGCTCGAAAATGTCGGACTTCCCTTTTCGTTCGACCGCTGGTCGGGTGAGCGAGCGGAGATTCCGGCGCAGATGCTATCTCTGGTCGGGCTTGCGGACAAGGGAGGCCGCTACCCCGAGGAACTCTCGGGTGGGGAGCGCCAGCGAGTGGCCATCGCGCGGGCCCTGGTCTACCGTCCATCGCTGCTTCTTGCCGATGAGCCGACAGGGAATCTGGATTCGGAGAACGGCCGGAGAATCTTCGCCCTTTTCCGGGAGCTGGTGGCGAAACATCGCATAGCCGCCCTCGTCGCGACCCACAACAAAGATCTGGCGGGAATGGCGGATCGGAGCGTTCATCTCCGGGATGGACGACTCGTCGACGGAGGCGACAGGTGAGGTGGCGAGCTCGGAGCTCTGCAGCGTTGATCGGCTGGCTCTGCGCCGCGCTGGCGCTGGCGTGCGGTGGACAGGGAGCCAGCACGATCGCCCCCGCGGGAAGTTCTCGGTTGGAGTTCGAGGAGCATTATCAGCGCGGCATGGAGATGACCCGACAGGGGCAGGAGGAAGGGGCGGTGGCGGAGTTTCGCCGGTGCACCGCCCTGGATCCAAAAGACGCCCGGGCCTACGTGCAGCTGGGAAAGATCCTGGCGGCCCAGGCGCGCCGGGCGGACAAAATCCCCAAGGAAGCCGCAGAAATTCTGGACAAGGCCATACAGCTGGATCCGAAAGATATCCAGGCCCGCTACGAGCTGGCGGAAATCCTGAAAGAGCGCACGGTCAACCTTTACGATCCCGAGCGCACCATGGAGCTTTACGAGGGGATCCTCCGCGACAATCCTGCCCTCAGCGGCGTACGCCTGCGCTATGCCACCTGGCTGGCGATTGGGGAAGTGCGCATGAAAGGGAAAGGCAATGCCGACAAGGTTACCCTGGATTCATCCTGGACCATGGACGCCGCCCGCTCCCACCTGGAGCAGGTGCTCGATGAGGTGTCTCCCGACAGCGCAGAGGCTGCGGCGGCGCACCTCACCCTGGCCAATGTGTATATGAAATCCGGGGCCTGGCCGGAGCTGGTGAAGGAGACCAACCTGTTCCTGCAGCGCTACGCCAACGCCCCTTTGGAGCGCCACATCCAGGCGCTGGGGATGAAAGCGCAGGGCTTGCTGCGCCAGGACCTCTTCAAAGAGGCCATTGCCGTCTATCGCGAAGCCTACGATCTGGAGCAGTCCGACAAGCAGCTGTGGGGAATCTATCAGTGCTCCCTGGGCCTGCGAGGCTACCCTCCCGACCTGCCCGCAAAATACCATTTCCCCCTTAGGCCGGAAGTGTCGGGCAAGGACCTTCCACCGCCACCGAAGTTCCGGGACATCGCCCACGAGCTGGGTATCGACAAGTTCGCGGGAGCCGGGCCCGCGGGCTGGGCTGATTACGACGGCGACGGGCGTTTCGATCTGGTGGCCTGCGGCATGGACACCTTCTGCTCTCTCTTCCACAACGAGGGAACCAAATTCCGGGATGTGACTCTGGAATCGGG
The DNA here is from genome assembly GCA_022616665.1 of Acidobacteriota bacterium. GTDB lineage: Bacteria > Acidobacteriota > Polarisedimenticolia > Gp22-AA2 > AA152 > AA152. The sequence goes on from JAKEFJ010000220.1 coordinate 4,028, forward strand.
TTTCGGCAAGGTGGAATCGGGTTTCGGCGCTGCCTGGGGCGACTACGACGGGGACGGCAGGCCGGACCTCTACATCGCCCGCAATGGCTGGGCCGGCCCTTTGCAAGATTCGCTGTTGCACAATCGTGGGGACGGAACCTTCGAGGACGTGACCCGGCAGGCCGGGATCGACGAGCCCGGCTCCGGGTTTCATGTGACCTGGTTCGACTACAACCGGGACGGATGGCTGGACATCTACGTGAGCAATGGCGTCACCCTCGATCGCAACATCAATCATCTTTACCGCAACAATGGCAACGGGACCTTCACCAATGCGACCCGTGAAGCGGGCCTGGAAGTTGAGCAGAGAGCCGGCACCATCGGGATTGCGGTGGGAGACTACGATCAGGATGGCTGGCCCGATCTCTTCGTCCACGGGCGGAGCCGGCCCAACCGTCTGTACCACAATCTTGGGACAGGAAAGTTCGAGGAGGTGGCCCGGCAGGCCGGCGTAACGGGCAACGGCCGGCAGAACGGATACGTGGCCCTGTTTCAGGACATGGACAGCGACGGGGACCTCGACATCGTGACGGTGAGCCTGGCGCTTTGGGACCATGTGATCGCCGGCTATCGCGCGGACTATGCGCCGGTTCCCGATGACGATCTCATCAAGCTGTTCCGCAATGACGGGGGCGGACGATTCTCAGACGTGAGCCAGCAGGCAGGGTTCATCTATCCCATCGGGATCATGGCGGCGAACACCGCCGATCTGGACAACGACGGATACTCGGATCTTTATTTCGGCACGGGCAATCCGGACCTGCGCCGCCAGGAGCCCAATGTCCTTTACCAGAACACCGGAAAGGGAACGTTCGTGGACCGGTCCCGATCGGCGGGAGTCTGGTCGCAGGGAAAGGGCCACGGCATCACCTTCGTGGACTGGAACGGCGACGGCTACCTGGAGATTTACGCCGAGAAGGGGGGGTTCTACCACGGGGATCTCTACCGCGGCTCCTTCTTCCTGAACGAGACCCCGCATACCAACCACTACGTCATGATCGATCTTTCACAGGACGGCCCCAACTCGCTGGCAGTGGGGGCAGGCGTGACCGTTCAGGCCGGTCCGCTCAAGATCTATAAGGAAGTGACCGCCGGGCGCGGCTTCGCATCCTCCGACCCCCCGACGCTTCACTTTGGATTGGGAAAAAACCGCGCCATCGAGAGTTTGCGCGTCCGCTGGCCCGACGGCTCGTCCCAGGATTACCCCCCCCCACCCGTGGACAAGAGCATCCGGATCAGAAAGGGTGACTCGAACTGGACCCTCTCCAACCGAACGCATTGATGCCGGCAAGACCATCCCGTCCGGCCGGATGGTGGCTTGTCGGGATCCTCCTGCTGGCCTTGGGTTGCCGGAGCCGGCCGGCGGAGGCGGAGCTCACCTCCGCGAAGGATCGAACCCCTCAGGTCCAGAGCCTGCTGGCCGACGCCGCCCGGGCCTACCAGCGAGGCAATCTCCTGCTGACCCAGCAGCTCCTGCTCAAGGCCGGCGCCGCCGCCCCCGACGATCCCGACATCGCGCTGGATCTGGGCGACACGCTGAATCGCCTGCAGCACATGGAGTCGGCCAGGCAGCATTACGTCGAATTCCTGTCGCGACATCCCTCCGCCTCGCAGGTGCGACTGGCGCTGGGGTTGACCCTCATGGGCCTGGGACGCTGGGAGGAAGCGGTGAATCACATCCGCCGCGTGACCCGGGAGCTGCCCCAGGATCAGAATGCGCGCTTCAACCTGGGAATCGTCCTGGCGAGGCTGGGCCGCACTCCCGAGGCACTCGCGGAACTGCGCCGGGCGGCCAAGAGCTCGCCCCCCGATCCCGCCCTACTCACCGAGCTGGGAATCACCCTGATGCGGGCGGGAGAGCCCGCCGAGGCGGCGAAAACCCTGGAGCAGGCCCTGTCCCTGGATCCCGATAACGTTCCCGCCTTGTTCAATCTGGGGCAATGCTATGGGCGTCTGGGCCGCGTGGATGAAGCCCGAGAGGCGCTGGAGCGCTTTTCACTCGCTTCCGGCCGGCGCGAGCGGTACATCGACGAAAAGCGCTTGTTTCGCGCCGCCCAGGCGCGCTCCGACTCGCTGGCCCGGGTGGGGAAGGACGAACAGGCCCTGGGGGCGCTGCTGGCCTACCGCGATTCGCTGGCGGATTTTCCGCTCTTCCAGCAGGAGCTGGGGGTTGCCTATCTCCGGGCGGGGCGCAGACAGGAAGCCATCGCCGCTTTCGAGCGGGCCGTCGCCAAGGACTCGTCCCTGACAGAGTCCCACGCGCAGCTCGCCGGGCTCTACCAGCAGGCGGGGGAGGGCGATAAGGCAATGCGGGCCCGGCAGGCTGCGGCGCGCCCGAGCTCTCAAGGCCCGCTTCCCTCGGATACGCCGTGACCCGCCCGCTGCTCGGATTGAGTCTTTTCTCCATTCTGGCGCTGTTGCACTGCTCAGGCCCGGCCCAACCCCACGACGCGGCGAAGCCCGTGACCCTCCAATTCGTGGATGTAACGGCGGCAGCGGGGATCGATTTTCTGCATCGCTCCGGAGCCGCCGGGACGAAGTACCTCATCGAGACCATGGGCTCGGGGGTTTGCGCCTTCGACTATGACGCCGATGGAAAGACCGATCTCTACTTTGTACAGTCGGCTCCCCTGCCCGAGGCGCCGACCGATCCTCTGCTGCATGCCGCCCTGTATCGCAATCTGGGAAATGGGAAGTTTTCGGAGACGACCGGGCCTGCGGGAGTGGGGAACCCGGGCCGCTACGGGATGGGGTGCGCCGCGGCCGATGTGGACAACGATGGAGACGAAGATCTCTACGTGACCAATTTCGGGCCGAACACCCTGTACCGCAACAACGGGGATGGGACTTTCACCGACGTGAGCCGGCAATCCGGAGTGGACAATTCGCTTTGGGGGACCGCGGCGGCTTTCGCCGATTATGACTCCGACTCGGACGTGGATCTCTTCGTGGGCAATTACCTTGATTTCACCCTGGCCAAGCATAAGCGATGCGGCGATGTGGCAAGAAACCTGGTCTCCTATTGCCACCCGGATGCCTACGAAAGCGTCCCCAACGTGCTCTACCGCAATAACGGAGATGGCACATTCAGCGACGTGACCAGGGAAGCCGGGCTGTGGAACCTGGAGGGAAAGACGCTGGGCGCCATCTGGACCGACTACGACCAGGACGGTGACGTGGACCTGTTCGTCGCCAACGATTCCGTCAGGAACTTTCTATATCGGAATAATTCGGACGGCACGTTCACCGAGGTGACGCTCGAGTCGGGAACCGGGTACAGCGAGGAGGGGCGCCCGGAAGCGGGTATGGGGGTGGATGCGGCGGATGTGGATGGCGACGGGCGGATGGACCTGTTCGTCACCCACTTGAGCAACGAGGTTAATGAGCTTTATCTGAATAACGGGAACGGCACTTTTACCAACGGGACGAACGTCGCAGGACTGGGCGGGCCCAGTCTGCTTTACGTGGGCTGGGGCACCGCGTTCTTCGACGCCGATAACGACGTCGACCCGGACCTCTACGTCACCAATGGCCATGTCATGGACGACATTGAAGCCTACAGCGATTTCATCACCTACCGGGAGCGAGACCACCTCTTCGTGAACAACGGGACCGGGCGGTTCGTCGAGCGGGGGCTTGCGGCAGGATCGCTGTTCCGGGAGCAGGACGTGGGACGGGGAATGACGGTCCTGGATTTCGACTTGGACGGCAGGCTCGATGTGGCGCTCACGCGCAACGGCGGCCGTGCCCGGCTGCTGCGCAACGAGACTCCCGCATCCAATCATTGGGTCACTCTGCGCCTGCGTGGGGTGAAGAGCAACCGAGACGGGATCGGCGCCTGGATCACCCTCACGGCGGGCGGCAAGCGCCAGGTGGCTGAGCGCCGGAGCGGTTTCTCCTATCTCAGCGACTCGGACGGCCTGGTCCATTTCGGGCTGGGCGCGAGCAGCGGCCCCGTGGAAGTGGAGGCTCGCTGGCCTTCGGGACTCATGGAGACTTTTCGCGCCGTCAAGGTTGATCAGATCAGCACTCTGACGGAGGGTTCCGGTGTGGCGCCGGGCAGCCGGTAGCTTGCCGTTTCATTTCTTCGTCCCGGCGGGGCGCAGGCGGGAGAGGGTGGCGGTGACGCGGACCTCGAGATCGGCGAGGCGCCGTTTCTCCTCCTCGGAGAGGGCGAGCAGCTTCACGTCCCGGATGACGAACATCGCCTGATCCAAGAGCTCGGCCTCCGACTCCTTCTCGGCGCAGTCTTCATAGGCTTCGATGAGATTGAGGTAGGCGCGGGCGGCCCGGGGATTGGCGTCCAGGGCCCGCAGGGAACTGCGGATGGCTTCCACCAAAGGATCGAAGGCCATTACCGTTTTTCTCAAATGGGGTGGTACGCCCGGCAGGGCTCGAACCTGCGACCTGCGGCTTCGAAGGCCGACGCTCTATCCAGCTGAGCTACGGGCGCACGGCGGTATTGTAGCGCATCGA
>JAKEFJ010000221.1 GCA_022616665.1 Acidobacteriota bacterium
CCCTGGCGCTGGGAGGGGTTTCGGTGGAAGCCATCCACAGCCACATGACGCACGAAAAACCGACGCTCAAATTCGTCCACTTCTTCGCGCAGGGCCCCGCGGACACGGTGGCCGCGGCGCTGCGGGCGGGGTTGGATCAGACTGCCATTCAGCGCTAGAAATCGGGAAATCAGTCGAGCCCCTGCTGCTTCCACGAATCCAGAAGCGCACGATCCCGCCGCAGACGCGCGATGCGGCCGAGCAGAACCAGCAGGGTGATGCCCATCCAGAGGACGCCGGTGCTGGTCAGCGCCGGGATCCAGCGATACGCGAAGTTGACCCTATCCCGCCAGGCCGCCTCTTCGGAGGCCAGATCGCGGCCCATGGCAAGGCGAAACGCCTCGGGGAACTCGGCCCCCTGTTGCATTTTTTCGAGAATGCGCCGCACCGCGCCGGGGCCATGCTCCCGCTCGAGATAGCTCACGAAGTGGAACGACTCGGCATAGGCGGCGCGGGCGGCCGAATCATCCGAAGGAAAGGAACGGGTCAGCCGGGATAGAGGCGTGGGCCGGCCCACGAGCACCGTCGTTCCCAGCGTGAAAGCGTCCCGGAAGCTCCAGTGCCTGGATTCCATCACCGCCACTCCCTCATGGAACCAGCGGGGAATCGTACCCTCCTGAGGTACGGTATCCAGGAGCACGTGGGTCGTCTCGTGCGCGAACAAAGAGAGGAGATCGCCGAACGGGTAGGTGCGAATCCAGCTCCCGCGCAGGACCACCTCGCGCGAGCCACTGCGGACATAGCCCACCGCCCAGTGAGGAGCGCCGTCCCCGGGTCCGTCGCCGCCCCCAGCCGGCAGGATTCGGACCTCGAGGGGGCCTCCCACCTCGAGACCGAGGTCCCTTTCCACCGCCTGCAGCACTCCGCCCGCCTCTCCCGCCAGAAGCTGTGCCTCGCTCCCATTCCCCTGCTGGTAGTGGATTCGGATGGGAGGGCGCTCCAGAACCTGCCACTCCTCGGCTCGGGCAAGAATGCCCCCCCCAAGCAGCATCAGGATTGCGACGGCCGTTCTGAGCGAAAGCTTCATGATATCCACCTCTCTTGCCGGTGTAGAATAACCCGGCTTCGGACCCGTCTCCTGAAGATTCGCAGCGTCCTTCCGGTAAACCTCGGGCAGCAGAATTGCCAGGAGATGGGCAGAATCCGAAGCGGCGCGGAAGCCTCGGAAAATACCACTGACTCGGAGGAGACCAAAGTGGCCGGCAGACGGCGCGGGGTTCTGATTCCCTGCCTGCTGTTCGCGGCATCACTGCTGGCCGTGGGGATTCCCGTCTGGCTGATCCAGCCGTTCCGCCACCAGACTCCGCGCGACCTGGAGGTGTCCTACTTCCTGCGGCGCTGGTCCCCGGTGGGAGTGTCGATTCTGGCAGGCTTCACCCTCTTCTGGGTGTTCCGACTCTGGCGAGGCTCGCCTGGACTTCTGCGGCGCAGGACGCTGGTCCTGGCCTCGGCGCTTTCCCTGTTCACAGCCTGGTTCGCGCACCAGAACCATTTCGAGTGGAAGTTCCGCCCCCCTGGGAAGACCGAGTTCTCGACCCCGGCCGAGGCCTCCTTCTTGAAGGATGAGGATCGGGTCCTGGGGGTCGAGATCAACGGCGAGGCGGCGGCTTATCCGATCCGCGCCCTCGCCTACCATCACCTGGTCCATGACCGGGTGGGCGGCGTGGAGCTGGTGGCGACCTATTGAACGCTTTGCCACACCGGTCTGGTGTGGGAGCGGAATCTGAACGGAAAGGATTTGCAATTTCATCTCTCGGGAATCAACAACGAAAACTTCATCATGAAGGATGAGCAGACCGGCTCCTGGTGGCAGCAGGTCTCGGGCCGCGCCATTCAGGGTCCGCTCAAGGGATCGCAACTCAAGCGGTTCTCCCATGACGACCTCACCTTCGCCACCTGGAAGCGGGAGCACCCGAGCACCAGGATTCTGGAGCCCGATCCCTCCGCCCAGGAGGAGTACGCCCCGGCCGACTGGGAAGCGGAGACCGCCGAGCTGCCCGTGGTGACGCCCCGGGGGAAGTCCGAGCCGCTCGAGGATCGCGACCTGGTGGCGGGAGTGTCCAACCAGGACGCCGCCCGTGCCTACCTCGTTGCGGACCTGGCGCGCCAGGGACCCGTCAATGATCGCCTGGGCACCACGCCGATCCTGGTGCTCCCGTTCGAAGATGGGAAGTCGGTGCGCGTCTTCGAGCGCACCGCGGGCGGGCAGGTGCTGGAGTTTTTCGCCGGAACCGGCGAGGAACTGGGGCGACTCGTGGACGCGACCACCGGAAGCACCTGGGATTTCAGGGGTACGGCCCTGGCGGGACCGCTCTCCGGCAGCCAGATGGCACGAATGGATGTGCTGCTCGACTATTGGTTCGATTGGAGGACTTACCATCCCGATACGGACGTGTACAGGGCCGGGCTTTGAGAACCACGCTGAAGGGCCACCTGCTTCACTGGACGCGCCTCCTGCGCGACACCGCCTACCGGCGCCGCACTCTGGAGCGCCGCCGGCTGGAGAAGCTCCCCCCGTACACCCCCACCACTACCACGCTTCTAGGCCGGCCATTCGAGATCGTCGATGCCCCATCGTTCCTGGCGATGTACGAAGCGATCTGGGACCGGGAAATCTATCGCTTCCCTCAACGCCGCGAGAAGCCTTTGATTCTGGATGGGGGGGCCAACGTCGGGCTGAGCCTGTTCTTCTTCAAGCAAGCC
>JAKEFJ010000222.1 GCA_022616665.1 Acidobacteriota bacterium
CTCAACAGCAAGCCGACCCTGGACGGCGCCAAGGACGTCACCGTCAAGCCTCTCTCCGATGAAGCCGACTTGAGGTACTACGATCAGATCGAGCGGACTCGCCTCAAGGTGGATCAGCTCAGCGGAGGCAAGATCGGCTACGTCCACATCCCCAACATGGGGGGAGACGGACTCAACGAGTTCGTCCGCCAGTACTATCCGCAGATCCGCAAGCAGGGGCTGATCATCGATGACCGGAACAACGGCGGCGGGTTCGTGTCGGAGATGATCCTGGAGCGGCTGCGCCGGGTGCTGGTGGGTCTGGGCAACGCGCGCAACACGGAAGCCATCGGGACCTATCCGACGCAGGTCTTCTACGGGCCGATGGCCTGCCTCATCAACCATTACTCCGCATCCGACGGCGACATCTTCCCTTACTACTTCAAGAAGTACGGCCTGGGCCCGCTCATCGGGACGCGGACCTGGGGAGGGGTCGTGGGAATCCGCGGTTTCTCACCGCTGGTGGACGGCGGCTACGTCACCCGTCCGGAGTTCGGAACCTACAGCCTCGAAGACAAGTGGGTGATCGAGGGGCATGGCGTCGATCCGGACATCGAGGTGGACAACCTGGACAACCTGGTCATGCAGGGGCAGGATCCGCAGCTGGAGAAGGCCATCGAGATTATCCTCGCCGAAATCAAGAAGAACCCGAAGTCGCTTCCTTCTGCCCCACCGGGGCCGATGAAGAACTAAGCCAACCGATCCGGAACCAAAAGAGAAGCGGCGGAGGTTTCAAGATCTCCGCCGCTTTCGCTTTCAGCCGTCCCCACGGCCCGCCCCACCGCCGGCACACTCCCACCCTGCTACACCTCGCACTTTCCGCCTCGCTCTCCAATTTTCATTCTAGCGACACCCTCACCTGGGCCATTCAGTTGGAGGAAGGCTCGGCCCGGACCTGGCTTAGGACTTCTTGCGGGAGGGCTTGTGCAGCAGGGAAGCGACGACACCGCCCGTCAGGAACAGGGCGACGACGCCTAGAGACACCCCGATGGAGATGGGATAAAGCGACTGGACAAGCATTTTGACGCCAACGAAGCTCAAAACGAGTCCGAGGCCCACGGGAAGGTAATGGAACCGGTCCATCATTCCCTGGAGCAGGAAAAAGAGGGAGCGCAGCCCGAGAATCGCGAAAATGTTCGAGGTATAGACGATGAAGGGATCGTGGGTAATGGCGAAAATGGCGGGAATGGAATCGACGGCGAAGACGACATCCGTGGATTCCAGCACCAGGAGGACCAGGAGCAATGGCGTGGCGTAGCGCCGGTTTGCCTGGCGCACGAAGAACTTGTTCCCGTGATACTCCTTCGACACGCGCAGGAAACGCCGGGCGAATCTCAGAACCAGGTTCATCTCGGGATCCACTTCGGTTTCCTGCTGAAAGATGATTTTGATGCCGGTGTAAACGAGAAACGCCCCGAACACGTAGTCCAGCCAGTGGAACAATCCCAGAAGCGTCACGCCGGCCAGGATGAAGATGATCCTCATCACCATCGCGCCGAGGATGCCCCAGAAGAGAACGCGGTGCCGCAGGTTCGCCGGGACATGGAAATAGGAAAAGATGATGAGGAAGACGAAGAGGTTGTCGACGCTCAGCGCCAGCTCGATGATGTAGCCGGTGAGGAACTCCAGCCCGCTCTGGCGCCCCAGGAAATGATACACGCCGACGTTGAAGAGCAGCGCCAGCGACACCCAGATGCTGGAGGTGAGGGTGGCTTCCTTGATGGAAACGGAGTGCGAGCGGCGGCGGAAAAGACCCAGATCCAGCAAAAGGGCCAGCAGAACGAACGCGGTGAAGCCAATCCAGAGCGCAGGCGTGCCTACGCTGGGAGCATCCATCAGGACGCGCCCGCCTCAGCCGTATCCCTGCCGAGCCGGGTGACCACGGTCAGCCCCAGCCCGATGATTCCCAGGACGGTCCACACCAGCTCGCCGAAAAGCGGAATGAAACGGACCAGCGCCAGTACCGCGAAGCCCAGCATGACGGAGGCCAGCAGCGAAGAGTGCTCCCCCAGCAGTCCCGTTTCCGTCCCCAGCTTTTTTCCCACCAGCATGAGCATGGCGGTGATTCCCACGAGCCCCAGGAGCTTGGCGAGCATCCCCACGAGAATGGCGAAGGGGATGCCGATGATGGTGATGGCCAGCCCGACACAAAGGATCACCACGATGACGCAAGCGAGCAGGCCGAAGCCGATGGAAGCGGGCCACCTCGTGTCCAGCTCCTCGGACATCCGCTCGATCCGCTCCGGAATGAGCAGCGCGATCAGCATGACCACGACACCGCTCACGATGAGCCCTATGAGGCGCAGCAGCACGAACAAGCCGATGAGTCCGCGCGACAAGATGCGCTGCATGCGCGGCGGAAGGGCGGAGCCCACGTCGACCTTTTCCCCTTCGAATCTCGCATCCGGCGCCTTGGTCATCTCTCCCAGGATGTGGACCATGTTGCCATGCACCGCCGTGCCGGATTGGAAATTTGCCTTGCTGAGAATGGTCACGACCTCCTCGGCCTCTCCGGAGAAATCCAGCTCTCCGCCGATGACCACGACGGAGCCCTCCACCTTTCCTTCCACGGTGGCATGGCCCCCGATGCAGACCACGTCGTCGTGGAGAACCTCCCCCTTCTCAACCCGAATATCGCTGAAGATGCCGACGCCGGGGCTGTCCCCCGCGCGAGCCTGTGCGGAGCTGAACAGAGCACCCACGACAACGACCAAGCTGGCCAGGGCAATCCGGGCATTCTTCATCGAACTCCTCAGAGGGAAAGGATTCCCCCGCAGGGCTTGCACAGCGTTGCGGATTCTACGTCCCGCCCTCGCGGGGGGTCAAGCATCGGCCCGCGTCGCGATTGCCGCCATTGAGCTGAGTGTTCCCCCCGTCATAGTTATCTACGGAATTGCCGACCGAGGGGTTCACGGTTGCGCGATCGAGGGGGGGCTTGACTGATATCAACCCGGAGAGCCGGTCTCGGGTAGGACTCCACTCTCAGGAGTCGCTCCGACGTCCGGACCAGGAGAGTGCGACGGGTCGAACCCGGGAGGAGACTTGCTCCTTCCCGCGCGGACCACGATGGTGCGAGCCGCCATGTCGCCCACGCGCTGCCAATTCTCGCTCAGAGCAGTCACCAGCAATCCCACCATGAAGTTGAAGAACCCGTCGACGACGCGCAGGAGATTCCGCACCAGCCCCCGGAGAAAGCCGCAGGGCTGAAGGTCCGTTCCCAGAACCTTGATTCGGAATATCCATTTGCCTGGGGTCCATCCCCACCTTCCCTCCAGAAAACTGAACAAGAACAGGCAGAGGGCGGCCCACGCAATGCCGAAAACGATGATCGCGAACCCCCTGCCGGGACCGGAGTGGCCTAGCGCGTGAGTTGGCATGAGAAACGACCCCACGGTCATGAGGTATCCTGCGGCAAGGGGTCCGGCTTGAACGAGGGTGTCCACGACTTCCGCCAGCGCCCTCCGCCAGATCGGAGCCAGTTCCATCTGACTCCCTCCTACACGGAAGCCCGAGATGCGCCAATAGGTCATCATGCCGGAAAGGAGGCAAGCCAGGGCGATGGGCGAGGCGAGATAGGCCAGGGCGGTGGCCAGGAAGAGTTTCAAAATGGATCCGAACTTGGCCTCCGCTTCGCCGCGGTAGTAGCTCCCATGATCTGCAAGCTCGCCGTCCTTCACCTCCATGACTCCCAGACTCCCTTGGTTCATTGTCGCCAGAACATACATCTTCGTTCCGCCATCCTCCGGCACCACACCGATGGAGGCGCCCCAGGTCGTCAGAGGAAGCTCTCGATGGCGCACCCACCCTGCGGAACCCCGCCGATACTCGATCAAGACATCATGCGAAGTATCCTGGGTCACGACGAAAACCGCCGCTTGACCCTCCATGCAGGCAGCTGACCAGTTTTCCGCGGAGTGGGCGACCGGCTCCCACGAGGGCCAATCGCTTCCGCTTCCCTGCGGCAGCCCCTCGCGATGCTGAATGGTCTGCCCGAAATCCATGAATAGGTGAATTCCGCCGGCACAGGGGATGACACGAATACCGGAAACGATGGACGAAACCTCATTTTCCGGGCCAAAGTGGATCAATGGCCCTCGCTCCCAGAGCCGATCGCGGAGAATCGTCAGGGCCATGCCGCCCGGCCTCTCTTCCAATACGGCCGGTCGGCCCTCAAGGAGGAACGGATAGGAGATGTTCCCAAGCCGGTTCCCGACGATGAGAGCTGTCTTTTGACCGTCCTTGAAGTAGCGAACATCCTCAGGAGAGATGATCCAGAGCCGGTCGGAGCCCGCCAGGAGCCTGGGGTCTTCCATGAAGAGGGAGCAGGCGGTGCGGGGCGTCCTCTCGGGGAGCTCGAGGCTCAGCTCCTGAAGCGTGGCTTCCTGTCGGGGCGACATTCGCCTCGGCAGGGACTCCTCCGCGTACCAGAGTGAGCCGTTCCAGTAGACGGCGCTCTCGACATGGGGCCAGAGCGATCGGGACGGCTCGAACCCGCGCATCACTCTCCCCATGGCCAGAATAAGGAATAGGGGAATAACCGCCTGAACGATAAAGAACAGGAAGCCCACCAAGCCCGCAAGTAATGTGAACTTCCGCTTTGCGCTTTCCGACACGTATCCCGAATGAGGATCGAGGGGGTCTGGGGGAAGTGCGTCCACTCATTTCCTCCACGTCATCATCGATGGACCGCCACCTATCAACGCTGAGGTCACGATGGGGCCAATCTGGACTTTATTCCGACCCAGCACAAGGCTGATCGGTCCGCCGAACGGATTTGTGCAACAAAAATCTATCGGCGAGGGGTCGCTTCCTCGGGGACCGGTGCGTGGGAATGGGCGGTGTAGGAAGGGACCGGATGGATGATGCCCCGCTCCAGGAAGCGATGCTCTCCATCCAGGACGTGCCGGGAAACCCGGTATTTGCAGTCGTCGTCGTTGCCCCAGATCGCCCTGAAGTTGATGCCGATGCGCCGGCGGATGTTGCGGCAGAAGAGATCCGCCAGCTCCACCGCCTGGGCCCCTCCCTCGGCGGAGGCCCTCCTCATGGAGTGGGCCCGGCTGACGGCGGCCGTCATGGCGAAGAGGTCCGCTCCAATCTCCACCCCGCGGAATAGCAAGGCCTGCTTCTTCTCCAGACGGGCGCCGTAGACCATCATGGCGTGGAACAGATTGCGGGCGAGGCGGCGGCTGGTGCGGTCGATGAATCGGATGTGCACAGCCAGCTCCCCGAACTCGGCATAGCGTGGCCAGCGTCCCCATCCCAGCCAGCGGGTGGGATACCAGGCAGCGTAGAAGGCGATCACTCTCGGGAGAGCAGCGAGCTTTTTCCCCGCCGCAACCTTCGGGTCCACCATCGGCCCCGCCACACCCAGGTGCCTGTCCACTGCCTCCCGGGCGATGAACAGCCGCATGATTTCACTGGAACCCTCGAATATCAGGTTGATGCGCGAATCGCGCAGGATGCGCTCCACGGGAATGGGCGCCTCGCCCCTCTCTCGCAGGGAGTCCGCCTTTTCATACCCGCGCCCGCCGCGCACCTGCACCGTCTGATCGGCGATCTTCCAGGCCGCCTCCGTGTTCCACATCTTGGCCACGGCCGCCTCCAGACGAATGTCGGTGCCTCCCCGATCGGCCATCTGCGAGGACATCTCCGATACCGCGTCCATGGCGAAGGTGTTGGCGGCCATGTCCGCCAGGATCTGGGCGATGGCCTCGTGCTTCCCCACCGGCTGGCCCCACTGGACGCGCTTGCTCGCCCAGTCGCGGCAGATTTCAAGGCAGACTTTGGCAATGCCCGCCACCGAAGCCGGCAGTGTCAGTCGCCCGGTGTTGAGAGTGACCAGCGCCAGCTTGAGCCCCCGCCCCTCCTCCCACAGGAGGTTCTCCCGCGGCACGCGAACTTCGTTCAGGCGAATCACGGCGTTCTCGATGGCGTTCAGCCCCATGAAGTGGCAACGATGGGTCACCTGCACGCCGGGCCATGAGGTCTCCACGATAAATGCGGAGATCTTCCGGGTGTTGGGATGGCGCGCCATGACCACCAGCAGCTCCGCCACGGTACCGTTGGTGCACCAGAGCTTCTCGCCGTTCAGGATGTAGGCGCTTCCGTCTTCGGTGCGAACGGCGGTGGTGGCCACATTCGCTGGATCCGATCCCACCTCCGGTTCGGTCAACGCGAAAGCCGAGATGGCGCCGGCCGCGCAGCGCGGGAGATACTTCTTCTTCTGCTCGGGCGTGCCGAACAGCTTGAGCGGCTGGGGCAGGCCGATGGATTGATGGGCGGAGAGCAGAGCGGTGACGCTGCCGTCGTGGCTGGTGACCATCTGCATGGCCCGGCAGTACTCCACTTGCGAGAAGCCGAGTCCTCCGTACTCTTTGGGGATCTTCATGCCGAAGGCGCCCATTTCCCGCAGGCCCTGGACGACATCCGGCGGGATCTTGCCTTCTCGATCGATGCGATCGGGATCCACCTTTTCCTTGAGGAAACGCTCCAGCCGTGCGCAGAATTCGATGAACTCCGGACGGGGCGGCGTGTCGATGCCGGGAAAGGGATGGACCAGATCCAGCCGGAAATCGCCGAGGAATAGTTCCTTGAGAAAGCTCGGCGCCCGCCATTCGGCCTCGCGGGCCTCCTCGGCCACACGGCGGGCCTCGACTTCGCTGGCGGCACCCGGCTTTCTCAATTCCTGATTCATCGGTTGTCCTTCGTCGCGGAGGGATCTGGCGCAGGGTCGAGCATCTCGGGCGGCATTGTACCATTCCCCGGTGCGCTCCGCAGTGCAAACCTCTGCGCCAGGAAGAGGTCCCTGCTGGCCCGATAGACTGCCGTTATGGCGGTATGGCGGTTATGCCGAGCTCGGCATAATGCCGCAGGGCATGGAAGGGGTAGAGCCGGTCGAATCCAGCCTTCACCTGCCAGGTCCGGAAGGCGAACTGGACGCGGCGCTTGCTGATGCGGACGCGGGACTGGGAGCAGAAGAGGGGGTCCTGGGGTTGCAGTCCCTCCCAGCGCAGCGCCTTGTGTGTCCAGAATCTTCGGAGTTTACCCATCAGCGCATCAGGCAGGAAAACATCGCCCCTTCGCCCACCCTTGGCGATCTCGGGGCGGATTCTCAAGCGCGTCCGGGGGGTCCTATCATCTATATAGACATCCCCTATGTCTACAATTTCCGCCAGCCGTAGCCCGGTCCCCAGGGCGAGCGAGTAAATCAGGTGGTCCCGGGGATTGCGGGTCGTTGCTCGAAGAATCGCCTGTTGCTCGCTCTGGGTCAGGGTTGGTGGCGAAAGGTGCGGCATCGGGATCTCCGTGGAGCAAAGGCATGATGCCGCTTGTTGCGGGGAAGTCAAGGAGAGTCTGATCGATCCTTGCTTACTTTCCGGTCAAAACCGCTTTCGACGATGACACGCCCAGTCGGCGGCTTCCACGCAAAGCCTAGAATTCCAGGGGCAGTAGCCAATCGGCGCCATGTGTGTCTGGAGACCTGATGATGCGCGACAACTTTCCGGAGAGAATTAAGATCATTCTCGCAGCCAGGGTCGGCCACCGATGCTCTCGACCCGACTGTCAAGCTCCGACGAGCGGCCCGCAGATCGCAGAGGGCAAGGTCGTCAATGTCGGTGTAGCCGCACACATTACCGCCGCCTCCCTGGTGGTCCTCGGTTCGACTCCAGCCTTTCGCCCGAATCGCGATCGAGTGAAGCCAATGGCATCTGGTTCTGCCAGAACTGCGCGAAATTGGCCGACAACGATCTTGCGAAATTTCCTGCGTCGGTGCTTCGCGAGTGGAAGGCAAGCGCTGAGCTCAATGCGCTCGCCCGAATCGGAAAGGCGGCCGGCACAACGGTCGATCTCTCA
>JAKEFJ010000223.1 GCA_022616665.1 Acidobacteriota bacterium
CAACGACTACCTGGGTCTGGCCACCCATGATCGGCTGAAACAGGCGGCCATCACGGCCATCGAGCGCTTCGGAACCGGCGCAGGGGCCTCTCGGTTGATCTCCGGAACCTTGCCCCCCCACGTCGAGCTG
Organism: Acidobacteriota bacterium; assembly: GCA_022616665.1. Taxonomy (GTDB): domain Bacteria; phylum Acidobacteriota; class Polarisedimenticolia; order Gp22-AA2; family AA152; genus AA152. The sequence continues at coordinate 131 of JAKEFJ010000223.1, forward strand.
GAGGCCGCGCTGGCCCGGTTCAAGGGCACCGAAGCGTCGCTGCTCTTCGGTTCCGGCTATCTGGCCAACATCGGCCTCATTCCCGCCCTGATCGAGTCAGGCGGGCTGATCCTGGCGGACCGGCTCTGCCATGCCAGCCTCATTGACGCCTGTCGTCTCAGCGGCGCCACCTTCCGCGTGTTCCGTCATCGCGATGTCGCCCATCTTCGCCAGCTTCTGGAAAAGCGAGGAGCCTCGCAGCGCACCCTGATCGTCACCGACGGGGTTTTCAGCATGGATGGCGATCTTGCCCCGCTGCCCGATCTGCTTGCGCTGGCCGAGCGGTACGAGGCACAGCTGCTGGTGGATGATGCGCATGGGACCGGCGCGATGGGTCCCCAGGGGCGAGGGACGCTGGAACACTTCGATCTGGAAGGCCGGCTTCCCTTCCACATGGGCACGTTAAGCAAAGCCCTCGGCGGGTCCGGCGCCTATGTGGTCGGGCCCGCCTCGTTGATTCACTATCTGGTGAATCGGGCCCGATCCTTCATCTATACGACTGCCCCGCCGCCGGCGACGGCAGCAGCCGCGCAGGCCGCGTTGGAGGTCCTCTCCAAGGAGCCCGGGCGGCGCACCCGTCTCTGGGACAACCGCCGGCAGCTCGCGGAAGGGCTCCTGGCCCTGGGGTTCAGCCTGACGGACACGGCCAGCCCGATTGTGCCGGTGTTGATCGGCGACCCGGCACGGGCCTCGCAGATGGCCGAGCGGCTCCTGCAGCTGGGCGTCTATGCGCCTGCGATCCGCCCGCCCACGGTTCCCCGGAACGGCAGCCGGATTAGGACCACGGTCACCTCGGAGCACAGTCCGGAACAATTGGACCAGGTGCTCGCCGCCTTTCGGCAAGCCGGCCGTGACATGGGAGTCATTTGATCGCTCGCTGGCCCGTGCGACAGGTTTTGGGTATACTCTTGCCCGGACGGAACACGGAGGAGGACCCCATGGACGTTACCCAGTTGTTGTCTTTCGGCGTCGAGCAAGGCGCCTCGGACTGCCATCTCAGTGCCGGCGAGCCGCCCATGCTGCGCATCCACGGAGAGTTGAAGAAGCTGGACAGCCCTCCCCTGAGCAAGGAGGAGGTCCACGATCTGGTCTTCGACATGATGAACGACGCGCAGCGCAAGGTCTTCCAGGAGAAGCACGAATGCGACTTCTCGTTCGAGATGGGGGAGATCGCCCGTTTCCGCGTGAATGTATTCGTGCAACGCCGGGGCGAAGGCGCCGTGTTCCGGACGATCCCCACGAAGATCCTCGCGCTGGAGCAGCTCGGCATGCCCCCGATCCTCCGCCAGCTCTGCGAAAAAGAAAAGGGGCTCGTGCTGGTGACCGGCCCTACGGGATCGGGCAAATCCACCACCCTGGCCGCCATGCTCGATTTCCTCAACGACACCTTTGAAGGCCACATCCTGACCATCGAAGACCCGATCGAATTCGTCCACAAGTCCAAAAAATGCCTGGTCAACCAGCGCGAACTCGGTCCCCACACCCACTCCTTTGCCAATGCCCTCAAATCCGCCTTGCGCGAAGACCCGGACATCATCCTGGTGGGCGAGATGCGGGATCTGGAGACCATTCAGCTCGCCCTGTCGGCGGCGGAGACCGGCCATCTGGTCTTCGGCACGCTGCATACCTCCAGCGCGCCCAAGACCGTCGACCGCATCATCGACGTCTTTCCCCCCAACCAGCAGGCCCAGATCCGGGCCCAGTTTGCCGAGTCGATCGAAGGGGTGGTCACCCAAACCCTGCTCAAGAAAAAAGGAGGCGGGCGGGTGGCCGCCTTGGAGATCATGACCGGGACCACGGCCGTGCGGAATCTGATCCGGGAGGCCAAGCTCCATCAGATCCCCGGCATCATGCAGGCCAGCAAGAAGGACGGCATGCAAACCATGGATATGGCGCTCATGGACCTGGTGACCAAGGGCCTGGTGACCAAGGCAGAGGCGCAATCACGCAGCATGAATCCCAACCTGTTCGGCCCCTCGGGCGCCGCGGCGGCTCCCGGCGCCGCCTAGACCGCCAAGGATCAAGGCCCGTCTCAACGGCGCAGTCCGGATCTCTGGAGGATCAGATGACTCCCAACATCCACGACATTCTCAAGGTCATGGTGGACAAAGATGCTGCCGACGTCTATCTCACGGTGGATCTGCCGCCCATGTACCGCGTTCAGGGCGTCACCCAGCCGATCGGCGACGCGCCATTCACCGGTGAACAGCTGGAAGCGCTGGCCCAGGACGTCATGAAGGAAAAGCAACGGGCGGAGTTTGCCGAAAAGATGGAGATGAACCTGGCCCTCTACTATCCGGATCTGGGCCGCTTCCGGGTCAACATTTTCCGCCAACGCGGCAACGTGGGATTCGTCATCCGCCAGATCAAGGTCGAAATCGTGCCGATCGACAAACTGGGACTCCCCCCCATTACCAAGGACATCGCGCTGACCAAGCGGGGCCTGGTCCTCTTCGTGGGGGCCACCGGCTCGGGCAAATCCACCAGCCTGGCGGCGATGATCGACCATCGGAATGCGACCTCACCCGGCCACATCATCACGGTCGAGGACCCGGTCGAGTTCGTGCACCGGCACAAGAAATCGGTCATCACCCAGCGGGAGGTCGGCTTCGACACCCATTCCTTCCAGGCGGCCTTGAAAAACACCCTGCGTCAGGCCCCGGACGTGATTCTGATCGGTGAGATCCGCGATACCGAAACGATGAAGGCGGGAATCGAATTCGCGGAAACCGGGCACCTCTGCATGGGCACCCTCCACGCGAACAGCGCCAACCAGGCGCTGGAGCGCATCATGAACTTCTTCCCCCACGAGCAGCATGAGCAGATTTATCTGCAGCTCTCGATGAACCTGCGGGCCATCATCTCCCAGCGGCTGATCCGGGGCATCGACGGCAAGCGGGTCGCGGCCCTGGAGATCCTCATGGATACGCCACGGGTCAAGGACCTGATCAAGAAGGGGGAGACCGACAATATCAAGGAGGCCATGGAACAGGGCGTCCAGGAAGGGTGCCAGACCTTCGACTACGTCCTGTTCAATCTGTACAAGGAGGGCAAGATCTCGCTCGATCAGGCGCTGGCCAATGCCGACAGCGCCAACAACCTCCGGCTCAGGATCAAGTTGGCCGGCTTGAAAGTCGACGACGGGGGGGCAGTGGCCGACAAGGCGGAAGCCGAGAAACCGAAGGGCTACCAGATACAGGGCGGTATCGCTCCCTCGGGCGGTCCCCTCCGGAAGCTCTAGCCGCCCGCCGGGTGAAGCTCCCGATTCCGGCCGTCAGGACTTCTCGGGGCCGACTCGGAAGCGAGGGATTCCAGATAGGTCGCGATCTTCTCCAGTGCCGCGGCGCTCAGTTTCTGCCCATACCAGGAAGGCATGGTCCGATCGGGGAAGCCGGGGACCACGTAGGCGCCGGGATTCAGGATGGACTCGACGACATATTCGCGGACGGACTTCGCCTGGCCTCGATAGCGCGGATCAGCCAGCCGCGCCGGTCCGGTCTGCGCCAGCACCAGCTTCGGCCCCACCCGCCCCTCCGCTCCGGGAATACCCGGTATCGTATGGCAGACCGGGCAGCCGGCCTTTGCGAAGAGCTGGGCCAGCGGCTCGTCTCCGGTTACCAACGGCACCATGGCGGGCGTCAGTGGGAGGATGGGCTCCACTCTCTCGGGGAGGGCGCCGGGGCCGGCCCAGCGCGCGATCACGGTCAGCGCCAACAGACCCAGGCCGGCCAAGAAGAAGGTCCGTGCCAGCTCTGCGCGTCGGCGATCGGCCACAAACCGGAGCAGATCAGTAGAGGGGGGCTTGGGGGCCTGGTCTCATGCCGGCCAGATCCGGATCCGGATCATCGGGCCCACGCAGCACGGGCTCCTTGGCCCTTTTCCGCTCCTCCCGGCGTAGCTCCTTTTCCTTCCGCTTTTCCGCCTTATCGCGTTCCCGCTGTCGTTTCGCAGCCGTCACTTTCGGATTTGTCGGCATGGTTCCTCCTATACAATCCTAATCCCGCCACAGCGATGGCTGGGCTCAACCCGCCCATTTGATCGTGCAGCCGATCGCGTGAGTGGACGGCCCCGCCGGTTCCCGGCGCTCGAGCAAGGCATCCAGCGCCTCCCGGAGATACCGGCGCGCGACCGCCTGAGGACGCTGCCAATTGTCGTCGATCTTCCCAGTATACCGCAGACGGCGGTCCTGATCGAAGACGAAGGTCTGGGGCGTATGCGTGGCCCCGTAATCCCGCGCCACGTTCTGGGACGCATCCTGCAGATAGGGAAAGTTGAATCGCTTGGCTTGCGCCCGGGCCACCATCTGCTCCCAATTATCCTCCGGATAGTTCACGGCGTCGTTCGAGTTGATTGCCAC
>JAKEFJ010000224.1 GCA_022616665.1 Acidobacteriota bacterium
AGGCCGGCGGTCAGCACCAGCCGCCCCCTCAGGCTCCCGCCGAAGTGCCGGCGCGCCGCCGCGGCGAAGGTCTCGAAGGTCCCCTGGAGGATCCCCTGGGTTCCGATGTAGATCCAGGAACCGGCCGTCATCTGGCCGTACATGGTGAGACCCATCCGCTCGTATTCCCGGAAATGGGTCCAGTCCCCCCACGCCGGCACCAGCATGGAATTGCTGATGAGAACCCGCGGAGCATCGGAGTGGGTCTTGAAGACTCCCACCGGCTTGCCGGACTGCACTAGCAAGGTCTCGTCCGACTCCAGTCTCCTGAGCGTCTCCACGATCCGGTCGTAGGATTCCCAGTTCCTCGCCGCCTTGCCGGTGCCGCCGTAGACCACCAGATCGGCCGGGCGCTCCGCCACCTCCGGATCCAGGTTGTTCATGAGCATCCGGAGGGCAGCCTCCTGCACCCACCCGCGGCAGCTCAGCGTGTTGCCCCGTGGCGCGCGAATCACCCTTGGCTCTGGGGGCATCACCGGTTCCTTTCCGATTCAGCGAGTCTGGCGCTCATCGCAGTGGCCCCGAGACCTGGGAGACCGCGTCGAGGATTTTCCTGGAGCGCAGCAAATCCACCATGCGCCGGATATCCTCGGCGAGAACCCGGTCCGCCACCAGCCGCGGGACCGTGCGCCGCACGAACCGTCGCGCCGTTTCCAGGGGCGCGGAGGACTTCAGCGGAGAGTGAAAATCGAGACCCTGGCACGCCGCCAGAATCTCGATGGCCAAGACTTGCTCGGCGTTTTCGAGAATCCGCATAGCCTTGCGGGCGGCCCAGGCCCCCATGGAGACATGGTCTTCCTGAGCCCCGGAAGTGGGAATGGAATCGACGCTCGCAGGATGGGCCAGTCCCTTGTTCTCCGACACCAGGGCGGCGGCCGTCACCTGCGCCATCATGAAGCCCGAGTGCAACCCGGGATCGGGTGTGAGGAAGGCGGGGAGCTCGCTGAGATCCGGATTGGTGAGGCGCTCCAGGCGCCGCTCGGAGATTCCCGCCAGCTCGGCCAGGGCGATTCCCAGGTAGTCCAGGGCCAGAGCGACCGGCTGCCCATGGAAATTGCCGCCGCTGAGCAGTTCCCGATCCTCGGGGAACAGGATGGGATTGTCCGTCACCGAGTTGATTTCGCGCTCCAGCACCAAGCGGGCATGAGATAGGGCATCCCGGCTGGCCCCATGGACCTGGGGCATGCAGCGCAGGGCGTAGCTGTCCTGCACCCGGCCGCAGCCGGCGTGGGATCGCTCGATGGGGCTGTGGCCCAGCAGTCTACGGAGGTTGGAGGCGGATGCCGCGTGGCCCGGATGCGGCCTCAGCTTCTCGAGGCGCGGGTCGAAAGCCCGGCGGGAGCCCTTGAGGGCTTCCAGGGACAGCGCTCCGGCCAGATCGGCGTGCCGGGCCAGGCTTTCCGACCGAAGCAGCGCCAGCGTCCCGATCGCCGTCATCATCTGCGTACCGTTGATCAGAGCGAGGCCTTCCTTGGCCTGAAGCTTCAAGGGGCGCAGTCCTCTTCGTCTCAAGGCGCCCGAAGCCGGCAGCACGCGGCCCTTCACCGTGACTTCCCCCTCTCCAATCAACGTAAGGGCCAGGTGGGCTAGGGGCGCCAGGTCGCCGCTGGCTCCCACCGAGCCTTGGGACGGAATGCGAGGGAGGATGCCTGTGTTCAGCATGGCCAGCAGCAGATCCACCACGCGCGGCCGGACGCCCGAATATCCCCTGGCCAGGACATTGGCTCTCAGGAGCATCAGCGAGCGGGTCTGCTCCTCGGAAAGCCACTCTCCCACGCCGGCGCAGTGGCTCCGGATGAGATTTACTTGAAGGTCCGCCAGCTTGGCCGGAGAGATTCGGACATCCTTGAGCCGTCCGAACCCCGTATTGACTCCGTAGATCTGCTCCCGGCCACGCGCCAGGGCGTCGATGATTCTGCGCGATCGCACCATGCGCCGCCGCGCCTTGGGGTGCAGTCGCGCCGAGGCGCGCCCCAGAGCTACCCGCTCCACGTCCTTTAGCTTCAAGGACGCGCCATCCAGAATGATATTGGTCCTCATGGCACGCGGAGTTTAGCTGTTCCTCCCGTGGACTGCAAAGTCGAAAACGGGTACCGCCGGAGGCGATTCGGCGCGCGGTTGAACGCCCGAGAAAGGCTCTGATAAGATGCGTTCCCCAAGAGAAGCTGCGCAGTTTGCTCCGAAGTTCTCCCTTGGGATTCCACGGACAGCGCGAGGGTGAATCCGAAATGCCATGCGTAATTGTTGTGGGCGGCCAGTGGGGCGATGAGGGGAAAGGGAAGATCGTCGACCACCTCACGGCCCGCGCGCAGGGAGTGGTGCGCTACCAGGGCGGCCCTAATGCGGGGCACACGGTGGTCGTGGACGGCCGGCGCTTCGCGTTGAGGCACCTCCCCTCGGGGATCCTGCATCCCAAAGTTCTCAGCATCGTCGGGAACGGAGTGGTCGTGGATCCGGCGTCCCTGCTGCAGGAGATTCAGGACATTCGCGCCGCGGGAGTGCAAGTCGATGCCAATCTCCGCATCAGCGATCGGGCCCACGTGATCCTGCCCGAGCACCGGGTTCTGGACGCGCAGAGCGAGGATGCCAAAGGGGAAGCGAAAATCGGCACGACCCGGCGAGGGATCGGCCCCGCGTATGAGAGCAAGGTGGCACGGCTCGGCGTGCGCATGGCGGATCTGCGCAATCCCCAGGTCTTTCAGGACAAGCTGGCGGCCTACCGCTCGGCGAGATTTCGGAGGCTCACCGATCAACCCACGACCGATGACAAGACGCAGGAGGCCTACCTCGAGTATGCCCAGTTGCTGGAGCCCTTCATCACCGATACGGTCGAGCTGCTGCATTCCCGAATGGAAGCCGGAGACCGTCTCCTATTCGAGGGAGCCCAGGGAACGCTGCTCGATCTCGACCATGGGACGTATCCTTTCGTGACCTCCTCCAACTCCAGCGCCGGCGGGGCCTGCACCGGATCGGGAGTCGGCCCGGCCCGTGTCACCGGGGTGCTGGGAGTGTTCAAGGCCTACTGCAGCCGGGTGGGGTCGGGACCCTTTCCCACCGAGCAAAAGGGCGAGTCGGGGGATCGGATCAGAGAGCGAGGGAGAGAGTATGGGACGGTCACCGGTCGTCCCCGCCGCTGTGGGTGGTTCGATGGTGTCCTGGGGCGCTATGCGGTCAAGGTGAATTCCATGGAGTGCGCGGCACTCACGCTCCTGGACGTGCTGGATGAATTCGAGCACGTGCCGGTGGCGGTGGCGTACGAATACCAGGGCGGAAGGATCGAGTCGCTGCCGGCGGACCTGGAGGCTTTCGCGCGCTGCCAACCCGTCTACGAAGTCTTCCCGGGCTGGAGGGAGTCCATTACCGGAGTGCGCCGTTTCGAAGATCTCCCCGTGGCCTGCCGTGCCTACGTGGATCGGATGGAGAAGCTCCTGCAGTGCGAAGTCGGGCTGGTGTCGGTCGGCCCGGATCGCGAGCAGACCCTGCGGCGCGCGGGAAATCGGCTGGAGCGCTGGCTTCCGGAGTGATGGGACAGGCTAGCTGCG
>JAKEFJ010000225.1 GCA_022616665.1 Acidobacteriota bacterium
GGCGGCACCTACGGAATGGACTACCTGCTGGAGAAGCATCCCGAGCTTTTCGATGCCGAGCTGGTGCTCAACGAGGGAGGGCTCATCGTGTGGGATCAGCAGGCGAAAATCCAGTACGTCGCCGTCCAAACCACCGAAAAGGTTTACCAGGACTTCACCATCCTGGCGCACGGTACGGCCGGCCATTCCTCCATCCCGACCGGTGACAATCCGGTGGTCCGGCTGACTCAGGCCCTGGACCGCCTCGGGAAGATCACCTTTCCCGTCTCGCTCAATGACACGACCCGGGGCTTCTTCAAGGGACTCTCCTCCGTCCTGCCGGGGGAGATGGGAGCCTGTGCCGCGAAACTCGAGGATCCGAGCATGGGAGCCCGGTGCGCCGCCCTGCTGTCCCGCAATCCCAACTACAACGCCATGCTGCACACCACCTGCACTCCAACCATGCTCGCGGCGGGTTACAAGGAAAACGTCATTCCCGCCACCGCCAGCGCCAATCTGAACTGCCGGATCCTCCCGGGAGCCGACATGGCGGCTTTCACCGAGATGCTCCGCACCACAATCCAGGACCCGAAAGTGGACGTGACCGCGGCCAGGGCATTCACTCCCCCCACGCCGGCGTCCCGCATCAATACGCCGCTTTACGCCTCCATCCAGAGGGTGGCGCACTCCATGTCCCCGGGCGTTCCCGTGGTTCCATTCATGTCCCCCGGCGGAACCGACTCCCAGGTGCTGCGGCAGCGCGGCATGGTGGCCTACGGCCTGATGCCCTTCCCGATCCTGGAAGTGGACCTGCGCACCATGCACGCCAACGACGAGCGGATTTCCCTGAAGGCCTACACTAGGGGACAGGAGATGCTGACGCGAATCGTCCTGGAGACGGCGAAGCGGCCATGATTCTCGTGACGGGAGCCGGGGGAACCGTGGGCCGTGAAGTGGTTCAAGCGCTGCAGCGGGAAGGCCTCCGCTTCCGCGCGGCCTACCACACGGAAGAGAAGGCGGCGAAAGCGCGCGGCTCGGGCCTGGACGCCGTGACGGTGGATTTCGCCAAGCCTGATTCCCTGCGACCTGCCCTGAGAGGCGTCTCCAAGCTCTTCCTGCTGAGCGCCGCGACGCCCGACTTGGCGGAGCAGGAGATGGGCGTGGTGGAGCAGGCAAAGCAGGCGGGGGTCGGGCACCTGGTGAAGATCTCCGTCTGGCGCGCCTCGGAAGAGGAATTCACCTTCGCCCGATGGCATCGCTCCTCCGAGAAGGCGATCCAGGCCTCCGGAGTTCCTTTTACCTTCCTGCGTCCCAACAGCTTCATGCAGAATCTATCCACCTACTACGCCCAGAGCATCCGCGCCACGCGGACCATCGCCCTTCCCGCGGGCCACGCGAAGGAAAGCTGCATCGACGTCCGGGACATCGCCTCGGTGGCTGCGCGCGTTTTCTCCGAGACGACGCACTTCGGGCATGCCTACGATCTGAGCGGGCCCGAATCGCTGAGCTATCATCAGGTGGCCAATACCCTTTCGGTCGCGCTGGGCCGGAAGATCACCTACGTGGACGTTTCCGATGAGGAATTCAGCCGAGGTATGAGGGGGTCGGGTGCTCCCCCGTGGCTCACCGACGCCATCCTCGAAATGCAGCACTACGCCAAGCGGGGGCAGGCCGCCGACGTCCTGGGGTCGGTGCAGCAGATTCTCGGCCGCAGGCCCTTATCCCTGGATCGTTTTGCGCGGGATTATTCCAACGCCTTTCTATGAAGGCCCGGAGCGATCATGACCTGGATTCGAACCATCCCCATGTCCGAAGCGGACGACAACCTGCTCAAGGCGCTTGAAGCCCAGAAAGCCCTCTACCCTGTGGAGTACGCGACACCCGTCCATCCCGGCCCTGATTCCGTGTCCGGAATCGTGGCTTCCCACTCGCTGATTCCCGAGGCCCTGTACCACGCTTTCGCCACCTTCGGCGTCCTGATGTCGCCCGATCTCCCCTTGACGCGACGGCAGCACGAAATGATCACCACCGTGGTGTCCGTCACCAACCGGTGCGTCTATTGAATAGACTCTCACGCAGAGTTTCTGCGACGGGTCACGCTGGATGAGGAGCTGGTGAAGGTGCTGCGGGAAGACTACACGCGCGCCCCGGTCTCGGAGACGGACCGTGCCATGCTGGACTACGCCGTGCAGATCACCCAGGACGCCACGAGCATTACGCCCAAGCATCTGGAAAGGCTCCGCTCCTCGGGATTCGACGACAAGGCCATACTCCAGATCACACTGATCGCCTCATGGTTCAATTACATCAATCGCGTGGCCGATGCCCTGGGCGTCGGACGCGAAGGAGCCCCTGCATGAACATCGACATTCGTTATCAGCCGGCCTACTCGCTCGCCATCGTGGGACTGAATCCGGAGGAATCGATCCAGGCTGAGGCGGGAGCCATGGTCAGCATGTCACCCAACCTGGAAGTGGCCACCGCCATGAAAGGGGGCATGCTGGGCGCCCTCACCCGTACGGTGCTGGGCGGAGAGACGCTGTTCGCCAACACCTTCACGGCGAAAGGCGGACCAGGGGAAATCACCCTGGCTCCTTCCCTTCCCGGAGATATCGCCACGTTGCCGCTGAATAACGCCACGCTGCTGGTCCAGTCGGGCTCTTTCCTGGCGAGCTCCCCGCAGATTAATCTCGATCTGAAATGGGGAGGGGCGAAGACCTTCTTCGGATCGGAGGGGCTGTTCCTGCTCAAGGCCAGCGGCACGGGGCAGATCGTCCTCTCATCGTACGGCGCCATTCACAAGATCCCGCTGGATGGCAGACAGAGCTACCTGTGCGACACCGGCCACGTGGTCGCGTTCACCCAGGGTTTGATCTTCGACGTCCGGCGGGTGGGCGGCTGGAAATCCACGCTCCTCTCGGGAGAAGGGCTGGTGTGCGAGTTCCGAGGCGCGGGGGACCTCTACATCCAAACCCGTTCCACCCAGGCCTTCCTGTCATGGCTGATTCCACGGCTTCCCGGCCGCTCCGGAGGGGGCGGTGGCGCCGCCGGGGGGGTCCTGGGCAATATCCTGAGGGGAGACTGAAACCGGAGGTGCGCCCTTGAGCTCGCCTCGTCCCATCTTCGAGAGCCTCTCCGACACGGCCCGCTGGGTCGCCATGTACCGGGCGCTCGAATCGGACCGTCCCGACGCCCATTTCCACGACCCCTACGCGCGGCTCCTGGCCGGCGAGCAGGGCGAGGAGATGGCCAGAAAGCTGCCCGGCTTCCGCTTCGGCTCGTGGCCCATGGTGGTGAGGACCTGCCTGTTCGACGAGCTGGTCCTGCGCTGCGTGGAGAGGGAAGGCGCCGATCTGGTGCTGAACCTGGCCGCGGGCCTGGACACCCGACCCTACCGGCTCCCCCTGCCGCCCACCCTGAATTGGGTGGAGGTCGACCTGCCGGAGATTCTGGATTACAAGGATGCGAAACTGCGGAACGAGAAGCCCCACTGCCGCCGCGAAGCGGTGCGGTTGGACCTCAAGGATGTGCCCGCCCGGCGGGAGCTTTTCAAGCGGCTGAGCGAGGCTTCCAAGAAAGGAGTGGCGCTCAGCGAGGGGCTGCTGGTCTACCTCGCTCCCCAAGTGGTGGGCGCACTGGCGGAGGATCTCCATGACCAGAAGATGCTGCGCTGGTGGATCATCGATCTCGCGTCCCCCGTGCTCCTGAAACGGCTGCAGAGAACCTACGGCTCGTCGCTGGCCGGCGCCCAGGCCCGCATGCAGTTCGCCCCGGAGGAAGGCACGGAATTCTTCCGCCAGCATGGATGGAGGGAGGCCGAGTTTCGCTCAACCTGGGAGGAGTCGTACCGCCTCAAGCGCCAGATGCCCTTCGCCTGGCTGTTTCGCCTGCTGGCCCACCTGGCCCCGCCCGGGCGGCGCGAAATGTTCCGCAAGATGGGCGCCATCGTGCTCCTGGAGCGGATCGACTAGCGGGACCACTTTACATTCTGTCTTGCACTTGTGAACTCGCCCGGTAAGTCCCCGTACCACGTCTGATGCCGCATCCACATAATCAAGCCAAGTGCGCGTCACCTGGTGATGCTGCCAACCCATTTGGACGATTCGTGGACACGCGCCCCACACTCGGCACGAAGATTTCCATTGACGGCTCGGAGAATTCGACGTAGAAGTAGCCCCATCTA
>JAKEFJ010000226.1 GCA_022616665.1 Acidobacteriota bacterium
GGCTCCTCACGGACCGATTCGAAATCTGAATGGATCATGACGAAGTCCTTCTTTCTTTATCTTTCCCGCTCTCCCCGTGCCCAGCGATTCATCATGGGGCTCCCGTATTCCCGGCGAGCGGCGCGCCGCTTCGTAGTGGGAGAGACCCTCGACGAAGCCCTTGCTGCCGTTGCCGAGCTGAACCGTGAGGGATTGGTGGCCACTCTCGATCTCCTGGGCGAGGACATTTCGAGCCCCCGGGAGGCGGAGGCCTCCACCCGCGAGGTGGCCTCGATTCTGGATGGCATCCGGCGCACTGGCGTGAAGTCCAACCTCTCCTTGAAACTCACGCAGCTGGGACTACGGCTGGGAAAGGAGGAGTGCCGGAAAAACCTGGAGTCGGTCCTGAAGCGGGCGTTCGACCATGGGAATTTCGTGCGTATCGACATGGAAGGGTCGGACGTAACCGAGGTCACCTTGCAGCTCTTTGAAGGCGCCCGCCGGCGATTCCCCAACGTGGGAGTCGTGGTCCAGGCCTACCTGCGCCGCACCGAGAAGGACGTGAAGGATCGACTGATCCCCGACGGGGCGGCGCTGAGATTGTGCAAAGGGGCCTACAAGGAGCCTCCGGATGTCGCCTTTCCAGACAAGGCGGAGGTGGACGCCAACTACTGCCGGCTTGCCGATCTGCTCCTCGCGCCAGATGCCAGGGCGAAAGGCGTGAAGACCGCCATCGCAACCCACGACGAGGCGATGATTCGCCATGTGACCGACAAGGTGGAGCGCGGCGAGCTTGGGAGGCAGGATTTCGAATTCCAGATGCTCTATGGGATACGACGTGACCTGCAGCGCCGGCTGGCGAAGGAGGGGTATCGCGTGCGAATCTACGTCTCGTACGGCACCCAGTGGTATCCTTACTTCATGCGCCGACTGGCCGAGCGACCCGCCAACGTCCTGTTCCTTGTGAGAAACATCCTGCGGGGCTGAATCTCTCGTCGCGGGGGAAATATCCGCGTGCCCTCCCACCCGCCACTCCTAACCTTCCTCTCCTGTGCCTTTCTGCTCTCCGTCACTCTTCTCGGTGCCGGTGAGGAGGGCTCGCATCCACACGGCCATGATGGCGTCCCGGAGAAATTTCCTACGCATCCTGCCGCGGGGGATCCCGCGCCCGAATTCTCGCTCAAGGACACCGATGGCAAACCGCTGGCCCTGGGGGAGTACCTGGGTCGGGGGTATCTGATCCTGGCGTTCGGATCGGCTTCATCTTCAAATTTCAGGAAAAGCGCGCCGGATCTGGACCGCCTGTCGCGGGAATGGGAGCGAATGGAGGTGAAAGTTCTGGTCATCTACACCAGGGAGGCGCATCCGGCGGTTCTGCGATCAACCGCGCCGAAGAGCTACCGGGATCGCGAGCTCCTGGCGCGCCAAACTCGAAAGGACTTGAAGGTGAATCTGCGCTTTCTCGTGGACCAGTGGGACGACGGGGTGCACAAGTCGTATGGGGCGATGCCTGACGGGGCCTTCCTGCTGGATCCGAAGGGAGTCATCGTATCTCGCCAAGTTCAGGTCCGCGCCTCGTCGCTTGATCGCGAGCTGCGGCGCCTCCTCAAAGTCCCCGACCCCGCGCCCGAGAGGCCGGATTGACAATCGCAGCGGCTCAGGGGGCGGGGAGTTTCCGGGCGATGAATGCGTCGACTTCGTCTTCCATCAGCTCGCCGGCGACGACCAGCGGCTTGGAAAGGTCGCCCTTGACGATGAAGACGTTGAACGGAGTGCCCCATTTCCGCTTGTCGCCCACCAGTTTTCGAAAGCGGTAGTGGTCGGTGCCCTCGCGAGTCGCGTCATCGGTGGTCGTGGAGCCGACCACGACGGGAAAGGGGGGGTGGTGGCGCTCCAGGAACTTGGCCACGTCCACGGGGTGCGTGTACTCGGACACCTGGATGATGTCGAAACCGCGGGCATGATACTTCTCGTAGAGCTCCGCCAAGACCGGGGCTTCCCAATTGCAGTTCTTGCACCATCCGGCGAAGGTCGACACCAGGACGAGGGGCTTGCCCGCGACGAAGTCCGCGAGGTGGATTTCTCCCTTCCCGTCGGCTGTTTTCCGTGTGAAATCGGGGTAGGAGACCGGAGAGCTCAGAAGAGGAGCGAATTCACGATCCGGCTGTTCGGGTGTGGCGCCGATTTTGATTCCCTCCCAGATTCCTTGCTGCTTTCCCCCGGCATCATACCAGGGCCCTTCCCAGCGCGTGCCGTTGGCCCGGATCGTCAGGATCGCTCGGCCGCGATTCAAGGGCGGCGCCAAGGAGGGCTGCTCGAAAGTCACCTCCAGCGTGGTCCCCTTCAGAACTCCCGTGAGCCGGTTGTCGCGCTTTCCCTTGAAGTCAAATTCGGCTGAGATCCGGTCGCCTTCCTGGTCGAGGTAGACGACCCCATGATTGGTGTCCCAGTCGCCGGTCAGGTTGGGAAGCGGATTTTCGACGGAGTGCACGCTGGCCAGGGGGCTCAGGAGCAGTAGACATTCGGGCAGAATCATCAGCAAAGCCTTCACTGACATTGATCTCCACGCCGCTCCACGCGCCGCTTGTCAGACACCCGGCCTCGGAGGGTCGTACGGCTCGTTGCTCCCCGAGAGGTCGATCCGCAGCGCGGTGGTGAACCGATTCCAGTAATTCGTCAGGCCGATCACCGACGTGATCTCCATGATTTCCGAGTCGCTGTAATGTCTCTTCATCTCGTCGAAGAGCTTGTCGTCCACACGGTGCGCGTCGCGGGTTGCCGCTTCCGCATAGAGCAGGGCGGTCTTCAGCGCGGGGTCGAAGACCTCCGACTCCGCGACCTTTTGCAGCGCCGCAATTTCATCCTCGGTGTAGCCAATCTGCCTTGCCAAGGCAGTGTGTCCCGCCATTCAATACCGGCAGGCGTTCAAGCGGGAGATGTAAAGAAAGATCAGCTCCTTGCGCTTGAAAGGCACACTCCCCGTGAACATCACCGCCCGATAGTGGGCGATCATCGTGGTCAAGTATTCCGGAAGGTACGCGAATGTCTTGAACGCGTTGGGAACGTTGCCTCGCTCTTTCATGTAGGTGTCGTAGATGGCCTGGATTTCGGGTCCCACCTGGTCCCGTTCCAGTTTCGGCAGTCTTCCCATCGATTCTCCTTTCGCGCATCCCGTCGCGGAGCAGCCCGGGGGACTAGTTTTCCGCCCTGGGCAGCGTCCTGAAATAGAGAGCCAGTCCGACGGCGCCTGCGCCGGAAAGAGCGGCCCGCAAGAAACTTCCCCTGCCGCCGGCCACTCCACTCGCCTCCCACGCCGCGTAGATCACAAAGAACACAATGGCCGCGCCGATGAGAATCCGGTGGGCAGTCATGATGCGCATGGCGTGTTCTTCGACCTCCATCTTCCTGGCGGAGGCGACTATATCCCAAATGAATTTGGCTGAGAACCGGGTGGAAAAACAAGGCCGGGCAGACGCCCGGCCTTTTACGGAAACCTTCGAGGCAGTTACTTCTTCGCGGGGAAGGTCAAGTCGGCTTTGACATCGCCGGAGGCGGCCACGGTCACCTGGGCGGTCTGGGTTCCCAGGGTTTCCTGCCAGTAGCTGAGCGTGTAAGCGCCGGGCGCCACGTTCTCGATCTTGAACGTCCCATCGGGGCCGCTCACGGTGTACCAGGCGTTCGGGGCGACGATCAGCCAGCCGCTCATCCAGGTGTGCACATCGCAAGCGAGCTTGATCGTGTCGGGCTTGTCGAACTTGATTGGCATCTTGGTCTTGAACTTGGGCTGGGCCTGATTGATGGGGGGGTTGTTTTTGGGATAGGTGTGGATGTTGTGCAGGATCCCATCGTTGTTCAGGATATCCAGTGTTCCGCCCGCGGGAATGATCTGAACGTGGGGGTGGAACTTGCAGGAGCGCTGGTCCAGCTCCGGGGCCTTGGCTGGAATGGCCATCTTCGGCGCATTCGGCGCATCCTTGATGTAAACCACGACGTTTGCCAGCCCCTTGTCGGCGGCCACCACGAGGCTCTCATCCACATGGGGCTCTCTGGAGCAAACCTCCTTGTCCTTGGTGATGGGGATGGGTTTGGGGGCAGGGGCAGCTCCGGCATAGGTAACTTTCCCGACGACATTCCCCGCCAGGGCGGGAACCGCTGCCAAACAGGCGCAAATCAGGGCGACGATCCCCAGGGTTCCAATTCGCTTCATCTGGTTCTGGCTCCTCTTGGATGGGTGGATAGGAATTTCGGGGATGAGTGATGCGACCCGACCGGAGCTTCCCGAAAGACACGACATTATAGCCGACGGGGAATGGGGCGGCCAGAGCGCCGGGAGAATCCCCTCTACGACCCGCTTCGATCGCTTCCCAGGGTCAGGAGATAGTCACGCATGGCCTGAATCTGCTTGTTTTCATCGCCCCCCAGGACGTCGTCGGGCCCCGAGGTCTCGAAACTCCCCGGATCGAAGTAGGAGGGCATTTTGGTCCCCGGATACAGTTTCTGGGGATCCTTGATCCAGTCCTCGATCCAGGCGGGACGCAGCCGGGATCGGGCCAGAGCCAGATCCGGAGCCCATCCCGACGGGTCTCCTTCGGGCTTTCGAGCGCCCTGCTGGTGACAGGAGAAGCAGTTGAAGTAATCGGTGGAAGTCAGCTTTTTTCCCGCGGCGATCTCCGCCGGAGGAAAGGGCTGGACCGGAGGCGTTTCGAACGGAAAGTCGGATTGCGAGAGCGCGGTGAAATACTTCAGCAGCGTGTTGTTCTCTTCGTCGGTGAATCCGAACGTGGGCATCCTCACCGACAACCAGGGACGGATGGGAGTGGGGTCCTTCAGGAAGCGGAAGAGCCAGTCGGAACGTACCCTTGCGCCCTCGCCAGTGATGTATGGAGGCGAGAAAGCCACCGCCCGCGAATCGGCTTCTTCCTCCCCCAGCCCCTCCTCCATCAGCTGGCGGGCGATGGTGACCCGGATGTCCTGCCCTTCGCCGTCCAGGAGGTGGCAACCCTGGCAATTGTGCTCCTGCACCAGCCGGCGGCCGGCTTCCAGCGCCTTGTGCCGTGAGTCCAGGAGATAGGTGCTGGCCATCTGCGGTTTCTCCTTGACCATGGAGAGAATCACGGTGACCACCGCCTCGCGCTCCTCGGGGGTGAGATTGAACAGCGGCATCTTGAGCTTCTCGTCCGGGGATTTGACCTTCCCCTCGTCGAAAATCCTGGGGTTCTTCAGCTTCTCGGTGATCCAGTCCTGCCGGGTCTCCGGAATGTGGACAAAGCCGAAATCGAGGCGATCCACCTCCTTGCTCCCTTCCTCGCTCAGCTCGGTACCGATGGGCGGGGTTGTCTCGAAGCCCTGGATCAGATGGCACCCGAAGCATCCGTAGC
Organism: Acidobacteriota bacterium; assembly: GCA_022616665.1. Classification (GTDB taxonomy): domain Bacteria; phylum Acidobacteriota; class Polarisedimenticolia; order Gp22-AA2; family AA152; genus AA152. The sequence continues at coordinate 5,358 of JAKEFJ010000226.1, forward strand.
GAGTGATCATCCGCTGTCCGAGATACAGCTCCTTCTCATGCTCGGACATGGAGGCCATCTTGGCTTCCACCTCCTCTTCCATCATTCGGGCCCGCATCTGATCCTTCACCAGCTCGTCCTGAAGCTTGGGGTCCGCCTCGGCGATGCCCGGCTTCCAGCCCTCCGGAGCCTTCAGGGTCTCCAGGTATGCGGTGATGTCGAGCGCCTCCCGATCGGTGAGCCTCATGTTGGGCATGCGGGTTTCGGGGAAATAAGCCTTGGGGTCCTTGACCCACGCGTAGATCCACTCCGGCTTGGCCTTGCTCCCGATGCCGTCCAGATTCGGGCCGAATCGGCGGCGCAGCGACGGGGGGGACTTCTCCAGCCGAGCCACGGCATGGCAGCCCAGGCATCCCACCGACGTGACCAACTTCTCGCCTCGGGGCGGGTCTCCCGTTCCCGGGAGCTTCGGGAACCCTCCAGGCTCGGTTTTCTCGAAGAGATAGGTGACCATGCCACGGATTTCCTGCTGGGTCCGGGCCACATCCGCAGGGGATGAGTTGTTCGACAATCCAAAAAAGCGCGGCATCCAGGTGGCCGGGCGGAAGGCCGGAGGGTTCTCGATCCACGGGTAAGCCCACTGCGGGTCGGTCTTCCACGTGAGCCGCGTCAGAGGCGGCCCGGCCTTTCGGAGTCCCTCGAATCCCTTCATCTTGTGGCAGCCATAACAACCCACACGCTCCACGAGGTCCTTACCATGGTTCCACTTCTTGGCATCCGGGATGTGGACGACTCCCTGATGGCAGGGGAGGCATGAGGACTCGATGAACCGCGAGGGAAGCATGGGGCTCGTCTCATGCTCCTTGGGGTGCCAGTCGTGGCTCTTCACCCACTGAGCCTGCTGTTCGGGGGAATCGGGCCAGTGGGCGGCATCCAGAAAATCGGTGGCCCGATCCAGGCCCCGATGGCAGACGGTGCATCCCACCTTGTCAACCGGGTGGGGGGATTTGCTGGCGAGATAAATTTCCTGCTGCGGGTGGGTGGTGAACGGCTGAGGGTCGTTCTCATACCCCGCCTGGTCCGCTCCGAGATGGCACGTCTGGCACCGATCCACCCTGGGGATCGTCACGAAGTTGATGTCCTTGTTCTGGTTGTCCAGAACCACCTGCTGCACCTTGAGGTCGGGCGCCATGAAGTCCAGGAGCGGCGCATTGCGAACGTGTTCGAAGGCCCTCATGACGAGCCCCTTCGGCGCCACTGCGTCCAGCTTCTTCTGCAGCCGATCCACCGCGGCCAGGAGGTCCTGCCGCTTCATGTCGAGGCCCGCGCGATCCCCGACCAGGGCCTCAGTCTGCTTTTTAATCTCCGCCTGCTCGGTGAGGGCTTGGTCGTTGGCGAGCTTGTATTCGGTCAGTTTTTTCTGGACCTCGTGGAGCTCTTCCAGCTTCTTGGCGGCGCGCGGCGAGTGCTGGTGCGCCAGCTCCTCGTATGCGAAGCGTACCGCATCGAATACCGACTTGGTGTTCTTGAAATTCGTGTCGGTGATGTAGACCCGCACCGTGTTCCGCTTACGCTTCTCGTTAAGCTCGTCGAGCTGTTTCCTCTTCTCTTTCGACCGCGTTTCGACCGCCTGCAGCTCTTCCTGGATCTTCTTCAGCTCCTCCTGATTCACCGCCTGCTCCGCCTGGCGGAGGGCTTCCTCGGTGTGTTTGGCGGTCAAGGCTTGGAACTGGCGCTGCACCGGCCTCCAGGAGCGGTAGTAGTCGTCCCAGACCATCCACAGGGTGCCGAGGAGGAGTCCGAGGCTGCACAGCGCAAAGACCATGTTCAGCAGCGGAACGCTTCTGGCGTATTCCTCGTTCTTGGCGGGCACGCTCTCGGCTCCCGGATCAGATGTTGAAGAAGTATTCGGGGATCGCCACGACGTAGTGCATGTTGAAGAGCCAGCGCAGGTACATCTTGATGGGGAGGCTCACCATGCACAGCAGCAGAAACATCAGGATCTGGAAGCGCACCATCCCCATCTTTTCGAAAAACCGCTTGAACAGCGTGCGACCCAGGAACATCGGAATCACGGTGAAATAAGCCAGGACCAGGATGATTCCCAAGCCCTCCCGGACCAGCCAGTTTCCGGGCAGCCCCAGGTTGAGCATCTTCACCCAGAAGACTTCCGACAGGTTGATGTTGCTCAAGGGGACGACCTTGTGAACGTCCCAGCGCTCGAAGGGGCCGAAGAAATTCTGGTTGGGGCCCCGGAAGAAAGTCCCGGTGATGATCATCATGACCCACAGAACCAGATATCCGAACTGGAAGGTGAGAATCTCCCACTTCCGCTCGGCGAAGGTGTAATAGCCGTTGCCCTTCTTGTTCGGATCGATGTAAGGAAGCGCCATCAGTCCGACGATGATCAGGCCCGGCAGGAGGACCCCGGCGATCCAGGGGTCGTAGTAAACCAGCATCTCCTGAAGTCCCAGAAAGTACCAGGGCGCCTTGGAGGGGTTCGGGGTCTTCGCGGGGTTGGCCGGCTCCTCGATGGGGGCTTTGAGATAGATGGACCAGATGATGAGCAGCACCGACCAGAGAATCATGCAGAGGAACTCGGTGTAGACCAGATCGGGCCAAACCAGGATCTTGATCTCCGATTCGAGCTTTTCCTCGGGGGGCAGGTTTTTTCCAATCCTCGCGTCGTTGCGCGTCCCCAGGTACATGGAGAGCCAGGAGAAGAAGCCCGTGAGGAACAGCATTCCCACGATCGGGACGTTGTCGGGTTTGGTGACGATGGCCCGGAAGTTGGGATCGGTGAGACCGTAGGCCACGAACAGGCCGCCGGCCAGGAAGATCACGACGCACGCCCTCGGCGTCCAGAGCCAGGTGAGCTTCTTCCAGAGATAGGCCAGGAAGAAGACGATGAAAATCAGGGTGAAAAGGATCGGCGGATTGCACAGCCAGTCGACCGCCGATTTGAACCACTGCATGACGCGCTGTCCTCCCGCGGGAGTGGAGTGCGGATCAGAGAGGTCCGGAAATGCCCCCGTCCTTGCGGACGCGCCAGAAATGAACCGCCATCAGGACGGCCGCCACCAGGGGGATCCCCACGCAGTGGAGCACGTAGAAGCGAAGCAGGGCGGCGGCACCGACGAACCGACCCGCCAGCAGGGCGAAGCGGGCATCGTCACCCGCAGTCACAAGACTGATGTCGCCCACCTTGAGCAAGGCGGCACCCGGCCCTTCATTGCCCAAGAAGGGCGTGGCGCGAGCCATGTTGGATCCGACGGTGACCGCCCACATGGCCAGCTGGTCCCAGGGAAGCAGGTAGCCCGTGAAGCTCAGCAGCAGCGTGAGCACCAGCAGCAGCACGCCGATGTTCCAGTTGAACTCGCGCGGCGGCTTGTACGATCCCGTCATGAAGACTCGGAGCATATGCAGCCACACCGCGATGACCATGGCGTGAGCCCCCCAGCGGTGGATCTCCCGCATGATTCCCAGGGGGACCTGGGCCCGCAAGTCTAGGATGTCCGAGAAGGCGTACTCGGCCGTGGGCCGGTAATAGAACATCAAGAGCAAGCCCGTGACCGTCTCCACCAGGAAGAGAAAGAAGGTGGTTCCACCGGCGCACCAGGTGTATTTCAGGCGCAAGCCTGATTTCCTCACCTTGACCGGGTGCAGGTGCAGGAAGACGTTGGTGAGCACTGCCAGAGAGCGGTTCCGGGTGTTGTCCGGCGGGCCATGCCGGAAGATGGAGTTCCAGATTTGGCTTTCCCGGAACTGGGTGAAAAGCGATTTCCTGGGGGCGTCTGCCATAAGTCTCCCCGGCTAGCGCCGGCTCACGCGGCGATGAATGCTTCCGGATCCTTCCATTCGCCCTTCTCCTCCCGGTAGATCTTCGTCTTGTCCACGACGATCTGGCCGTCGTCCGCCAGGACGATGCGGTAACGCTCGAGAGGGCGCGGGGCCGGGCCTTCGAAATTGATTCCGGTGATGTAGAAACCGCTTCCGTGACAGGGGCACTTGAACTTGAATTCCGCTTCCAGCCAGTTGGGGGTGCATCCCAGGTGGGTGCAGACTGCCTTGATTGCGTAGATGGAGGAATCGTCACGCACCATGAAAACGCCGAAGGACTCCTTGAAACGATTATCCACTTGGCCCGGGATGTACTCTTCAGGAAAGCCGGCGTTGAAGGTTTGTGGCGGTTCGAACAAGACGTTGGGGAAGAAGAAGCGGAGGGTCGAGACGGAGGCAACACCCATCGCGCCCGAGAAGGATATCCACGCCACGCCGATCCAGGAGAAAAAGCCGCGGCGGGTCACCCCCTCGCCGGCCGCAGGTGCTGCGGGAGCCGGCGAGCGCGCCGCGCTTGCTTTCGGATCATCCGGCATGATGAGGACTGTGCTCCACGCGCCGCGCCAACGAGGGGATTGAAATCACTTGCCTGCAGATGAGGCAGCCCATTCTAGCCAAACCGCTTGGGCTGTCAAGCCTTTCGAATTACCACACGCTCCGTTCCCCCGGCGATTCGCCGAGCCCTTGAATAAGTGCTGAACCCGCGGGTTCGATGCCGGCGCCTGGAAGCCAGGAAAGCAGCGCTTAGGCCGGCTCTAACCGGCCTGGACGAGGTGCAATTACGCGAGAACGCGGGCCTGAGTGCGACACGGACTCCACGCACAAGTCCTTCCATCCTCGGGGAGGCTTGAACTTCAGAGCGGGGAGGGGACGATTACCCGAGATGTGTAGCTCAGGAAGAGGGTCCGGAAATGCACTCAGGCGGTACCTCGACGGTTTGGCCGCGTTGGTCATCAAGGGGATTCTCTCGGAATTGAAGCCCATAGCTCGCACGGCGGCCATATCCACAGCCACGGGGTTGGTCCCCGCCAGGACGATTCCACAGGGTTTTGGAATGCCAGTCATCGGTCCCTCTCCCTCCTGTCCGATAATGCCGTCGAGGACAGTGAGGTATGCGCGTTGCGGTGCCTCTTGCATTCGGCCGTTCGAGTCCGCATAAATGAGAATACGGTTGAGATCCAGGATCGACCTCCAGATCGTGTCGTTGCCACTCCAATCCCCCCATTCAATAGGCTCGCGCTCCTTTAGGGATTCCGCAGAGGGTTCCGGTCCTGAAGCGAGCAGTCTCTTCACTCTGCGAACCATTTCCCACACTCGGGGGCCCCAAGCTGTCTGCCGCATCATGGCAAGATACAGGCTCCTCTTGAGGAGAAACTGCCGAGGCGGCGGTACGGGAAAGGCATCTCCCTGTGGAGGTGCACCGGGACGGTGATGGGGCATGTAGACCTTTCCGCCTACGATGCCGATGGAATTCTTTAGGCTCAGCGTCACTCCAGCTTTCTTGTGCGTCTTCAGCTTCGGAACGTAAATGATTGTCTCCGCAGCGAGGATGGTCTTGGAAATCCTGTATTCGTGGTGACCCGGGTAATGGTACCGATTGGTCTGTCCCGGGGCTGTCGACATAGGATTCAGGTGATCAACAGTGTCGTCAGCCAGTGTGTAGTAGTTTTGGGGGCTGGAGTCCAGGTCCACTAGTGCACTATCGTGTCCCAAGTCTATGTTCGCATATCCACGCGGGTCGCCGGGGAGATCCGTCACTGTGCGGTGGGCCGCTTCGTCGATGAAGACCCTTTTCTCACGGAGATCAAGCAATTCGACCGGAACATCCAGGTTTTGGCGACAATACTCCACGAGGTCGGCGATTCCCGTTAGCGCGGCAACTCGATCAAAATCAGCGTAATCCAGAGGTGTATCAGCAATGATGATTCGGCCTCGCCCGTTGAGAGCTTTGGCGGCGTAATCAATGAGTGGGCGGAGGACCGAGGCGTGTGTAACCGTGCTCAAGTAATAGGAATCACCCATCGGGTGGAAGTGTTTGACGAGATTTGGCTTCAAGACCACCACTTGGCTTGGCTTCACGATATCGCCGAATGGATTCCAGTCCTGCGTGCCGAAGTTTGCGGCGTCGAGACCCAACTCACGCAAGCAGGCTCGGACGAGGGGGTACACACCATTCGAGGGATCCCCTGGAAACGATCCTGGTAGCTCAGGATAGGATTCCGGGGGGTGAAAAGGGGCCCGCTCAGGGTACACCCGAACGGTCGGTTCACAGGCAACTGCCACGACATTACTATCGAACATCGTGAGTTCCTTCTAAGGATGTGCCGATGGCCGCTGTTCGGCCAGAGTCATGAATCTTTGATACGACGAATCGAAATTTTCCTGCTCGTGTTTGCGGGATATCAGAGACAAAGTTGACGTCGATCGTCATCTTAGCTCCAACGTACCGACGGAGATAGGCGAGGGCTGTTTCCAGATCATCCTCGTGCCCCTTCGGTTCGCCAACCAGGAGCACTCCGAGATGCCCGATGGATTCCTGGACGATTTGGAATTTTTTGACCCAGGCGCAGTCCCAGAAAGCGTGCGTGAATAATTCGCCGTGGATATAACCCCCTTCTGCAGTGACTATAATGTCGTGTGACCTCCCAAGGATCTCATCGATGACCGGAAGGCCGCGCCCACAAGGGCAATCCTGGCCTGTCACACGAACCTGGTCTCCAACCTCGTAGCGCAATAGAGGGGTGATGAAGTTACAGAGATCGGTGATCAGAAGATCACCGGACTCGCCCGCTGGGACCTGGACTCCGTCACGGACCACTTCAATCAAGGCATTCTCTAAGGCGACGTGATACCCCTTATGTTCCGGGCACTCGCTTGCTATAAGATTGGTTTCACGATTTCCGTAATAGTCAAAAACGGGACAACCAAAAGCCTTTTCGATGGTCGACCGCTGCCGATCGTAAAGCTTCTCGGTCGTGGTGAGGATTAGTCGTGGCCGCACATCCTGGATGCTGTTCTCCAGGACGTATCGCCCCATCACATACAGTGCAGAGGCATATCCTCGCAGCGCAACCGGGCGCAGTCTACGAAGGCGATCAACCATGCTGGGGAGAGCCTCTTCCGAGAGTGCGAATGCGTCAAGCCAAGAGGTTCTTTGAGACAAATGGTAAAGCCTTTCCGTGATGGGTGGACGCGTGGGACGATCTAGATAGGAACCCCATAGATTGCACATTTTTTCACCTGACCGCCATCCTGCCCACTCCCATGCGCGAAGACAGGCGGCCCGGGACCAGGATTTCCGGGTGCGATTGTCGACATAAAGTATTGTGGGTTCTCCAGTTGACCCACCTGTTTGGTGGCGCAGCCGAACTCCTTCAGTTCCCGGAGTGGTGAGGGCTTCGAGATTCTCCCCCAAGATCTCTTTCGTCAGGGGCGGTAGTTGCTGCAAATCCTTAATCTGCCGGATGTCCCTCGGATCCAGGCGAAGCCTCTGAAACAGGGATCGGTAGTAAGGAACCGACGTGGCCGCATGCTGGACCAGCTTGCGAAGTTTGGTCTCGGATTTGCGAATCAAATCTTCGCGGGTCAGCCACTGAGTCTTCTCCAACTCGCGCAGGTGAGCGCTCATATTGCGCTCTTCCACGTCCCTGAGGGCCATAATTGGCATGATTGCATGGCGATAGAGCAGCGGATATATCACCTGTTGCGCACCCATAAGTCGACTTCCTGGGTAGAATCAGTACAGCAAATTGTCCGAATGACCAGCATGTGACTTCCCAGAACGCTCAAACGGGATCCACCAGAGATCATCATCTATCTCATTTAAGTTAAAAGGGTTGTCTTGTGTCAAGCACCCTCATGCGGGAATCCACCCCCAGGCCCTCTCGGTATTGTTGTCTTCCCATGGAAGCGATCGTCAGGTCGGAGGAAATCTAATTGGTTGAGGGATGCACTCTTGCGGCTCCGGAGATGGGGGGGGCTCTTCCTTCTAGCGCCAGACGAGCTTCCCCACGCACTCGGACTGAACTGTCCGAATTTGCGACGCTCCGGAGTCGGTCGAGCACAGCCGCTTGACGAAATCCCTGAAGGGAGCGGATCACGTTGATCAAGAGCGCCTCTTGTTGCGTTGGCGAAACGGTGGTTTTTCCAAACCTTCGGTCCAGGATCGCTAGCAGGGTTGGTAGGGAGCTTTCATCTCCCAGGCGAGCCAGGGAGATGGCCGCATTCCAGGTCACGTCGGGGGCAGAGTCCTGAAGCGCCACCCGGAGCGGATTTACGGCCCGGGGATCCCCAACCTCTCCCAGCGCGAAGGCCGCGGTTTTTCGAACGGCGGGGTCATCGCTGAGGAGGTGGGCGACGAGGGTTTCCAGCGCACGGCGATCCCCGATGGCGCCCAGCGCCCATAGAGCGTAGATCTGCGTTTCGGCATCTGGATCTTCGGCGGCCTGCAGGAGGACCGGGACGCTGGAAGGTTCTGCCGTCCTCGCCAGGACGATGGCCAGAGCCCGTCGCACCCGCGGGTCTCCTCCCGCCTCTTCATGCAGCAAACTTTCGGTTTCGCGCAGGAATCTCTGCCGCTGTCCCGGCAAGAATTCGTAGGACTCCAGGCGAGATAGCTCGAAGGCGGTCAGAGCTCGACGCTCGCCGGAGGAAGCGCGGGTCTCCGCCAGAAGCTCGAAGGCGCCTCGTCGGTCCAAGGAGATCCAGCCGAAGAGACAGATGACCAGTGCCACCAGAAGCAGGAGAAACAGGGGAACCAGAAGCGCCGCGGAAAGTGAAGAGGTCTTGCGGGCTGGGACAGGGGGCAGTCCGGAATTCCCCTCTTCCCGTCGCTCCTTGAAAACGTCTTCCAGCATCTCCTGCCTTTGCCTGGGTAGGGCGCCAATCTATCCCAGCCTCCCTGCAGGGTCAAGGGAGGAGGTGACGGGTGTGGTAAGATGAAAAAAATGATTAGCGCGACGATCCGGGGGAGGTTCCTGCCATGGAGACCGGCAAAGGCTTCAGTGGTTTCGTCCTCGCCGGCGGCCGGAGCCGGCGGATGGGCACCAACAAGGCCCTCCTACCCCTGGGAGGGAAGCGCCTCGTGGATCGCGCTATTGAGCTCCTGTCCCCGCTCGTGGACGATGTTTTTGTCGTAGGCCCCCCTGAAGTATTCCCTTTCCTGCACGTTCCCGTTCACCCCGATGAGATTCGCCAGGCTGGACCCCTGGGGGGCATTCTCACCGGACTCCGCCACGCCCGCCTCGACAAGAGCCTGGTCCTGGGAGTGGATCTTCCGTTCTTGACCGGAGACGTCCTGGATAGAGTGTTCAAGGCCGCGGGGACTCTCGATGTGGATGTCACGATTCCCCGTTACCACGACACCCAGGAGACGCTGTGCGGAGTCTATTCCCGCCGATGCATCACCCCCATCGAGGGAATGCTCATGGCGGGGCACAAGGCGGTCCTGGAACTGCTGGATAGGGTCCGAATCCAGGTGCTGGAGGAGGAGGTATTCAAGGACCTGCTGGCCTCCGATCCATTCTTCAATATCAACACCCGAGAAGACTACGAGGAGGCCAAGCGACGGGTGGCGGCACAGCTCCACCCTGAGGGCGTCCACCATGGCTGAGGAGCGGCGCCTGACCCACCTCGATTCCCGGGGACGGGCCCGCATGGTTGACGTGGCGGAGAAGCCGGTCACCCTCCGGGAAGCCCAGGCAGAGGGGCAAGTCATCCTTTCGAAGGAAGCCTTCCGCCTGGTTCGCTTGAACCGAGTAGCCAAGGGGGATGTGCTGGGTGTGGCGCGCATTGCAGGAATCCAGGCCGCCAAGCGCACCTCCGAGTGGATTCCGTTGTGCCATCCCATCCCACTCACATCGGTCGAGGTGAACCTCTCCCTGAAACCGGCGCGGCGGGCGGTGGTCATCCATTCCAGGGCCGGGGCACGGTGGTGCACCGGGGTGGAGATGGAGGCGCTAAGCGCGGTGGCGGCGGCGGCGCTCACCATCTACGACATGTGCAAATCCGTGGATCGGGGGATCCGGATTGAGGGAATCCGGCTCACCCTCAAGCGCGGCGGTCGAAGCAGCGAGTACCGGCGTTCCTAACGCGGTGAGAATCCGGCGGTAACGCGGACGAGTCGCGAAGAATCCAGAAATCGAGCTGCGGCATCCTGAATCGCGGTCGAGCTCAAATCGGCAGGCAAGGTTTTTCCTTCGTCGTACATGCCAAACCCGGGTCCGAGGAGTTCGTAGTAACCCAGGTTGCTGGCTTGGGAGTAGAGAATCTCCTTTTCCCGCAGGAGCCTTCCGCGCTCCACCGCTCTCACGTCCCGAATCGTCTCCGGAGCGACCGGCTTCAACCCCAGGGTGCGCGCACGTAGCATCAGCTCGTAGGCCACCTTGGAAGTCGCGTTGCGCGCTGAGCTGGCCTCCAGCGCCATCATGCCCCCACGGGACAATCCTTCCAGATTTGAGGTGACGGACATTGCCAGGGGTTGTTCCAGGACCAAGTCCACGAATCCTCGGGCACTGATGATAGTCCCCAAGGCCCTCAACATGGGGAACTGAGGGTCTTTCAGGGGCACTCCGGGGTAAGCGAGCACAAGTTCGCTGGGCGAAGCTTCGACCACTCTAGAATACTCTCCGGACAACGGATCCGGCGCGCCGACTTCTTCCAGCTCGACCGGTGGCCGGTCACCGGCGGGCACGTTCCAGCCGCTGAAGGCCGCCTCCACGTCTCCCATGGCGCCATCGCGGCGAAAACCTCCCACCACGGTGAGCACGGCGCGCCCGGGCCGGTAGTAGGACCGGTGGAAAGCAAGCAGGTCCGGGCGCTTGATGGTGGCGAGCGTCGCATCGCTGCCCATGGAGGCATGGGCGTAGGGGTGACTTCTGAAGATTTTCTCCCGGGCCAGCACCTGTGCGGTGTCGCGTGGCGAGCGCGACAGGGCGTCGCGGTATCGAACCAGCCGGTCGCGTATGCCGGGAAGGTCTGCTTCGGAAAAAGCTGGCGTCCTGACGGCAGTGGCGACCAGTTCCAGCGCGGCTTTCAGGTCTGCCGGGAAAACCGTGAGTCCCGCCTCCACGGTCTCAACCGCCAGAGACACTCCGAAAGTGGATCCCAAGGTAGCAGCCCGCTCCCGAAATTCACTTGAGGAAACCGTTTCAGATCCAAGGGGAAGCGAGGCGGCCACCATCTGGGCCACCCCCTCTTTTCCGGCCGGGTCGAAAGCGAACCCGGCGCGGACCTGCAGCGAGACCGCCACGATTCCCTCACCTGGCGCAGGCTTGAGAATCACGGTCAATCCGTTCGGAAGCGTGCTGCGTGAGGCGGCGGGTGAAGGGCGGGGCTCGGCTCGTACCGCGAGGGGAGGTTTGTCCCCGGTGAAAGCGGAAGCCGCGAAATTCGGGGACACCGCCTTTCCCTTTCCCGGACCCAGCGATGCGACGGTCCCGGCCAGTCGTTCCAGCAGTTCGGCGTCCGGCTGCTTATCCTCCTTGGACAGGATGATCAAATTGGTGGCATCGTCCCCCACCAGGTAGGTAGAGGCAACGCGGCGAATCTCCTCGGGGGTGATGTTCTCCAGGCTGGATTCGGCGTTCCAGCCGTATCTCACATCTCCGAACAGGACCCCCTCAGCGAGCTCCTGCGTCAAGGATCCCACCGTGCTTCTTCGAACCGCCGCCTCCAGCCGCATGGCCTGAGTCAATCTGCGCACCTCCGCCTCCGAGAATCCCTCCGAGCGGATCTGCGCCAGCAGATCGGTCATCGCCTGCACCGTACCGGAAATCGCCTGCGGGGAGACCGGATAAGAGGTGAATGCCAGCAATCCTCTCTCCTCCAGCAGGTGAAAGCCGGCGGAGGCCGAGAACACCAGACTGCCCGCATCGCCCGCGGGCTTGAGAAGACGGGTTGCGGCTGAGCCTTCCAGAAGGCGGGCCAGCGCTGCCAGCGCGTACCGGTCCGGATGTCGATAACCCGGCGTGGGGAACAGCAGAGAGACGCTGGGTGGAAGATTCCCGAGTTTTTTCACGACCTGGCGGGAGCCCTTGAAGCCCGGATCGAACTTGGGCTTGGGCGGAAGAGCCTTGCTGGATTTGATGACCCCGAAGAGCTTCCGGACCTTCTCGAGAGTCGAGGCCGAGCTGATGTCGCCTCCTACCGCCACCACCATGTTGTTCGCCACGTAGAAATTTCTGTAGAAAGCCTCCGCAGTGGTGTGCTCGAGGTGCGACAGGCTCTTGAAGCTCCCATAGAAGGGGAAGCGATAAGGCTGCCCGGGAAATGCGGCGCGCATCTGTTCCAGAAAGAGAACTTGAGAAGGGTCGTCGTAGACCTCTTTGAGCTCGCGGGTGATGGCGGGGCGTGTCTTCTCCACGGAGGTGGTTGAGAGATCAGCCTGGGAGACCAGTTGCAGCAGGCTATCCAGCGCCCGGTCCTGCGCCTCTTTCGGAACGAGAAAGAAGAAAAACGTTCGATCGTAGTCCGCCTGCACGCTGGCAATCCCACCTGCCTGAAAAACCTCCAGCTGCTGCTGGTGAGGGGCGCGATTCTTGGTTCCCTGGGGGATGAGGTGCTCCAGATAGTGCGCGAATCCCGCTACCTCCTCCGACTCGTCCTTCCCGCCCACATGGATCCAGACGGCCGTCGCCACCAGGGGAGAAGCGTGATCCTCCACCAGCACCACCTTCAGGCCATTTTCCAGAGTCGCCACTCTGGGTGCCTGCGCGGAGAAAACCGGGGGGGCAAATAGGAGACAGCAGCCAAGCAGCAAAAGAGTGGCGAAACGCGTGGAGAGCAGTTTCAAGGAACCTCCGGAGCAGGAAGCTTTCGTTTGAAAGAGGCGAGATTATATTCCGCCATCTCGCCCCCGGCAACGCCTCCGAAGCAGGGGGGTCCGAAGAGCCTGTGCTATACTGGCCACGGTTTCCCCCAAGGAGTGCAAGTTGCCCAGCATTGGTTTCCCGGAACTTCTCCTCATCCTCGGCATCGCGCTCTTGATTTTCGGACCCCGAAAGCTCCCGGAATTGGGAAGCGCTCTGGGCCGGACGATCAAGGAGTTTAAGAAGGGCGTGAAGGAAGAAGCTTCCTCTTCCGCAGAAGAGAAGAAGTAGCCTCCCGGGCTATTCGCCATCCGGTTCTTTCGGGAGCGCCGAGAGGCGCTTCGCGATGTGCAGGGCCAGCAGGCTAATCCCTGCCACGAAAGCACCGTGCCCGGCCAGCACCAGCCACGCTCCCCACCGATCTGAGAGATAGCGCATCAGCCACGCCGCTGCCAGCCCCACCATGGCCCCTTCAAGGTACCAGCTTCCCCGGGCAGCCTTACCCGATGCGGCGGGGAGAACGGGTGTGTCCGGTGTAGGGCGGCGAGGCAGTCGACGACTCAGATCCCAGTAGATGGACCAGGCGGCGAGGCCGAGAGCGCCGAGGATGGAAAGGAACGGCACCGCCCAACGATCGATATCGGCGATTTGCAGAGAATTCCCCCACCGGTTGTTCATCAACTCACTCCCGGCGCGACGAGAATGTGTTGCGGATCTGTACACGGAGCGCTCTCGCGGACATGACGGCGCGAGCTGGCGCGATCTTGCCACGCCCGCTTCGCGAAAACCAGCGCCCATCGCGGCTTTTCACGAATCCATCGGGGAGAAACTCGTTGCGGAGGATCGCCTTTCACCGTATATAGACAAGCAAATCGGATGGCCGAAATCTCACTCGGCTCCCGCGATCTTTCGGGTGATCGCTGGGAAGCGTGGAGCGGCGCGGAGACCCCCTCTTCGTGCGTCGGCTCCTGTGGGCGGCCGGTTGGGAGGATTTACATGAAGAAGCTCGTTGGGGTGATTGTGTGTCTGGTCCCGCTCACGGCCTATGCCCAGCAGACCTACACAAACGAAGATTTGAGGAAGTTCAGCGTTCCCGGCGCCTACACCAATCAGGATCTCAAGAAGATGCGTCCGTTGCCGGTGGTCGGCAAAGCGGGGCCGTCGGCGGGGGTGACCGTCGAAGCCGTGGATTCGCGGCCGTATCAGATGAGGCTGGATCTTCTCCTGGAACAGCGGCTCATCGTCCAGGCGCAGCTGGACTGGACGAACCAGGAGATCGAGAGGGCCTATTCGTTTTACGACAAAGGGTCGGACGGCTATCCTTGGCCGGGTTACCTCAGTAAGACCCGTGGCTTTGTGCAGTATCTGCAGATGCAGCTCGCAGTCGTGGATACGCGCATCGCCAACGTAGAAGAGGAAGCCTTCCGCGCCGGCGCCATCCTCGAGAATCGTTGAGCGTTCGGTCTGTCGCGCACCCTGTCGGTGCGCGATGACCTCTTGTCACGGCGCCGTGCTGCGAACTCCGAAGCACGGCGCCCTCCTCGCCTTATGGCACTTTCCTGCCGAGGTTAACCCCGTTACGGGCCATCGACCTGGCGCATGGCCGATTCCGCTTCTGATGTCCGACCTGCGAGGCGCCTTTCCGGAGCCCTCTCCTGACAGGCGTCCGATCTAGCGCGGGATCCAGGCGCCGTAGGTGGGGGACAAAAGTTCCCACCGGATCTGTCGGCAATCGCGATTGAACTGAAGAAGGGTGCGCAGGGACAGGTCTCCGCCCCCGGAGTCGATGCAGGAAGGGTAATCGGCGAGGCCTGCTCCGTCTGGGTCCAGGAACTCACCCGGAAGTTGCAGCTTGCTGAATTCCAGATCAATCTGGTGAAGGTACTCGTGTGCCATCACTAGATGCAGGGGGCGGAAGAAGCCGTCCTTCTGGAAATAGACCTCTTTCAAGGGTATTGAAGAATGGCCTCCTTCATAAAACGTGCGTCCTGCGAGACGGGCCTGTTTTCCGGGAGGCGGCACGTAGATCAGGATGAGGGATGTAGCTTCGATTCCGTGCGACTTGAGGTCCGAATCCACTTTCGGGCTGCGATCGAGCAGGAAGCCGAACTGCTCGCCATAATCCCGAAATTCCCCGGGCTCCAGCGAGCGGTGGACGATTGTGACACGAGTATCCACCGCAAGGTGCCTCAGGGAATTCCTCCAGAGGTATCCTTCGAATAGCGAAATCTCCCTCTCGAGCGTCCATCCTCGCGGGCTCTGCTCGAAGTGGGGATCGGAAGGATAGACGAACACGTCCAACCGCCGCGCCAGATAACCGTCCGGTTCTCCCGGGGCTGTGGCGCCCGCGGCGTAGGCCCCTCCCGTGGCAAGCAAGAGCCCCCAAAGGGTTGCCTGGCGCGCCAGCGAGCGGGTGAAAGAGGCCATCCTCTCCAGATACGTCGATTTGCCGCTCTGTCAAGGTGTGCTGTGGTGTCGGGATATTGACGAGGGAGTCCA
>JAKEFJ010000227.1 GCA_022616665.1 Acidobacteriota bacterium
CAAGGACCCGAAGCAGCGCCTGCGCGACATCGGCGAAGCCCGCATCCTCCTGGAGGATGTGATCAAGGGAGTCGCGGACGAGCCGGCCGCCCCGGCGACCACGGCAGCGCCTGCCACCCGCGGCATGCGAGGAGCCGTTCTGTGGCTGTGTGGCTTGCTCGTCGCGGCAGCCTTGGGCAGTTTCGTGACCTGGAGGCTGAGACCGGCGACGCCGCAGCTCCCCGTCAGGAAATTCCTGTTGTCCACGAATGATCTGGAAGCTTCCTATCGCCAGAGCCCATGGCTTTCGCCGGACGGAAAAAGGATTGCCTACGCGAGTGCCGGCCGGCTCTGGATCCGGGATCTCGCCGAGCTCATGGCGAAGGAGATCCCCGACAGCGAAGGTGGGCGGGTGCCCTTCTGGTCCCCGGATGGTGCCTCCCTTGCCTACACCGCCAACGGGAAGCTCTGGAAGGTTGCCGCGGCCGGAGGCCAACCGGTGTCGATCTGCGACCTCCCTACCTCCATCGACGGAGGTGCCTGGGGCGCGGACGACAGCATCGTCCTGGCCCCCACGACGGGGCCGCTCAGTGAAGTGTCGGCCCGCGGGGGAGACCCCCGCACCCTCCTGGAGCCTGAATCGGGAAAGGAAACCGATTTTCACAAACCCTGGTTCCTTCCAGATGGCAGGGGGTTGCTGTTCGTGGTCCACCGGGCAGAAGGACCCGACACGCTGGCCCTGCTCTCGGGAAGGTCGCGCAACGTACTCCTGCAGATCCCCGGGGCCAGGATCGACAACCCCTCTTATTCACCCACCGGGCACATCGTCTACTCGCGGGAGGGGAGCAATGCGGGAATCTACGCTGTTCCATTTTCGCTGGAGAAGCTCGAGGTGACGGGCGAGCCGTTCCTGGTGGAGGCCGATGGGGGCCTTCCGAGCCAGTCCAGGGACGGCATGATGATTTACGTGCAGGGCGCGAGTCATGTCCTTAACCAGATGGTCTGGGTGGATCGATCCGGCAAGGTGCTGGAGAAGACCGGACAGGAGCAGCGTGAAATCGTCGCCCCCGTGATTTCGCCGGATGGGCGAAAAGTGGCGGTGTCGGCCGACGAGAACAACAATCGCGACGTTTGGATCCAGGACCTGGCTCGTGGCACCCGCACCCGCCTCACCTTCGACCCCTCGTTCGACTTCCCCTCGGCCTGGTCTCCCGCGGGAGACCGGGTGTTCTTCATCGAGGGACTCGGGGGAGTCTCGACGATCAAGAGCAAGGCCGCCGATGGCACGGGCGAGACGAGCACGCATGCGAAGGGGGATTTTGCCTCCCTCTCCCCGGATGGGAAGTTGCTGGCGTTCACGACCCGCGATACCAAGAGCAAGGAGGACCTCTGGATGATGTCCCTGGAGGGGGACGGAAAACCGGTGGTGCTGCTGCAGACGCCTGCCCGCGAGAGGATTCCGGTCATCTCCCCCGACGGCCGCTACGTCGCCTACATTTCCGATGAATCGGGGCGCGACGAGATCTACCTGACTCGTTTTCCGAACGGGGGCGGAAAATGGCAAGTCTCGGTGGACGGCGGCGCGGGTCCGGTATGGGTCAAGAAGACGGGCGAGCTGCTGTTCCGCAATGGAGAAGTCATGATGACGGTGCCGGTCGCGACCCAGCCGGCTCTCACCCTGGGACAGCCCCGGGAGCTGTTCAACGCGAGCGAATCGAGACTTCTGGTCATTCCAGGCAAGAGGTTCGACTTGGACGCTGCCGGAGGCAGAATCCTGGCCATCCAGGGTGTCGGAGAAGCGACCATAGAGGCGGGAATCACCGTGGTGGAGAATTGGTTCGCGGAGTTCAGCAAGCAATGATCCTCACTCCCGGCTCGCGGCTGGGCCCCTATGAGATCGTCGGCTCGCTGGGCGCGGGTGGCATGGGCGAGGTGTGGAGCGCCAGGGACACGCGCCTGGATCGGGAAGTCGCCATCAAGGTACTCCCCGAAGGCCTTGCCCAGAACGAGCAGTTCCGCGCCCGCATCGAGCGCGAAGCCAAGAGCATCTCCTCCCTGAACCACCCCAACATCTGCACGTTGCACGACATCGGCCGCCAGGAGGGGGTTTTCTTCCTGGTGATGGAAAAGATCGAAGGAGAGTCGCTGGCCGATCGGCTGGTGAAGGGCCCTCTCCCTCTGGATCAAGTCCTGCGCATTGGGGCCGAAATCGCCGCCGGGCTGGATGCGGCGCATCGCCGGGGAATCGTGCATCGCGATTTGAAGCCCGGCAACATCATGCTCACACGCACCGGCGCGAAGCTGCTGGATTTCGGCCTGGCGAAGACCGGCATCGAGGCCGTCGCTCCGGTGGAGGGATTGACCAGCCTTCCCACCGAGCATCGCCCGCTGACGCAGGAGGGAATGATTCTGGGCACCTTCCAGTACATGGCGCCGGAACAGCTGGAAGGGCAGGAGACCGATGCACGCACCGATCTCTTCGCACTGGGAGCCGTGCTGTACGAGATGGCGACGGGGAAGCGTGCGTTCGCGGGGAAAAACAAGACCAGCCTGATCGCCGCCATCGTCTCCTCCCAGCCTCCTCCCATCTCCTCCGTGATGCCAGTCTCTCCACCGGCGCTGGATCACGTGGTGCGCAAGTGCCTGGAGAAGGATCCCGAGGATCGTTGGCAGTCGGCGCATGACGTCGCGACGCAGCTGCGCTGGATCAGCGAGGCCGGCTCGCAGGCGGGGGTGGCGGCTCCGATCACACTCCGCAGGAAATCGAGGGAGCGGCTCGCCTGGATCACCGCGGGCCTTCTGGCGCTGCTGGCCACCGTGGGCTTCGGAATTCCCTTGTTGAACCCGGTTGAGGCACCCCGTCCGATCTTCGCGTCAATCGTTCCACAGGCGAAGACGCAGTTCCAGCTCACCGAAGGGGACGCGGGATCCCTCACGGTCTCCCCGGATGGTCGGTACGTGACGTTTCTCGCCAAGGGGGAGGACGGCAGGCGACTCCTCTACCTGCGATCCCTAAGCTCAGGAGAGACCCATCCCCTTACGGGAACCGAAGGAGCCGTGTTCCCATTCTGGTCCCACGACAGCCGATTCATCGCCTTCTTCGCCGAGGGCAAGCTGCAGAAAGTGGACATCGGCGGCGGCCCGCCGCTGGCCTTGTGCGATGTCGGCCAGAATCCGCGGCGTGGGTCCTGGAATCAGGACGATGTGATCATCTTCTCCCCCAGCTCGCTGGATAGCATCCACAGGATTTCCGCGTCCGGAGGCACTCCGACTCAGGTGACGAAGCTGGATACCGCGAAAAGCGAGACGACCCACCGGTGGGCAACTTTTCTCCCCGACGGACAGCATTTCCTATATATGGCGGGCACGCATGCCGCGGGAGCACGCAGCGAGGCCAACGCCGTCTATCTCGGCGATCTGATGTCGGGGGAGTCCAGGCTTCTGCTCCGGGCACGGTCGAATGTGGAATACGCCGATGGGCATCTCCTGTACGTTCGTGACAAGGTCCTGGTGGCGCAACCCTTCGACGAAAAGAGTCTGTCCCTCGCAGCGAACCCGGTGCCGGTGGCCGAGGAAGTCCAGTACGCCTCCGGGTACTTTTATGCGGCATTCTCCGTGTCCAAAAACGGCGTGCTCGTCTACCGTACGGGCGGGGAGAAGGCGAACATCTCCCTGGAATGGGTGGATCTCCAGGGAAAAGAGGCGGGGGTCATTTCAGGTTTTCCCCCCGGGGCGGGCCTGGGTCTCGGTTATCCCGTCCTTTCACCCGATGGGGGCAGGCTCGCCTTCTCGCTGGAGGATCCGCAGTCCGGCAGGAACGATGTCTGGACCCTCGATTTGGTTCTTGGCGTTTCCACGCGCCTCACGTTCGGGGCCGGGGACGAGCAAGCTCCATGCTGGTCTCCAGATGGAAAGCGCATCATGTATTCCCGGCTCGACGGGGCGTCCCTGAATCTCTACACCAAGGCCTCCGACGGCGGAGGGGGTGAGTCGCCGGTGGTCGAGTCGGGAGTGCACAAAGTCGCGTTCGATTGGTCCAGGGACGGAAGGTTCGTGGTGGTGGGCACCTTGAATCCTGCGGCCCAGCTCCAGAACGATCTTTTCATGCTTTCCATGGGAGCGGAGCCGAAGCTGAGCCCGTTCCTGCAGACAGCTTTTCAGGAATTGTCGCCAAGGTTTTCACCGGACGGACGGTGGCTCGCCTACTGGTCCGACGAGTCGGGAAGCCAGGCGCTCTACGTAACTCCCTTTCCGGGCCCCGGAGGGAAATACCAGATTGCCAGCGATGGGGACGACGAGTTCGGAGCCCAATGGGGTCCCGGCGGAGGGGAGATCTATTACGTGAGCCGCGACTCGGCCCTGACGGCGGTCTCCTTGACTCCTCGTGGGGAGGCCCTTGAGATCGGCGCACCGCGCAAACTGTTCCAGGCCCCTCCCTTCGCCTTCTGGGTGATCAGTCGTGACGGCAAGCGGTTCATTGTGGGGAGGCAACCCGAAGCGTTGCAGTCGACTCCGATCACCCTGCTAACCCAATGGACGGCGAAGCCGAAGAACTGAGGGACCGGCGAGGAACCGCCGCTACTGAGCTCCGCGGACGGCGTCGATGCGCGTGCGGGCCAGGTTTCCCTGATCCGTTTTCGTGTAGACGAACAGCGCCGGCTGACCTCCCGTCTTCCAGTTGTCCACAATCTTGTTCGGGACCGTGACACTGCTCGAGCGCTTCAGGTTGCCGCCGGCCGGGATCGCCCCGCCGTCAAACTTGCCAAACGCCGAGTCCGCCGTCGCCGGGTCCGCCAGGACGATCTTCTGGACGGTGACCGGTCCACCCCCACCGTTGAACAGTGTGAACGAGAAAATCATGTCGGTGTTCTCCATGCCCTTGCTCACATCCGAGATGGCATAGGTGGCCGTCAGCTGTGGCACATCATTGGCCACGGAAAGGATCGGGAAGGTCAGTGCGAGAGCGAGGCCCAGGAATCGTGCTGTCGTTCGTTTCATTTTCGTAATGACCTCCAGCTGGGTTGGGGCTTCGGAACACTTTTTGGATCGCCCGTGCCGGCCAGGCCGTTCCCCCGCACCGGGTGGGAGCTCTCGAGCTCGTTGCGGGTTGGTAATGCTCGCTGAGGGGAGTCTACTCCATCGAGTGCGACCGAACAATGCGCGCGGTGGAGCCAGTCAGCTTGGCCGTGAAGTCGGTGCAACAGACAAAAACGATCCCACCGGTGCGGTCCATCGCGCTTCGATCTTTGCGCGGAGATTTACTATACTGAGCCCGCGAAAGTGCCCAGGCACCCGACTCACTGCTCCTGACTCACAGATGACGAATGGACGCCCCGATTTCGCGTCACAGCTCCAGAACCCGGGGCTTTTTGGAACCCGCTATGGAAACGGAGGTGCGTACCTAGCGGCCGTTGCGGGCAGGTGACAGGATCCGACCGCTTGAGCTATAACACAACCATGATTCCTGCTGGGACCTGAGGCGCATCGACTGCTCTCGGCACTGAGATGCAGTACCGTGAATCCGGCCGCTGAAATGCACTTTTCCGGTTGCGGAAATCGATGAAATGCCCCCAGTGCTCCTCTCCGCTTGAGTTCCGGGCCCCTCGCTGCACGGCCTGTGGCAGCTCGATCCACCTCACCAGTGTCACGACCGTGTCGGGCCACCTGGCCATCCTCGAGGATCCTGCACTTCACTTTCCGCCGGGTGCCATTCTCGCCGAGCGCTTCACCATCCTGGAGAAGGCCGGGGATGGCGGGATGGGCATCGTCTACAAGGCTTTCGATACCTCCCTCGATCAGGAAGTAGCCCTGAAGCTCATTCGCGCCGATCTGGCAGGGGATGAAGATTTCGTGGATTCCTTCAAGCAGGAAGTCCGCCTGACCCGGCAGATCGCCCATCCCAATGTCTGCCGGGTGCACGACCTGGGTGACAGTCATGGGCTGCTCTTTTTTTCCATGGAATGGCTGGAGGGGGAAACCCTCTCGCAGAAGCTGAAGCAACAGCCGGCGATGGCGCCGGAGCGGGCGCTGGAAATCGCCGAAGGGATCGGCCAGGCGCTGGGGGCCGCGCACACTCGGGGCATCGTGCATCGGGACCTGAAGCCGTCGAACGTGATGATCGACGCAGCCGGCGCGGTCCACGTCATGGACTTCGGTATCGCCGTGGGCCCCGGCTCGACGGCGGAGTCTCCCAGCGGCACTCCGGCCTACATGTCACCCGAACAATGGCGCGGAGAGCTGCCCGACGCGCGGTCCGATCTTTACTCTCTGGGACTCATCCTCCTGGAGATGCTTGGCCATGAGCCCCCGGCGCCCGGTGAGAGGGTCCCCGCGCAACTCCCGCCACCCCTGCGTCGGAAGTTGGGGCCGATTCTGGAGAGCCTCCTGGCGGAAGACAAAGAGGCGCGCTGCCCGTCCGCCGAAAAAGCGGTTACAGCACTCCGGAGGGCACGGGAAGGGAGCGGATTCAATTGGCGGTTTGGCAAGGGCAGAGGAACCTCGCGACCGCTCCGGATGGGCTGGACTCTATCGGCTGCGGGGCTGCTTCTCGCCGCGACAATATTCGCCTACCTGCATTGGCTATCGCCATGGCCCTGGCCAGGACCGAAGCCTCCTTCCCCCGCGCCCGAGATTGAATCTCCTGGATGGGCCTATTATCAGCGGGGAGTGCAGTACCTCCTGGAGGAGGACACGGTGAGGGGGATCGACGACGCCATCCATATGCTCCACAGGGCCACCGAGGCGGATTCGAATCTCGCCCAGGCCTGGGCGAAGCTTGGGGAGGCGTACTGGGTTCGGTATGAGGAGACCCATGGAGAGCCGTCCAGGGAGGAGGCCAATCGGGCCATGGCGAAGGCTCTGGCGCTGAGTCCGGAAATGCCGGAGGTCCAGTACGCCCGGGGCCGGGGTCTGCTCGCCGAGAAGAAGTTCGGGGAAGCGAAGGACGTTCTGGAGAATGTCGTCAAGCGCGCACCCCAATTGGATGCCGCCTGGGCAAATCTGGAAGTGACCTACCGGGAGTTGGGGAATTACGCCCAGGGGCTTCGCGCCATCCAAACAGCCATTAGGCTGAACCCGAAATACTTCCGGCACCAAGTGTACCTGGGGCTTTTCCTGTATAAATTCGGCGAAGACGATGGGTCGATCGCGGCCTGCCGGAAGGCGCTCGAGCTAAAACCCAACAGTCGCATGGCGTGGAACGGACTGGGGACCACCTACCTCAAAGTGGGTCGATTGACCGAGGCTGCGGCGGCCTTCGTCGAGTCGCTCAAGCTCGAGGAGGACGCAACAAGCTATTCCAATCTGGGAACCAGCCACTACTTCCAGGGCCAGTTCGAGGATGCGGTCAAGAACTACGAACGCGCCACGGAGCTCGATCCCAAGGACGCCGATCACTGGGGCAACCTGGGGGATGCCCTCACGATGCTGAAACGCGGGAGTGACGCCCACACCGCGTATCTCAGAGCCGCCGAAGCTGCCCGAGCTGAAGCGCAGCGTGTGCCCAGCGATCCAAGGGCACACCTCATGCTTGGGCTTTACTGCGCCCGCGCAAGGGACAAGGATTGCGCCTTCAAAGAGGGGGGCCGCGCGGCCCTGATGCAGCCCGGAAGCTCGGACATCCTATTCAGGAATGCCGTCATCCACTGCATCTTCGGGGAAGCGGACGAAGCGCTCGACTGGCTCGAACGGGCGGTCAAGATCGGCCTGACCAAAGTGGAGATCCAAAACGATCCTGACCTGATCCCCCTCCACGCCAACCCTCGCTATCTGAAGATTCTGGAATTGGCGAGCTGAGCCGCTCCGCCCCCACCAATCTCCACCCGTGTCTAAGGCTGGGAGGTGATGATGACCGGGTCCAAAAACTCCACCACCTGACCCCCCGCCACATCACTCCATCCTTTCACGGTATATTTGGCGAACATGGGCGATGGAAGTGGCACGGGATAATTCGGGACACGACCGTAGAAATCTGCTTGTCCATTCACCAGCGCAACGCGACGCGAAAGGGGGGAGGTCGTACCCTCGAAAAACCTCGAGGCCGGGTGTGAGAACTCGACCTCGACGGACTTGATTTTGGGGTTGGCGGAGTGGAAACACCAGGTGATGGCTTCGCCGCGGGGAAAGATCTCTGCCTCGTGGCGAAGGGTTGGCTTTCCTGAGTCCTGGAAGATTACGTGGATGTCGGGCATGGCATTCTCCTTTAAGGTGGATTCGGGTGGTTGGAATCTCGACCGATCGCGTCTCATTTCGGAAGGATTGGGGCGGGCTGCGAGGGCTTGGAACCAGCCGGGACGCGGGTGCTGCGCCGACGTCAGGCGGGACTCTGCGCCGCCCCGTGCGAGACTCTTTGTGCGGCATGCGTAACGACACAGCCGGCCCCCGGGCAAGTCATTGAACTTTGCGGCGGAAAAGGATTGGTGTGAGGGTACGCCTCCTCGGGCGTCGTGTCAATCCTCTTGTGCTGGTCTCTTGTGCTGGTTCCGGAGCCCGTGCTACGGGTCCCCATCTTGTCGCTCGATCCAGATCGTCGACGAGCTGGGAGGGAAACAGCGGCAGTGAGGGAGGTTTGGCGGCTTGGCGTCCGCTGAGCCAGACGCCCCCGGGAGAAGAGGGGGATGCCGTCGCAACGCGGTGAGATGGACTTAGGTGGACGGGGGGCCGGTCTTGTCGATGAGCCTGGCCAGGGCCTTGCCGTCCGGTTCCAGCAGCTCGGCGATCCGATCCTTGTTGACGTCGGCGACGATAATCTGACCGACCTCGCTGTGGACGTCGGTGTAGATGCCGTGGTTTTTCATCTTGCTGGCCTGATAGCGGTTGTCCTCGGTGGGACTGACATAGTGCACGCACACCGCCTTGTAGCGGTGAATCAGGAAGAGGTGAATCAGGGTCATCAGGCGCTTCTTGCGCAGCGCTTCCTCGAAGGTGTTCTGGTCGCGCACCGACAGGATGCTGCGCCCGCGCCGGTCGTGGATGTCGGCGAAGATGACGTTGGCCACTTCGGCTCCCCCGTCGTTGAACACTCCCAGCTCCAGCACCTCGGAGCCCGGTGTGTGCGGCCGCAGCTTGATCCGCAGCGCCATGGGAAGCGCATAGTGCTTCGCCCAGGCGCCGAGCCACTCGGCAAGCAGCTTCGTCGGCACCTCGGTCTGGACCAGGTGCTGGGTCTGGGTGGAACCCTTCCCCATGGCCTGGGTCGCGGCGGTGTGCCCGGTGGAGGCCATCAGGGCGCCATCGAGCCGGGGGCCGCCCACCAGGGTCTGCGGCGTGCGGTAGGGCGATTCCAGCAGGCGGAACTTGCGCTGCAGCCGGGCTAGAGCCAGCATTCCGTCCTGCTTCAGCGCCGTGGTGAAGTCCTCCGCGGCCAGGCCGTCGATCTGGTGGCCTCCGTAGGTGATGAAATTGAAGACGTAGCCCAGCTTTCCCAGCTCCTGGGGGAAACGTCGCATCTCGTCGTCGGTCATGCCGGTCGTGTCCCAGTTGAAGGAAGGGGAGAGGTTGTAGGCGAGCATCTTGCCGGGGTACTCGGCGTGGATCGCCTGGGC
>JAKEFJ010000228.1 GCA_022616665.1 Acidobacteriota bacterium
CTGGAGCTCGCGGGCGATTCCCAGCGCGTTGCCAGCAATGACCCCGTCCTCTCTTTCTATGCCGAGGAACCGGCTCTCTTCGGTCCCCCAGGAATCTATCGTCCCCTGCCCGGCGCGGCCCCTTGTGAAGAGCTGGAGAGCATCCTGAGAAAAAGACAGGCGCAGGTTGCGATCCTGTCCGGGTGGAAGGCCGAGATTTCCATCGACGCGTCATCGGCGGCCTGCTCTCTCCAGGTCGTCTTCGAAACCCGACGCCGCGACGGTGAGCCGCTGTGGGTCCTCGCACTGGAACAGAACGGCGAAAGTGAACTACCCTGACCGGATGCAACCGCCCCTCGTCCGCAGTCCCGAATTTCCCCCCGCGCTGATTTGGATCAACGCGCCGCGACCCCTGACCGCCGCAGCCGACTTGAAGGGTCGGGTCACCATCCTGGATTTCTGGACCTATTGCTGCATCAACTACATGCATGTCCTTCCGGTACTGAGCCGGGTGGAGGAAATATTCGCGCGCGATCCGGTGCAGGTCATCGGCGTCCACTGCGCCAAGTTTCCTTCGGAGCGGGATCCGGACAACATTCGCTGCGCCGTGCGGCGCTACCAGGTGAAGCATCCCGTAGTGGTGGATTCAAGGCACGAGGTGTGGGAGCGGTTCGCGGTGCGCGCCTGGCCCACGCTGGTGCTCATCGATGCGGCCGGCTATGTCCGGGAGATGATCTCGGGCGAGGTCGAGGAGGAGATCCTGTCCTCCATGGTGCGGGCCCTTCTGTCCGAGGGATCGAAAAAGGGAACGCTGGTGGAAGGCCCTCCGCGACAGCCGCCCGAGGAGGAGCGCGGGGACCGCTTTCTCCGATACCCGGGCAAGCTGCACATTTTCCGGGATCGATTGTTCCTGGCCGACTCGGGACACCACCGAATCGTGGTGAGCGATCTTCAGGGCCGGGTGGAGGCCGTGGTGGGAGCGGGGGAGGCCGGCGCGCGGGACGGCCATGCCGCTTCAGCCACCTTCTCCCACCCTCGGGGGCTCGCCGTGGTCGAGGATGCTCTCTTCGTGGCGGACACGGGGAATCACCTGCTGCGCCGCATCGAACTCTCCAGCCGACAGGTGCAGACCGTGGCCGGAACGGGAGTGAAAGGGACGCACCCCACCCCCTCCGATCCGACTCGACCCAGGGAGACTCCCCTGCGCTCTCCCTGGGGCCTGCTTTCCATCGGGTCCCAGGTCCTCATCGCCATGGCGGGCAGCCACCAAGTCTGGATCTTCGACACCCAGAAGCACTGGCTGTCTCCCTGGGGCGGGATCGGGACGAGAGGACCACATTGACGGCGGGCTCAGGGAGGCGGCCTTCGCCCAGCCGAGCGGGCTGGCGCAGGCGGGCAGGCTGATACTGGTCGCAGACAGCGAGGTCAGCCGCGTGCGTGCTCGAAGGGAGGGTGCGGCAGCGTGGAAACCCGCACGGTCCTGGGGGACGGTGAACCGGCAAAGTTGAACGAGCCGGGAGGACTCGCCGTTCACGGAGAATGGCTTTACATCGCGGACACCAACAACCATCGGATTCTCAAGGGGGACCCCGTAACCGGGCGCCTGGAAGAGCTGGTGCTGCGGGAGTGAGTCGGAGAGTCTTCAGGGAGTCGGTTCTTGCGCCTGTCCCTTGGCCGTGGGGCTGAGGATTTTCAGAGTGGTCGCACCTTTCACCTCCACTCCCGATTGGTAGGCGCCCTCGACGACGAGAGGGAAATCACCCAGACCGGAAATACCCGCCAACAGGAGGCGCCGGTTCAGGTGGACGACGAGCTCCTCGACCCCATCCCCGTCTTCATCCTGCAGGGCGGCGCTGAAGGGATCGATGGGAACGCTCGGCCCGTCCCCCAGGGTGGCGCTCAGGCGCTGCGGGTCGAGATCGGAGGCGGCGAACGGCGGCCCGGGCTCCAGCACCAGGGCCAATCCTCTCCCGCGGCTGCGATACGAAAAGCTCCGTGGATTCGATCGCACCTCCATCGGTAGAAGCAGCGCCTGGAACACATCCACCCTCGGCGTCGCCAAGAGGCTCCGCGGATCGACGACCGGGATGCCCCGCGATTCTAGGCGCGCCTCCAAATCGTCGGCCGACAGGGCTGGATTGGCCGAGATGAGCAGGGCTGCCGACGCCGCCACATGGGGAGCCGCGAACGAGGTTCCGCTGAAAAACTGCTCTCTGCCGAAGCTCGATGTCGAGCGAATCCCCGCCCCCGGGGCGAGCAGATCCAGCGATTCTCCTCCGTCGCTGAACGACTGCACCTGATCCGACATGTTCACGGCTCCCACCGATATCACCGATGTGACGCAGGCCGGGGAGCCCATGAGCTCCGTCGAGGCGTGATTTCCCGACGCCGCGACAATCACCCCGCCGCGGGCGCGAAACGCCGCCGACAGCTGGGCCACCGCCTCGTTGAAGGCGCTGGCCTGATCGCAGGGCGCGGGGTAGGGCCCCGCGGCAATGCTGAGGTTCACGACGCGCACCCCATCCCCATGGGTGACGACCCAGTCCAGCGCCAGCAGAATGTCGGAGAAGGTTCCAGTCAGGGAATCGTCCAGCACGCGCACCATCAGGATCCGGGACATGGGGGCGATTCCCAGCGGCGCCACGACTCCGCGCGACGCGATGATTCCCATGACTCCCGGGCCGTGCGAGGAGACCGTGCGCGCGGCGCCGGGGCCCGATTGCCTGGCGGAGCCGTCCGGACAGCACCCGCCAAGTCGCGAGCAGAAGCACTCCTCCCCCGAAAGGGCTGGATCCAGGTCGGGGTTCTCCAGGATGTCCGTGCCGCTGTCCAGAACCGCCACGGTGACCCCATCTCCGAGATAGGCGAGAGCATGGACCCGGTCGGCGCCGATCTGCGCCGCCGAAATCGCGTCGGCACCGTGAACCAGCCCGTCCAGGTCCACCTGCGACACACGGGGATCGGCGAGCAGTCTTTCCAGCCCTCTGCCCGTGACCCTGGCGATGAAAACCGGAACCGATTCCAGCCGGTGCAGTGGCTCGACTTCGGAAGGAAGCGTTTCTTGCAACACCTCGTCCACGCGGGCCTTGGTGGAAGGTGCTGACCGGCGCCTGGCCGGGCGAAGCGTCACCACCGCCTGCGCCTCCCCCCGGTTCCGGATCTCCTGCATCAAGGCACGCCCGCAGCGAGCCGGAATCCCCGAGGCGAAGGACTGCCGGATCGCCGGGGTCCCGCACAGGAGGAGGAGTGCGGCCGCAACCCACGCCCCAAAGGGCCGTCTTTCAAATCGGACCATGGATGGAAGGTACGGCCAGGCAGGTGCTTTCGCAAGGAGTTCCTGCCGTGGGAGAGGCGCGCTTCAGCGGGTTACGGAATAGACGGCGTGATCCACGTCGTCCACCAGAGTCAGGTTTTCGCTGATGCAGACGATTTCCCGCAGCGCCACCACGCCGTTCAGGATCGCGGCGGCGAGGGCCAGGATGCCATGCAGCCAGGGGGGGGTCCAGGGGAAATTCGTGTGGGTGCCGCCCCCGATGATGTACGACGCCATGATGGCACCCATGGTAAGCATGGACAGGGGGAAGACCCGCGCCTTGAAAGGCAGCGTCCTTCGGTACAACTGGGCATCCAGCTTGAGCTCCTTGACGACCTCCTTGATTCGCGATCCGGTCCCGATGAAGTAGAACATGATGATGGCGTGGGTGAAAATGCTCAGGAGGGTGATGGGAATCGACCACTGAACGTGGGTCGGGACCGAAAGCCACCCGCGAGACACGAACCAGCCCATGAGCACGACCACCGGAAAGAGGACTCCCGAAAGGATCGTCAGGATCACCAGGATCGGACCGAACGGAATTCTATCCAGCAACCCGTCACCTCCCTCGCAGGGCTTCCGACACCAGGCTCTCCACGCGCTCCAACGGCAATCCGCTCACCGCCGGATCTCCATCTCCATCGGGGAGGAACAGCTTGGCCTCCAGATCCTGATTCCCCGTGTAGGTCCAGCGCCACTCCCGGTTCGGCTCCAGGGTGTTGAGCTCCCGCGCCAGCGGCGCGAAATCCGTCCTCGCCCCCTTCGGCGGAGTGACCGTGTCGAACCAGGAGAAAATGTGGTGCTCCAGCTGGAACCGGAACCCTCTCCCGTCCCGAGTGGCCGTGAGGACCCGGTGGAACCGGCAGGAATCGAATCGAGCCATCTTTTCAAGCTCTTCCTCGGTCTCCAGGACCGACAGATGTGAAGCGGGATGCTCTCGGATCCGGGCTCCCCCTTCCCGGACGCGCTGAAAAGAATGAACGATGCTCTCGAACTCATCCTCCCAGAGGCGCCGGTGGGCGTCGACCTGGTAGAAAAGACCCGGGAGGCGCCCCAGCAATTCTTCGTAGACGAGACGGGTTCGCTCTTCCTCCCCGTTGGCGGCCAGCAGGGTGGCGATGGGGGATCGCCGGAGATCCTCAAAGGCCGTGACCATCAGATCGAATTTCACCGCATCGGGCGAGGTGAAGGTTCCGAAATCTCCAGCCCTGGCCGCGTCCACGAGGAACCGCCGATGTCTCAAAGCCTCGTCAGGATTCAGCACCGCCCATACCGAGAGCAGCCCGTCGGTGTCGAAATGGTTGTTGGAGACGATCCCCACTGGCTCGAGAAAGGCCTCCCGCCGGGGATCGGCGGCAAGGTGTAGCGCCATTTCGGTGGTGGTGTCGGCGCGATAGCGCTGGGGGGTCCGATTCCCCGGCCAATGACTCAGATTCAGCGCCTCCCCCGCCACGCCGTCCACCACCAGCGTGGCGGCGGGATCCAGATCCTCCCTGAAAAACTCGAACCGGCGGTTCAAGGCCTGTCCTCCACCCGTGCCGAGCGTGTCATGGCGTCGTGACCCTGCGGCGGCGCGCGGTGGGATTATAGGAAGGACGCATGGGACGGGGCAACCTGGAAGGGGAAAACAGACCGGCTCTTGACAGCGCTTCCGCGTCCGGGGAAAATTGAACCGTGGTTCAAAATCGCTCGGGCAGGAGACACCGCGAGGCGCGCGCCGGGGCGCGCGCGCTGCAGCGACGCATGGCCATTCTGAAGGCCGCCGGACGCGCCTTCCGCCGGCACGGATTCGCCCAAACCGGCATGCGGGAAATCGCGCGCGAGGCGAAACTGAGCTCCGGGAACCTCTATTACTACTTCCGGGGGAAGGATGAGCTTTTGGCATTTTGCCAGGATCACGCCCTGGACCGGCTTCTGTCGGAAGTGAAAGCGGCGCGCACCGGCGAGCCCTCAGCGCCGCTGCGCCTGCGGCGCCTGATTCGCTCCCAGGTCCACTGCATGCTGGATGATCTGGCGGGTGCTGCGGCGCACCTGGAAGTGGACTCTCTTCCCCCCCGCATCCGAGCGCGGATCCTTCGCAAGCGCCAGCGCTACGAGCGCGCCCTGCGCCGGATCATCCAGGACGGGGTGCGGGAGCGGGCCCTGGAAACCGCCGACCCGGCATTGGCAGCCCGGGCTATTCTGGGAGCCGTCAACTGGTCGGCTCGCTGGTTCAATCCCGAGGGGAAGCTCACCCCTTCCGAGATCGGAGATCGTTTCGCCGAGCTCTTAGTGCGGGGGCTCTCCCCGCACCCCAATGGAGCGAGCAAACCATGAGCGCCGTTGGATCCTTCAGCTCCCATCCCCCGACCCGGCTGAGTTTCAAGCTCAATGGCGAGCCGGTGGAAATCCTGGTCGATACCTACAAGACGCTCTTGGAAGTCCTGCGCGAGGATCTGGGCCTGACGGGAACCAAGCATGGCTGCGAGCTGGGGGAGTGCGGCGCCTGCGCGGTGCTGCTGGATGGTCGCCCGATCCTGTCGTGCCTGATGCTGGCCGCCGAATGCGAAGCGGTGGAAGTCCGCACCGTGGAGGGGCTGGCCGACGGAGCATGCCTGCATCCGGTCCAGGAGGCCTTCGCCGATCTGGGGGCCGCCCAGTGCGGTTACTGCACGCCGGGAATGCTCGTGAGCGCGTGCGCTCTGCTGGAGAAGAACGCGAATCCCACCCGCGCCGAGATCCGGGAAGCGCTCTCGGGGGTCCTGTGCCGCTGCACCGGATATCTGCAGATCTTCGAGGCGGTGGAAGCGGCGGGGCGAAAGCTCGCCGCCGGGCTCCCCGAGAAGACAGGAAAGACTCCGTGAGCCGCCCGCTGAGTGGGATGAAGGTGGTCGGCAAGCCCCGGCGCAGGGTGGATGCCCGGGCGAAAGTGACCGGTCAGACCCGGTTCGCGGATGATCTCGTCCTTCCCCGGATGCTCCACTGCAAGCTGCTGCGCTCCCCTCATCCGCATGCGCGAATCCGCCGGATCGATGCGCGCGCCGCGCTTTCGATGCCGGGCGTGAAACTCGTGCTCACCGGTGCGGACCTGCCCATTCCTTACGGCATCCTCCCGGTGAGCCAGGACGAACATGCCCTGTGCCTGTCCCGGGTCCGCTTCGTGGGAGATCCGGTCGCCGCCGTCGTGGCGGTGGATGAGATCACCGCCTTCGAGGCCCTGGACGAGATTCAAGTGGACTACGAGGTTCTGCCCACCATCGCCGATCCACTCGAAGCGCTGGCCACGCCTGAGCCCAAGATCCAGCCTTATGGCGAAGGAAATGTGCACAAGAAGGTGGCTCTGGAGTTCGGAGACGTGGACGCCGCCATGGCAGGCGCCGATCACGTTTTCGAGGATATCTTTTTCTACCAGGGGAACACCCATCTGGCCATCGAGCAGCACGCCGCGGTGGGAGCGGTGGATCCCGACGGCAAGCTCACGCTCTGGTCCTCCACCCAGACTCCCCACTACGTCCACCGCGCCCTGGCCCGAGTGCTGCAAATCCCCGCGGCGCACATCCGAGTCATCGCCATGCCCAACGGCGGCGGGTTCGGCGGCAAGAGCGACCCGTTCAATCACGAGATTGTCGTGGCCAAGGCGGCGCTGGTGCTGGGGCGCCCCGTGAAGACCTGCCTGAATCGGGAGGAAGTCTTTTACTGCCATCGTGGCCGCCACCCCGTCACCATGAAGCTCAAAACGGGAGTGAAAAGCGACGGAAGCATCGTGGCGATGGATCTGCAGACTCTCCTGGATGGAGGCGCCTACGGCTCCTACGGCGTGGCCTCCACTTTTTACACAGGGGCGCTGCAGACCGTCACCTATCAAGTGCCGCGCTACCGTTTCCGCGGCTGCCGCACTTTCACCAACAAGCCCCCCTGTGGACCGAAGCGCGGCCACGGCACACCCCAGCCTCGCTTCGCGCAGGAGATCCAGCTGGACAAGATCGCCGCCGTCCTGCGACTGGATCCTGCCCGATTGCGGCAATCCCAGCTGGCGAAGCCTCACAGTCTCACCGCCAATTACATGCGGCTCGGAACCATCTCTCTGTCGGAATGCATCGACCGGGTCGTGGAAGGATCCGATTGGAAAAACCGCTACGGCAAGCTGCCGTTCGGTCACGGGATAGGGATAGCGTGCTCCTCGTATCTCTGTGGCGCCGGGCTGCCCATCTACTGGAACACCCTGCCACACTCCGGGGTGCAGCTCCAGCTGGACCGCTCCGGCCGGGTCACCGCTTTCTGCGGAGCCGCCGAGATCGGCCAGGGCTCCGACGATGTTCTTGCGAACCTGGTGGCGGAGGTGCTGGGAGTCGATCCCTTCGACATCCGGCTGGTCACCGGCGACACCGATCTGGGGCCGGTGGATTTGGGCTCCTACTCCAGCCGAGTGACCCTGATGATGGGCCACGCCGCGATCCAGGCGGCGGAGCGGGCCCGCGATCTCATCGCGCAGGCGGTTTCGGCAAAACTTGAGGTTCCGGTGGCGCGGCTGGTGTTCGCCGACCGGCGCGTCTTCGATGCACAGGATCCCGCCCGGGGAGTCAGTTTCGCCGAAGCGGTGCAGGTGGGAGAGGCGATGCATGGGACCCTGGGCACCACCGGGTCGTATCGCCCCCCCGAATCCGCCGCGAAGTACAAGGGAGGCGGCGTGGGCCCCTCACCTGCTTACTCCTATTCCGCTTGCGTCGTGGAAGTTCAGGTGCAGCCTGAAACCGGCTGGGTGGAGGTGGAGAAAGTCTGGATCGCCCACGACATCGGCCGGGCCCTGAACCCGGTGCTGGCGCGCGGGCAGGTGGAGGGCTCCATCTATATGGCGCTGGGAGAGGCGTTGATGGAGGAAATGGACTATCGGCGGCTCCCCAGGCATCTCAGCGCCGCCCTGGTTCACAAGTTCCCATCCATGCTGGAGTACAAGAGCCCTACAACTCTCGAGATGCCTGAAGTGATCACCTATCTCGTCGAGGATCCCGACGACGCTGGCCCTTACGGCGCCAAGGAAGTGGGCCAGGGTCCACTGCTGCCGGTGATGCCTGCGCTGGCCAATGCCCTCTACGATGCGGTGGGAATCCGCGTGGACGAGGTTCCCATCACCCCCGAAAAGATCCTCCGCGCCCTGGGCGATCGGACGGCACACCGTTGCGGGCCGAAGTCATTTCCTTTCATTGAATGGCCGGAACCCCTGCGCGTGCCGCCGCCCTGGGAGGGAGGGGACGGCAAGGCCCAGAACGAAGGTCCGCGCCGCCGCCGCGAGGGGGCCATCGTCGCCCCGGACGTGGCTCAGCCGGGGCTCTCCCCGCACCCGAGCACCCCCGAGGGGCGGCGGGAAAAATCCGACGAAACCTCCCCGGCCCCTGAGCTTCCCGAGGTGCTGCGATGATGCGCTGCCACCGCTTTCGCTACGAGTCGCCGGCGACCCTGCGGGAAGCCTGCGCGCGCATGACCGACGCCGGGGGCGAGGCAATGCTGCTCGCGGGAGGCACCGATCTGGTTCCCAACATGAAGCGCAGGCAGCAGGTCCCCCCGACGATCATTTCCCTGCGCCGCATTCCTGAGTTGCGCGAGACCCGCATCACCGACGGACGGATTTGGATCGGGGCCATGACCACTCTCGCCTCATTGACGACCAACCCTGACGTGCGCAACCGGCACCCGGCGCTCTTCAAGGCGGCCGCGCAGGTGGCAACCCCTCACCTCAGGAACATGGGCACGCTCGGGGGGAATCTCTGCCTGGACACGCGCTGCAATTACTACGATCAGAACTACGAGTGGCGCAAGGCCATCAACTTCTGCATGAAGAAGGAAGGCGAAATCTGCTGGGTGGCGCCGGGAAGCCCGCGATGTTGGGCGGTCTCCTCAACCGACACGGCGCCCGCCCTGATGGCCCTGGGCGCCCAGGTGGAGGTGGCGGGAGTGGACGGCGAGCGCTGTTTGCCGGTTTCGGAGCTTTACCGCGAGGACGGAATCGAGTACCTGTCCAAGAAGCGCGACGAGATACTGACCCGCGTCCTGCTGCCTGTTCCCGTGGCTGGGGAATTCAGCACCTACTGGAAACTGCGCCGGCGCGGCTCCTTCGATTTTCCGGTTCTATCGGTTGCTGCCTGGATTCGTCGCGATGGCGACGGCATCGTGGAGGCCGCCCGGCTGGTGCTGGGCAGCATCGCCTCTCGGCCTCTGCTCGCACCCGCCTCATCCATACTGGTGGGTTCTGCCCTCTCCGAGGAAGTCATCCAGGCGGTGGCCGAGGAGGCATCGAGCCTGGCCAGGCCCCTGGACAACACCGATTTCTCCCTCGGCTGGCGGAAGAAGTCAGCACACCATCTCATCCAAGGCGCACTGCGGGAGCTGCGGGGCGATAATCCCCGGGAGCTCGGCCCCATCGCCCGGCGCGCGGCGGAGTTGGTGCCGGTGTTCTGACATGGCGAATCCGAGCCCTCCCCTGCGCATCGGTGCGCTCGTCCTCGCGGCGGGAGACTCCCGGCGGATGGGCCGGCCCAAGGCTCTCCTGCCGCTGGAAGGCCGGACGTTCCTCGAGATTCTCATGGACCGACTTGTCCGGGCCGGCGTCGCACCGATCCTGGTGGTCCTGGGAGACGCGGCACAGGAAATCCAGGATGTGGTGAAACTCACTCTGGCCCGGATTGTGATGAATCCCGATCCCTCTCGCGGACAGCTCTCCTCGATTCACTGCGGGATTCGGGCGCTCGCGCCGGGCGAGGTGGAGGGTTTGTTCATCGCCCCGGTGGACACGCCGCGCGTCAAAGTCGCCACTCTGGAGATGATGAAGCAGGCCCTTCCGGGCTATCCCCTGGTGGTGCCTGTCTGTAAGGGCCGGCGCGGACATCCCACACTCTTCTCTGCTTCCCTCTTCCCCGACCTGCTCAGCGCCCCTCTGGACCAGGGCGCTCGCTTTGTGGTCCACGCCGCGCAGAATCGCCTGGAGCTTCCCTGCGATGAC
>JAKEFJ010000229.1 GCA_022616665.1 Acidobacteriota bacterium
TGCGTCCCCTTCGAACTCCTCAAACGAAACATCGAATTCGAGCCGATAGGGGTCCGTGGGCGCTCCGGATCCCTCAGCGAGGCCCTCGGCGGCGGGCTTAAGCAGGTCCCGAGGGACCCAGCAATCATAGGCATCGTCACCGGTCACCTGGACCCATGATGCGGGCCCCAACTCGAGGTGATCGCCGATCCAGACCTCGGATCCGGCAGGAATTCTCGAGAAGTCCTCCGGGTCGCCTGGAACCGCCGGAAACCCCCAGCACCGGATGGTCTGGAATCCTTCGGGGGGCTCGATGAGCGAGAAGTTGCGCTCGTCACCATTGCCTTTCCGGAAACTCGACATCCCACAGGTCAATCGAATGCTTTGGACTCCCAGGGGTGAGGCTTTCCGATCGCGCGACAGGTTGTCGATCAGCTCTGGAAAGGAGTAGAGTCCAGCTCCACCCACCCTGGGATCCACCCCGCTCAGCATCGGCAGGACATCAGGATCATCCAGATCATGTAGCGCCGAGATGGCCTCCGACTGCAGGCTCGACACCCCTTCGGAAGGGGCCTCGCGCAGAATGCCCACCAGAAGTTCGACGAATCCGTCCGGGCGCGTCGATTCAAGCGCCTTCAAAGCATGCTCCCGTGCCTGTGGATCCGCATGATCCGCCGCGAGCTCCATGAGGCGGTGCACGGCATCCGCCGAAGAAAAATTCTTGAGCAGTGGAATGGACGAGAGCAGCATCTCGCGGTCGGTGCCCTTCGTGGCACGCAGGACGGCTTCGAGAGCACCCTGGGACTCCGGCCAGGTGGCCAGCGCATTCAGCGCAGCCTGGCGCACGAGCCGGTTTCCGCCCCGCGAAATTTCGTCGAGAACGGGAACGAGTGCGTCGTCATGCAGGATCTCTAAGCCGCGCAGCGCCGCCCTGGCCAGGGAGACATCCTCGCCGCGGGCTAGGCCCAAGATGTCGTCTCGATACCTCGTGGAATCGTTGAAGGCCAGTGCCTCGATCAGGTCGGGCACCACCCACGGCCTTTCCTCCAAAGCCCACAGTTTTCCAGAAGCGGCAGCGCCTCGGACTCTTTCTGCCTCTGGAACCACTGGATGGCGCGCCAGCGTACGTTCGGTGATGGATGAGTAAGAGCATCCCGATACAGGGGATTCAGCAGATCGCTGGCCAGCGGCGGCAATTTCTGGAGCAGCCGGGACGCAATCCAGTCATCTTTTTCCGTGTGAAGAATGGCGCGCAGCCAACCCACGGCATATCGGGCCTCCTCGTCGTCCGGATCCGCGGTTTCCAGGACCTCGGCCCAATCTCCAGCTTCTTCGACAGTCTCCCGCTTCAGCTCCGTGCGGCCCGTCCAGAGTGTGTGGAGGGCGGCGGAGAGCTCGGCCTGCAATGATTTCCTCGAACAGCCGGAATCGTCCTCGCAGGGCAAGCAAGGCGTGGCCAGCAGCAGAGCCGCCAGCGCAGCGAACACAAGGTGTGGAACAGGTGCCAGACGCCGGTTGAGCACGGGTGCCCTCCGTTTCCGACGGATGGGCCGTTCGTTGATCAAAAACTACGACAGCGAGGAAGTTGAAACAAGGCGGATTTTCGGGAGGTGCGGTGAGAGCGCTGCGAGGCGATCGCCCGGCGGGTTGGAGATGGCGCCTGCGCGGCGCTGCGATCCGGGAACCGAGGGTCTAGCGGTACTTGTCCGCCAGATCCTCCTGCCGGGTGCGCAGGGAGCGCTCCACGCCGCGGATGAAGAGGTGCTTCACTTGGGTGAGGGGTTGGAATGGATCGCCGGTCGTGACGATGACGTCGGCGCGCTTGCCGGGCTCCAGAGAGCCCACCCGATCGGCGACGCCGAAAATCTCGGCGGGGGAAAGCGTGACGGAGCGCAGGGCGACATCCCAGGGCAGGCCGTAAGTCACGGCGAGGCCCGCCTCCCACGGAAGCGTGCGGGCATCGTTGGTCCGGTCGGTCTGGATGGCGAGCTTCACACCTGCGTCGTTGAGCAGGGCCGCGTTTTCGTAAATGGCCCCGAGGGTTTCGATGTGTTCGGGCTGAGTAGTGATTGGGCCGACGAGGACCGGGATGCGCTTCGAGGCGAGCAGATTTCCGACCTTGTAGGCCTCGGCGGCGTGCGACAGGATGAGGCGGAGCTTGAATTCATCGGCGAGCCGGATTGAAGTGAGAATGTCGTCCATCCGCTGGGCACGGAAGATGGCCGGCATCTCACCCTTGAGCACGGAAGCCAGAGCCGCCAGCTTCAGATCGATGGCCGGCCGCTCCGGTGGGCACTTATCGTCCTTCTTTCCCTTTCCTTTGGACGGCTTGGCCGTGTCGCACTTCAGTTTCTTCTGCTCGTAGGTGTCCCATTTGGTCAGGTAGTCACGGGCCTGCAGGAGGCTCGACCGGATGAGAGCCGCGTTCCCCATCCGGGTGGACGGAAGCTGCGTCCGGGCGCCATAGCGCGCTTTCGGCGGCTCGCCCAGGCTGAAGTGCATGGCCACCGGAAACTTGATCAACACCTGCTCCAGGTCTTCCCCGGAGAGATCCACCAGGGCACTCTGGCCGTTGATGAGGTTTTCGTCGCCCGGCGTTGTGAGCGCGGCGGTAATTCCGACCTGCCGGGTGACTGAAATGTTCGCGCTCTCGTCGTAGAAGGCGTCCACCACGCGCATCTGCGGCGTGACCGGGTCGGTGTCCTCGTCCTCGTCACGCGTCACCGGGGCCAGGTCCACCTCCCAGAGCCCCAGGTGGGTGCGCGAATCGACCATTCCAGGCAGGACCCACTGTCCCGTGGCATCGATCCGCTTCGCATCGGCGGGAACCGCGATTCCTTTCCCGACGGATTCGATTTTTCCATTGCGGATCAACACCGTGCCACCCTCGATGACAGGTCCGGAAACAGGGAAGACCTTGCCCCCGACGATGGCCACGGGTGGCAAGGGAGAGGACGCTGAAGAAGCGGGTTTCTCGGCGCCACGCAGGACGTCCATTGAGACGAGCACGGAAGCGCTGCATAGCAGCGAGCAGGTGATAAGACAGATGAGGGAGCGAGGATTCCTGGCCGTCGACGGCGATGTTCTCATCGCGTGCCCCCCGCCGGGGGCGCCGCCGCCTTCGACCGATCGTAGACCACCTTTCCGTCCACCAGGGTCTTCTCCACCCGCGTGTAGATGTCGAAGGGGTCCTTCGAAAAGATGGCGATGTCGGCGTCCTTCCCCACGTCGAGGCTCCCCACGCGGTCATCCACCCCCAGCATCCACGCGGGATTTAACGTGATGGCCTTCAGGGCGTCCTCCCGGGACAATCCGTAGCGCATGGCAATGGCCGCTTCCTCATAGAGCCGTTGGATCAGGTCGGGCGAATCGGAATGGATGGCTACTTTGACGCCATGCTCCGCCAGGATTCCGGCATTCTGCGGGATGCCGTCCCAGGCTTCCCATTTGTACCCCCACCAGTGGGCAAAGGTCGCCACTCCGATGTTGCGACGCGACACCTCGTCGGCGACCTTGTAAGCCTCGAGGCCGTGCTGCAGCGAAGCCACCTGGAAGCCGTATTCGTCGGAGAGGCGGAAGAGCGCTTCGATCTCATCCTTGCGGTAGGAGTGGACGTGGACCCGGACTTTCCCGGCCAGGACGTCGGAGAGCGTCTCCAGCTTCAAATCGCGCTCCGGAGGGGCGCCCCGCTCGTCGGCCGGTTTCTTTTCCCACGCGTCCCATTTGGCGCGATAGTCCTTGGCCTGCTGGAAGGCGTTGCGCATCACATAGATGTTGCCCATTCGCGTGGAAGGAAGCTTGGTGCGTCTGCCGTAGACGCGCTTGGGGTTCTCCCCCAGCGCCATCTTCAAGCCCCGCGGCGCGCCGGCGAATATCATCTCGTCCATGGTGGAGCCTGGGCGCAGCTTCACCGTCACCGATTCTCCGCCGATGACGTTGCCGCTGCCCGGGAGGATCTGGATGCTGGTGACGCCCCCTGCCAGCGCCCTCTGGATGGCCGGGTCCTCCAGATTCACGGAATCCATGGCGCGAACTCCCGCCTGCACCGGGTCGGTCATCTCGTTGCCGTCGGAGTTGGCGTCGACCTCCGGCCAGGAGTAGACGCCGATATGCGAGTGGGTGTCGACGATGCCCGGCATCACCACCATTCCCTCGGCGAGAATGACCTGGGCACCCGGCGGGGCATCCACCTTCTCTCCAATCTCCTTGATCTTGCCGTCGACGATGAGCACCGAGCCGTTGGCGATCTCGCCGTGGGTGACGGTGAGGAGCCTCCCCCCGTAAATGACCACTGCATCGCCCGAAGCGGCCGTGACCCGATTTCCCGGAGTGATGGCGAGGCCAAGTGTCAGAATTGCCAGGATCAACCCGCCCCGCTTCCAGCCGCTGACCCTCGCCTGAGGATGCCGAAAGTGCAAAAATCGTCCGTCCATGAGACCTCCGCGCTGTTGTACGCGGCGCACTCTACCCGGTTTCAACCGGTGGTGGCAAGGGAGGCCGGGCGGGGAAAGTCGCATGCTATAATCCCGGCGCCCTCACGGAGAAAGCCTCTTCCATGGCTCAGAGAGCCTTCCCCTCCCCGAGCATCGATTTTCGCAGCCGCCTGCTCATCGATCGCCACAGCTCGGTCCTGTCGCGATTGTCGCTGCGGCGGCAGGCGTCGCTGGCGAACCTGGCCTCCACGGATGCCACGACTTGGAACATTTTCCGCACGCTGGTCCAGATGGATCCGGTGCAATGGCTCCCGGAGCTGATGGGCCTGGGGAAACTCCGGAGCGTTCCGTCTCAACGGGACTTGATGGGCGGCGTGGCCGTCACGCTTTGGAAGCGGGTGAAACCGCCTGCGGAACGCCTGCTGTGGCTGCAGCGCCAGGTGCTGAGGGGAGCGGTGAAGCCGCCCGTGGGGCGCAAACGCAGGGGGCGGGTCGTGCCGCTGTCGAATCTGCGGGCCGAGCTGAAAGAAAGGGCCAGAAACCGCCTGCCGCTGGAAGAGCCGGTGGAGGTCGACGTGATCGTGAAGTGCCCACTTTCGGTCCTCTTCCTGGTGATCCCGTCGCCCGGGGACTCTCCCGAGAAGCCCGCCGAATCGGATGCCTCTCGGACCCACCTCCTGCGTCTGGTGGATGCCGGACTCTCCTACGCCGAGACCCGCTCGCGCGCGCGCAACAACGCCGTCTCATTTTCCCTTCTGATCATCGCCAGGGGCAGCGGAACAGAGCAGGTCTGGGGGGGCGCGATTCGCGCCATGACCCGTTCAGGTGCGCGGCTGCGAAACAGCCTGCCTCACCGGGAGCACGTCGATCTCTCCGTCCTGACGGGAAATCTCGGCGTCGCGTCGTGGTCCGCCCTGGAGGCGATGTTGGAGGAGCTCCGTCGGCGCACCACCGACGAATTGGAATCGGCGCTCCTATCCCGGCTCCTCCAGCCCGCAAGCCTCCCCGCCCCGCCGGCGGGGCGCTGAACGGAGCCGGCGTGGGATCCAGGCTCCTGCTCACCGGGCGTGCCGGCTCCGGAAAGACACACGCCATTCTGCAGCGCCTCATGCAGCTGGCTCGCAACAACCGTCTGGGTGAGGTCCTTCTCCTCCTTCCAACGCAAAGCCAGGTCGACCATCTGCGGGGGGTATTGCTCCGGGAATGCGCCACGGCGTTCCGCGACGATTTTGCCCACACCTTTTTCACCTTCTCGCGCGCCCTCTCGAAGGCGCCGGAGCAGCTCCTCCCCGAGGTGGGCAAGGACTACCTTCTGGGGGAGGTCCTGCGCCTGGAATCGCTGCCCAGCTTCGATCGGGTGCGCGAGACGCGCGGCTTCCGGGCGCTTCTGGGCGGAGCCATCAAGGAGCTGAAGCAGAACGCCGTACTTCCCGAGCACTATCAGCGACGGATCCTGGAGTCCCTGGAAGGGATGGATGGCGTCCGGCCTCGACACAGAGATCTGGGGAAAGCCCTGTTCGCTTATCAGCAGCGGCTCGCAGCAAGCGGGCGAATCGATCAGGAGGATCTGGAGCTGATGGCGCTCAAGAGTCTGGAATCCGATCCGGGCCTGCCCGAAGGAAAAAGCGTGCTGCTGGTAGACGGATTCCACGATTTCACGGGTGTCCAGCTCGGCATCCTGGCGCTTCTGGCTCGGCGGTGCTCCGAGGCGATCTTCACCCTGAGCTTCGACGAGGCGCGGCCGGCTTCTCCGGTCTTCGAGGCGTCGAAGGCGACGCGGGAGAATCTCCTGAAGATCGGCCTCGAGGTGCGGGAGATGCGTGGCAATCGGCGCAGCGCAGACCCGACGCTGCGCAGGCTGGAGGAAGGGCTGTTCGGTAATGCTGCGGGTTTGGTCGAGGCGGGAGCCTCCCTGAAGCTCCTGCGCTGCGCCCGAAGAGAAGATGAAGTGGAGAGCATCGCGCGCCGTATCGTCAGGCTGGTGCGGGAGGAAGGGGTCCCTTACCGTGACATCGCCGTTCTCTATCACGACCTCGGAGAAGCGGCGGACCTGCTGGAGGGGACGTTTCGCCGGTTCGGCATCCCTCTTCGCATCTACCAGCCGCGGGCGCTGGACCGGCACCCGCTGGCGGGGTTCCTGCTCGATCTGGGGAGAACTCTCGCGGAAGGGCCGAAGCGGGAGACGATTCTCAGGCTCCTGCGATCCGGATACATCGAAGGATTGGGCCTGGAGGAAGTGGATCGACTGGACCAGCGAATCCGCGAGCAGGGCGCCCCATCATCCGGCCGGGAATGGACTGACTTCGGCGACGATCTGCAGCTTCCGGGAATCGCCCGCTGGCTGCGCCGGCTGCGAGCGAGGGGTGAAAGGATTCGGGGCAAGCACACCCACGACGCCCTGGCCTCTGCCTGGATTGGATGCTTCGAGGAGGTGGCGCTGCCGCTGGGGGAGCAGGGGGAGGACGGGCCTTCCGAATGCGCCGTCTACCGTGAATTCATCGAGCTCCTGGAGTCCTCGAAGGTGCTGCACGATGGCGGCAAGGCCCAGATCACCCTGGGGCGGCTCGTCGAGGTCATCCAGGAAGGCGCCGCCTATGCCACGTTTCGCTTGCAGGATCGGCGCCGGGAAGTGGTGAATGCCATCAACGCGTACGAGGCGCGGCAATGGGAAGTTCCCTATCTGTTCGTAGCCGGCGTGCTGGAGCGCCAGTTTCCCCCGGCGCCCCTGGAGGACCTCTTCTTCAACGATGAAGCGCGCCGGGCCCTGAATGCTCGCGGCCTGCGCTTTCCGGATCGGGAGTGGCGGCAGTCCGAGGAGCGCTTCCTCTTTTATATGGCCGTGACCCGGGCGCGCCGGCGGCTGCACCTTTCCCACGCGCGCTCCGATTCGCAGGAGGCCCCGACCCTCGCCTCGTTCTTCCTGCGGGAAGTGGAAAAGCTGTTCACTCCAGAGAGCCTGAAGAGCTGTGTCACCCAGCGCTCCCCCTCCGAAGTGTTGCCGGTTCCGGATGAGATGGTCAGCCTGGATGACGTGGATCGAGCCATCTTTCAGGCCCTCGAGGAGCGCATCCTGAAGGGCCGGATCCCCCCCCGGATCGCGCTGGCGGCAGCCCTCTACCAGAGGCGTCGAGGGGATCCGGAGTTTCTCGCGAGGCTGCATGCGGCTCTCTCGGAGACTCGCCCGGCCCTCACGGACGCGGCGCTGCTCCAGGACATTGCGCAGCGCCAAACCGCCTTCAGCAACAGCGCCCTGACGGCGTTTCTTCAGTGCCCCTATCTCCACTTCGCACAAAAATGGATGCGCCTGGAGGCGCTGCCGGAGCCCCAGGTGGGTGCCGTGGATCTGGGGCAGGTGCTCCATGGCACGCTGAAAGACTACTTTGAAGGGGGTGCGGCCGGCGATCCCCTCGTCCTTTTGGACCGGCACTTCGAGCAGCGGACCCGGGCCCGGGCAATCACCTTTCGGCGGAGGACCGATTACTGGCGACTGCGCGCGGCTCTGGTGGAAATCCTCGAGGCGGAGAAGCGGCGGAGCGCGAGACTGCGGCCCTCCCGGTTCGAAGTGCCGTTCGGTCTCGAGCGGGAAAGCAGCCATCCGGCCGTTCCCATTCTGTCCGCCGGGCGAGAGGAGAAGCTCTCCGGAATCATCGATCGGATCGACACGGATTCCGACGGAAAACTGGGATACGTGGTGGATTACAAGTACAGCGACCCGTCACGCGTGCGCGATCAATTCAAAGCCTCTGTCTCCGGCGACCTGACCAACTTCCAGCCGGCCATCTATCTCCTGGCGCTTCGAGAGGCCTTAGGCCTCGAGCCGGTCGGGGCGGAGCTCCTTGCGGCCAAGACGGGGGTCCAGCGTTTTGCGGTGGGCCGCGAATCGCTCGAGGAGGTCTGGGGAGCGCCGGAGAAATCGGAGCGGCTGGGCGAGGCGGATTTTGAGGGATTCCTGGGCCGCGCCAGAACGGTCATGGCCGACCTGATTGCCTCGGCCCGCACCGGCGACATCGACACCCGGCCGAAGGACCCCGAGGCCTGCGGCCCGGGTGCTTGCGATGCTGCGGATGTTTGCCGCTATGACCGCTGGCTCGGCGGCAAGTACAAGGGAGATTAGGTGAGCTCAGCTCGAACGGTGGCGCAGGAAAATGCGGTGCTCGGCGATCAGCGGGAGATTTGCGTCACCGCCGGGGCCGGCTCGGGGAAAACCCGGGTGCTGGTGGAGCGCTTTGTTCGCCTGGTGCTGGAGAAAGCAATCCCGGTGGACGCCATCCTCGCCATCACCTTCACCGAAAAGGCCGCGGCCGACATGAAAGAGCGGATCGCCAGGGCCTTCGAGGAGGCGAGGGCGGAGGAGGAGCGAAGAAAGGTGGAGTTCTCCTATATCTCCACCATCGACTCCTTTTGCGCTAGGCTTTTGAGGGAGAACGCTTTGGAAGCGGGGGTGGACCCGCGCTTTCGGGTTCTATCGGAGATCGAAACGGAACGGCAGATGCGGGAGGCTGCCGACACCGTGCTCCTCGCCCAACCCGAGGAGCAGCTCTTCGAGCTGGTCGAGGCGACGCGAATCCCGGACCTTTCGGCCTCTCTTCGCGCTCTTTACAAGAAGATCCGCAACGCAGGCATGCCTCTTTCCCCCGGGACCCTCGAGCCTCCAGCCCAACCCGAGATCGGTGAAAAGATCCTCTCCGAAGGACTCCGCGAGCTGAGTCGGGCGACGCGAATGGAGCGGCTCACACCGCGGCAGGAAGAGATGATCCAGTCGCTTTCGGGCTTGCCTCGGGAGATCGCGTCTCTTCGGGCCGATGCCTCGCCGGTCGAGGTTGGAAGGAGCTTCGAGGCATTTCGATCCCGTTTCGATTTTCGCGGGATGAAGGAGCGGCCGGTTCTTCTGGCTGCGCTGCAGCGAGTCGAGGAGGGCCTGAATTGCTGCCGCTCCGAGCGCCTGGAGAGGGCGGCCGGGCCGCTGCGGGCGGCGCTGGGGGGGCTTCTGCCCCTCTTCGACGCAGAGTACCAGCGGCAGAAGCGTTCGCTGGCGGCGCTGGACTTCGCCGATCTGGAATGGCTGGCCCGGGATCTCCTGGTTCGCTCGACCGAAGTGCGGCAGCGACTCCAGCGGCGCTTCCGCCACGTCTTTCTCGATGAGTTCCAGGACACCAACCCCCTTCAGAAGGAAATCGTAGACCAGCTGCGCGGCGGCAACGGGTTCTTCGCTGCAG
The DNA here is from genome assembly GCA_022616665.1 of Acidobacteriota bacterium. GTDB lineage: Bacteria > Acidobacteriota > Polarisedimenticolia > Gp22-AA2 > AA152 > AA152. Next base: position 9,629 of record JAKEFJ010000229.1, read on the forward strand.
GGGACGCCAAGCAATCGATCTACGGTTTTCGGGACGCCGACGTGAGGCTCCTCGCTGCCTTCCA
>JAKEFJ010000230.1 GCA_022616665.1 Acidobacteriota bacterium
AGCAGGGGATAGAAGACGAAATAGTTGTTGCGATCCACAAGCACGATCTCGGCCGACGCTCCTTGAAGCCTGCGCTCCAGCGCCTGGGCGCAGTACGCCCCCGCGAATCCTGCCCCCAGGATGACGATGCGTTTCAAAGGCGCCCCCGAATCGGTTAAAGTGCTGCGGCAGCTTACCAGAGGATTCCGGGAGCCGCTCCATGAAGCCCATCGTCCTGATTCATGGCTACAGCGCCGAAAGCCGGGAATCCACCGCCGCCTCCATCGCCTCGATCTACGGGACCCTCCCGAAAGACTTAAAGACGACTTTCGGCGGGCGCTCGGTCGTGGAGATCGACCTTGCCCGGTACCTCTCTCTGGAGGACGGCGTCCGCGTGGACGACATTTCCCGGGCCTTCGAGCGGGCCCTGGAGGAGGAATACCCCCATCTGCTCAAGAAGGGATTCCATGCCCTCGTGCACAGCACCGGTGCGCTGGTGGCGCGCAACTGGCTGAGGCGGTTCTCGCCCAGGCCGGCGCCGCTGGATCATCTCATCCACCTGGCCGGAGCGAATTTCGGCAGCGGCTGGGCCCACATCGGCCGGGGGCAGATGGCGAAATGGGCCCGGAAGATCTTCCAGGGGGGTGCCGAGCGGGGCATGCAGGTCCTGGAAGCGCTGGAGCTGGGATCCGACTGGACCCTGGATCTGCACCTCCATTTCCTGCGGCCGGGTTCCCGGATGATGGAAGATCTCAAGGTCATCGAGCACGTCATCGTGGGGTCCCAGGCCGACGTGGACTGGTTCGCATTTCCCATCCGCTACGCCAAGGAGGACGGCTCGGACGGGGTTGTCCGCGTCTCCGCCGCTTCTCTGAATTATCAGTATTTGAAGCTGGCGCCCACGGTGGACGCGCTGGAGCTGGGTTGGAAACAGGCCCGGGCGCAGTGGGGCAAGCATCTGGAGCGCCGGGGAAGCCGCCAGGGATACTACGAAATTAAGGAGGCTTCCCGGCCCGGACTGGAAGGGCGGAGTGAAGTACCGGTGGCCGTGCCCTACGCCTGCGCCCACGCAGGGGAGAAGATGGGCATCGTCACCGGGGACGGCCCGAGACAGCAGGTCGTGAAGCTGATCCAGGAGGCCCTCGCCTCCGGGGCGCGACCCGCGGAGTCGCTCGCGGGATCGGTGAAGGCGTTTCGGGATGAATCGGCGCAGACCTACCAGAAAGTGCTCACCGCGCAAGCTCCCAGCTGGTGGAACAAGTGGATCCGCGAGCCCCGGGCGCAGTACGACCGCCACGCCCAGATGATCTTCCGCGTGCGGGATCAGGACGGCCGTCCGGTCCCTGATTTCGACATCTTCTTCGATTCGGTGCAGGGGCGCCGCGATCCTTCCCGGGCCATGAAGGACTTGATCGAGGACAAGCACGTCAACTCGTCCTCGCCCCACATCATCACGTTTTACCTGCGTACCGATGCCTTCTCCGCCGAAGCCGGTGCCTGGATTCCGAGGGTTCCGGACGTCCGGGGATGTTTTCTCGAAGTCTCGGCGGTGGAGCCCCAGACGCGGGAGATCCTCTATCTGCCGCTGCGCTTCGAGTTCACATCCGAAGAGCTGGAAAGCTGGGTCCAGGGCGACCGCACCACCCTCATCGACGTGGAGTTGCTGCGGCTCCCTTCCCCCGAGGTCTTCAAGCTGGTCTCCTGAGGCGCTGCCGCACTGCTGCCCCTCGAAAGTGGAGACGAATTAGAGTTCCATCGCGCAAGTCGGTTGGCGGCCTACTGCGCGCTCTGGAGATTTCGAAGGGCCCGACGCACCCTCTCTTCCTGGCTGTAGTCTGCGGGCACCGTGCTCTGATTCCGGGGCGTTCCCGACTCCATGAGCGTGATGAGGCGGTCCAGCCGCTTCCGGATTCCGCGCAGGGGCAAGTAGAGGCCCCAAGCCATCACCAGGGGAAGCAGCAAGACGGCCGCGATCAAACCGGCGAGCTGGAAGACGATGTCCAGGTTAATGTTTGGCATGGCACGCCTCCATAACGACCACACTGAAAGCCCGTCACCGGGCTTCCGTGCGGAGTGAATACTTGGTGTCCTGATGAACCGGTGCCGGTCGCCAGGATCCCACGGCTCGTGTCCCACGGGAGCTTCTGTCCATACTCTCACCGGAGGCTCCAGTGGGTGCACCCGGGATGAGATTACTCCCGGCGCTGCGCTCCACCAAGGCAATGCTCCCTACCCCTTCTCGGACCTCGAAATGTGCCTTATGGTTCCTATCACTGGATGTCGACCAAAGGAGGAAGGAATCTCCATGCTTGCGAGAAAACGCGTCAGTGTATCGCTTTCTCTGATCGTCGTGGCGGGCTGGTGCATGGCGGCAGGCCTTCAGTTCCCTTTGTCTAGGGAAGGTTTTGAATCGGCCTGGAACAAGGGTGGAGAAACCAAACCCGGGGCTGTCGTCCAGAGGTACCGCCTCGGATCCCGCCATCTGGCCGCTGGTGATATCGATGTTTACCTCTCAACGCCCTACGCGCGGGCGTTGTACGTAAGTTCGACCCGGAAAAGCAAGACCCGCGCGATGGAGATGGAATCCCAGTGGGCCAAGGTGCGAGAAGCATCAGGCATCTATCTGGTGGTTACCTCCATTGGAACGCCGGCGAGAGGCTTTATCGAGCCGACGAAAGGCGAGCCGCAGGTCCAACGGGCCGTAATCCGCAACCCTGGAACCGGTGAAACCCACAGCCCCAGCTTCTCGGGAAGAGTCAAGAAGGGTCCGGAACGTGACTATTCACAGTCCCTGGGAATGAACTGGGGCTGGGTCTTCGAGTTCGATCAGGCTCTCTTCGAGGGCAATAAAAGCATCGAGGTCATTGTCGAGACGACGAGCCATCGTGCCGTTATTCCAGTGGACAGGGGAAAGTTCCTGGCTCTCCCGGAGAATGAGCAAAAACGCCACCCCTGACGGGCTCGCAGACCATACCGAGCCCTTGCCAGGGGATAGGACGTTTGGTCTCTTAGGCTAGGCGGCCTTCTCCCATCCTTCTTCCTGCCGCCTGAACCGCTCCTCCTCGCTCCAGGTATGCGTCTTTTCTGCCACAGTGGGTGTCCGGCTGATGTATCCCGCGGCGCGGCTCTTGTCCCCGGCCAAATCGATAGGGGTCCTCCTGGATGAGGCGGTGCGGCCATGCCTCGGGCGGACCAGGATTCAGCGCTGCTACTGATCCAGCCAGTCCACCAGGCGCAGGAGGTTTTCCAGCTCGACGGTGGGTGCGATATCGCCCGCCAGGGCACGTTCTCGCTTACGGTTGATCCAGGCTGCGTGAATCCCCAGCTCCGCGGCGGGAACCACGTCGTGGAAGAAGCTCTGAGCGGCGTGCAGCCATCGGTCGGGACCGACACGATTGCGGGCGGCATGGAAGTGGGCGTGTGCCGGCTTGTAGGATCGGACCTGCTGGGCCGTGATGGCGAAATCGAAGGGGATGCTGAAATGGCGGCAGGTCGCCGCCAGAAGATCGTCGTCGACGTTCGAGAGAATTCCCAACCGATAGCCGGCCACGGATAGCCGCAGGAGCGCCTCGTTGGTGTCGGGGAAAGGGGGCCATGCGGGGAGGCTCTCAGGGAGGAAAGCCTCCCCTCCAGGCG
>JAKEFJ010000231.1 GCA_022616665.1 Acidobacteriota bacterium
GAAGAATTCTGGAAAGCGGTTCGCGGCTGCTTCGCCCTGGACCCGGCCATCGTCTATCTGAACAACGGCTCCCTGGGGCCGACCCCTCTTCCAGTATTGCGAGGTCTCGTCGCGAACGATCGGGAGATCGCCTCGAACCCTACGGAGAAGATGTGGGGCCCCGTCGGAAACCGCCTGGAAGAGGTCCGAGGCAAAGCAGCGGCTCTCCTGGGAGTCAGCCCTGACGACGTGGCCCTCACACGGAATACCACCGAAGGGATTTCGAATGTGGGAATGGGGCTGGGCCTGGTCGCGGGAGATGAAGTGATCACGACCGATCAGGAGCATCCGGGCGGATCGGGGGTCTGGCAGTTCCTGGAGACTCGCGGAGTGCGGAGGATTGCGATTCCGGTCCCGATACCGCCGGCTCCATGGGATTCCTTTTTGGAAAAACTCTCGGCGGCACTGACTCCGAAGACGAAGGTATTGGCCCTCCCCCACCTCACCTTCGGGACCGGTCATCTGCTTCCGCTGCGCGAGGCCGCCGCTCAGGCGAAGCAGCGGGCGGTTCCGCTTTGCGTGGACGGCGCCCATCCGCCTGGAATGATGCCGGTGGATCTGAAAACGCTGGGTTGCGCTACCTACGCCTCCTCGTCCCACAAGTGGCTGCTCTCCCCTCCCGGAACCGGAACCCTCTTCGTGGCCCCGGAATTCCGGGAGCGCATCGCCCCGCAGATCTTCACCGGCACCGGATTCACCGGTAAAACCGCCCGCCGCTACGATGATTTCGGCACCCGGGACGTGGCACAGGTCCTGGCCCAGGGGGAAGCGCTGGATTTTCATCGTCTGGTCGGCACCGAGCGTGTCTGGCGCCGCATTCAGTTTCTCTCCAGCCACCTGCGCAGCGGGCTGCAGTCGATCCCGCGGGTGCGCATCCTCACGCCCGTCGAGCCCGGGCGCTCGGCCGGGCTCACATCATTCAATTTGGAAGGGATTCCGCACACCAAGGCGCTGGAGCTGATCGTGAACAAAGCCCACTTCGTCCTGCGTGCCGTCCCGGAGCTGGACGCCATCCGGGTCTCCACCGGAATCTACAACAACCTTTCCGAGCTGGACCTGCTGCTCTCCGCCATCAAGGATGTCACTGGCCAGGCCTGATTCCACCCCAACGGGGTGGGTACCCGATGGCCCTGTGTCGATGGTGAGGATGGATGCCTATTTTGCCGGCGGGGGCGTGGAAGCGGGCCGATCAGCCGTTGCAGGCGCTTCTTCGCCTGGGAGTCCATTCCGTTCTTCCACCTGCCAGCCGCCTCCCAGGGCGCGATACAGATTGACGACCGCCAGGAACTGGTCGCGCCTCGACTGGGCCAGGAGATTCTCCGCGGGAAAGAGCTGCTGCTCAGCCTCCAGCACCTCGAAATAGGACGACAGTCCCGACAGGTAACGAAGGTTGGCGACCCGCACCGCCTCCTGGTAAGAGACCACCGCGAGCGCCCGTTGCTCGACCGTGGTCTCGAGCTTCATCCGGTCGGTGAGAAAAGTGGAGACTTCGCCGAAGGCATTGGCCACGGTGGCCTCGTATCGAATCTTGGCCTGCTCCCACTGCCACTTCACCGCCTCGTATTGCCGCTTGAGCCTGCCCCCCTGAAAGAGCGGGCCGAGCAAGCCGGCTCCGAAGGTATAGAAATTTCCGGTCGAGACCAAATCGTTCAGGTCGTGGCTGGCATACCCGAAGATGCCCGTCAGGCTGAGGGTCGGGAAGAAGTCGGCTTTGGCCGCTCCGATGTTGGCATTGGCCGCGATCATCTCGTCCTCCGCCTGCCGGACGTCCGGCCGGCGCTCCAGAAGCTGCGACGGGAGACCGGCCGGGATCGGCGGAGGCAGGGGCGTCATCGGCTCGTCGCGCACGATGGCCTGGGGATTGCGCCCCAGGAGAAAATTGATCTGGTTCTCTTTCGCGACGATGGCGCGCTCCAGCTCCGGAATCTGCGCGGCGACGCTGCGCAGGTTGGCTTCCGCGCGCGAGGTCTCCAAAGCCGAGGCCGCTCCCCCTTCCAGCCGGCGACTGAAGAGATCGTAGGTGTCCTGGAACGCCAGAGTGGTGCGCTTGGCGATTTCCAGCTCCACGTCCAGCTCCCTCAGCTGGAAATAGGCGGTGGCCACATCCGAGGTTAGGGAGAGCAGCACGCCCCTCTGGGCGTCTTCGCTGGCGAGATACTGGGCTTTCGCGGCCTCGTTGAGCCGGCGGATCCTTCCCCACAGATCAATCTCCCAGCTCAATCCCACGTTGGCCGTGTAAAGAGTTCGAGCCTGGGTGTCGTTGCCATCAATATCAGGCAGCTTGTTGCGGTCGACTCCGAGCCGGTAGTCCAGCTGCGGATAGTAGGCGGACTTCTCGATTCCGTAGCGGGCCCGGGACTCCTCCACCCGCGCCGCGGCGATGCGCGCGTCGAAGCCATTTTCCAGCGCTTCGTCCACGAGGCTCTTGAGGAGCGGATCGTCAAACACTTCCCACCAGGGAAGATCGGCCAGAGATTTCGCCTCGGCCACCCCCTGAGCGATGTAGTACTGCTCGGGAGTGGTGACTGGCGGCCGCTGGTAATCGGGGCCCATCAGGCAACCGGTTAGCAGAATCCCCATGAGAGGCACGAGGGCGAGTTTTCTCATGGCCATCATGAATCCCTCAGTGCCCGCTCGGCGCGGCCGCCGGAGCGGGACCGGCACCCGGAGGTGGAGCCTCGCCGCCCTCGGCCACCCGTCGGCGCTTCTCGGCGCCGGCCAGCCTCTCAACCGCCACGTACAACATGGGGATGATGAAAATCGCCAGGCCCGTGGCCGCCAGCATGCCCATGATCACCGCGGTGCCAAGCACCTGCCTCGACACCGCGCCCGCCCCGGCCGCGGTCCACAGCGGCACGCAGCCCAGGATGAAGGCGAAGGAGGTCATGAGAATCGGCCGCAGGCGCAGCTTGGCCCCTTCGAGAGCCGCATCCACCAGGCTCTTGCCCTTCTCGAACTCCGCCTTGGCGAATTCGACGATGAGGATGGCGTTTTTGGCCGCCAGGCCGATGAGCATGACCAGCCCGATGCTGCCGTAGACATCGAAATCGAATCCCCTCATCAGCAGGCCGAGGAAGGCGCCGAAGATGGCGATGGGAACCGAGAGCAGGACGCTGAACGGCAGCGACCAGCTCTCATACAGCGCAGCGAGGATCAGGAAGACGAAGACCAGCGACAGTAAGAAGACGATGCCTCCCGCCCCGGCGGCTTTCTTCTCCTGATAGGAAAGATCGGCCCACTCGTAACCCATCTCACGGGGCAGGACCTGCGCTGCCACCTCCTCCAGCGCGGTCAGGGCCTGGCCGGAGCTGTATCCGGGCGCGGGAGATCCGGTCACCTGGGCGGCGCGGAACAGGTTGAAGCGGTTGGTGTACTCGGGGCCGTGGACGGACCGCGTGGAGGCGAATGCCGAAAGCGGCACCATGGAGCCGCTGTTGTTGCGCACGTAGTAGCCGGTGATGTCGCTCGCGTTCAGCCTCTGATCCCCCTCGGCCTGGATGAACACTTTCCACTGCCGGCCGAACCGGTTGAACTGGTTCACGTAGATGCCGCCCAGGAAGGCCTGCATCGTCTGGTAGACCGACCCGATGTCGACTCCTTCCTTCAGGACCTTGTCCCGGTTCACGTCCGCGAAGACCTGCGGCACCGCGGCGCGGAAGGTGCTGTTGATGGAGCCGATCTCCGGGCGCTTGCGCGCGGCCGCCAGGAA
>JAKEFJ010000232.1 GCA_022616665.1 Acidobacteriota bacterium
GCGATCGAAGACCCAGAACATCGGTTGTGGCGAATCCTTCACATTAAGGATCACCTGCAACTTCATGCCGCGTCGTTGGAGAGTCTTCCCAGCATTTACCGGGTCTTCCAAGCGGTGAGGCCGGATGAGTGCTATCATCTTGCCGCCCAGAGCTTCGTCACCTATTCGTTCGAAGACGAATTTTCCACCCTCAATTCGAATATCAACGGGACTCACCATGTACTCGCGGCGCTGCATGATTGCGTGCCGCAATGCCGGTTTTATTTTGCCGCCTCCAGTGAAATGTTCGGAAAGGTGGAGCACGTCCCGCAGACCGAGCGGACGCCCTTCCATCCCCGTTCGGCGTATGGCATCTCCAAAGTGGCGGGTTTTGATCTGACCCGGAACTATCGTGAAGCCTATGGACTGCGGGCCTCGTCCGGCATTCTGTACAACCATGAGTCCCCACGCCGGGGCTTTGAGTTTGTGACCAGAAAAATTTCTTCCCATGCGGCCCGGATCAAACTCGGCTTGGCCAAGGAACTGAGATTGGGGAATCTCGAGGCGAGACGCGATTGGGGACATGCACGGGAATACGTGCGGGCCATGTGGATGATGCTGCAACAGGATGAGCCGGAAGACTATGTCATTGCCACGGGAGAGACCCATTCGGTACGCGAGTTTGCCGAGGAGGCCTTCACTCATCTCGGATTGAAGTATCAAGACCACGTCGTGACGGATCTTCAGTTCATTCGGCCAGCCGAAGTCGAAATCCTTCTGGGGGACGCCACCAAGGCCCGCCAGCGACTCGGCTGGTCCTGCGAAACCAAGTTCAAAGAGCTCGTCAGGGAGATGGTCGAGGGAGACCTGCAAGCCTTGGCTGCCTCCTCCCGTTCCCGCAAAGCGTGAACCAGGCGGCCGATCCAGACCACGACCGGTGTTGAGTTCAGTAAAAAGGCTCTGCTAAGATCGCCCCCGGACTTTCCCTGGACCACGCAATGGCCAAGCCGCGGAGATCAAACAAACCATCGCGTCCTCGTCGCGGGGCCGCTTCTCCACCAGCGTTACTCGGACGCCTGCGGCTCTTTGCCTCCGATGTGGACGGCGTCTTGACCGACGCAGGCATGTACTATTCCGAGAGCGGTGACGAGTGGAAAAAGTTCAATACCCGCGATGGGATGGGTATCAAGTTGCTCCAGCGAGCCGGTCTGATCACGGCGCTGATCACCCAGGAAGAGACGAAGCTGGTCCTGCGCCGTGGTGAAAAGTTGGCCATTCCCGAGGTGCATCAAGGTGTCCACGACAAACTGGCAGTCCTCCGCCACTTGGTCGCGAAATACGGGATGACCCTCGGAGAGGTGGCCTACATCGGCGATGATGTCAATGATTTGCAGGCGCTCAGCTCCGTCGGATTTTCAGCTTGTCCCGCCGATGGCCTGCCTGCCGTTCGAAGGGCCGTTCATTATGTCTGCCGGAACAAGGGCGGGGAGGGCGCCGTTCGGGAAATGGCGGATCTGATCCTGGAAGCCAAGGCCGCGGGGTATGGGGCTCGAGGCAGGAGGCGATAGCGACCGGATGAGCGGCAACGGTCAAAGAATGGCGAGGACAGGCCAACGCGCTCCTCGCGCCTCGGGCCCCTCGCCTCATCTTTATGCGGTGATCCTGGCGGGAGGAAGCGGCACCCGGTTTTGGCCGTTGAGCCGTCACCTCTATCCCAAACAACTGCTGCGCATCATCGGCGAGGAGACGTTGATACAGCAGACCATGCGGCGGGTCCTCGGTTGCGTCCCGGCGGAGCGCGTCCTGGTCTCGACCACCCCCGCTCAGGCCGACAGCATTCGGTACCAGCTCGGGGAGTGGAAGGATGCGCTCCGCGAGAATTTCGTGATCGAACCGGAGGGACGCAATACCGCGCCGGCCATTGCCCTGGCCGCCGGCGAACTGATCACGCGGGATCCTGAGGCGGTTATGCTGGTCCTGCCGGCCGATCATGTCATCCAGGGCAGCCAACGCTTTCAGGCGGCGGTCGCTCTCGGCGTTCAACTGGCCGGACAAGGCCGATTGATCACCTTCGGCATTCCTCCGAGCAGGCCGGAGACCGGTTACGGGTACATTCAGCCGAATCGTGGCAAAGCCTTGATGAGGCAAAGGGGGCTGGCCGGTTATCCTGTAGCGCGTTTTGTCGAGAAGCCGGACGCCAAAACGGCCGCCCGCTATCTTAAGGACGGGCATTACTATTGGAACAGCGGGATCTTCCTGTGGCGGGCGGCGACCATTCTCGAGGAGCTGGCCCGTCATCAGCCGGGACTGGCGAGGGCCATGCGGTCCATCGGGGCCGCCCTGCAGGCCGGGGCCAGTGACGAATTCTCTCGTCTGTACCGGCGCCTCAAGCCCGTGTCCATCGATCAGGGGGTGATGGAGCGCTCGCATCGTGCCGCCGTCATCCCGGTGGATTTTACCTGGTCCGACGTGGGAAATTGGAGGAGCCTGGAGGAGGTCGCGGCCAGGGACAAAGCCGGCAATGTGGTCAGCGGCAAGGTGGTGGATCTGGACAGCCACGATTCGATTCTCTATGCCGACCGCCGCCTGGTTGCCACGATCGGTCTCTCCGACATGGTGGTCGTGGACACCCCCGATGCCACCTTGGTCTGTCCCAAAAATCGATCGCAAGAGGTGAAGGCGGTCGTCGACATGCTCAGGCAGCGGGGCGCGCCGGAACATCTGGAGCACCGCACGGTATTCCGTCCCTGGGGATCCTATACGGTGCTGGAGGAGGGGAGCGGCTACAAGGTGAAGCGGGTCTCCGTGAATCCCGGCGGCCGGCTCTCGCTTCAATTGCATCATCAACGGAGCGAGCACTGGGTGGTGATAGCCGGGACGGCGCGTGTGACCTGCGGGAGACGCGTCTTCGAGCTGACGGTTGGGCAAAGCACCGGGATCCCGAAGGAGACCCCCCACCGGCTCGAGAACCCCGGCTCAGGGCACCTGCATCTGATCGAAGTCCAAAATGGACCCTACTTAGGGGAGGATGACATCGTGCGGTTTCATGATGACTACGGACGAAGTCTGAAGCGGTAGCCCTCGATCGGCGTCACTAGAA
>JAKEFJ010000027.1 GCA_022616665.1 Acidobacteriota bacterium
ACTGCTCCGGCACCGTGGGCGCGGCGTTGAACACTGGTCGGACTCCCCCGCCGCGGATTTGCTTGCAACCAAGAACCCACTCTCGGCCTTGATGCTCGAGACCACGCGCGGATGAACTGGGCCGGCGAAACAGCACACTTCCAACCCTGTGCCGATTTCAACCGCGCCTCGGTGCTGCGGATGCCTGGATACAGGAGGAAGCTCACCTAAGCGGTTGCATGCGACTTCCAGCAACGATTTACCCATGGCTACCTGCTTTCCTTCGCTTCATCCGTCCCGAGGCGGCTCACAAGAGCCGCCGAGGCATTTTCACTTCAATCCCTTGTCCGTATAACTACGTTTATGCGGAACTTGATAAAAAGCCAACGCTGCAGGCCTGGTCAGCCTAATTCGGAATCGATTCCCGCGCTCCAACGTCAACTCCCTTGGTTTCCACCATTTCGGCGCGCCCACGCGGATAGGAGGACGATGAAACACTGCGGGGCCGGTCAGCCTAAGACCCGACGCAGTAATTGCCATCTCAGGTACAAGCGGACCGACGGAATTCGCGTAATAGGGCGCGCGATGGATGGAAAACTCGCCAAATCTCATGATCGGTGACATCCGACCCCACAGTGGCAGGAGTGGAGGCTCAGGTCCTCAGAGGCGCGTTGAGGAAAACTATACGCCCGGTGGAAGTTTTCGAGCAAGGGCCAATGAAAAGACATGCTGCGCCGCAGACGCGGCGCGATTGGCTCGTTGATTCTCGCGCGGGCTTTGTGCTAGGTTTTGCCCATCAAACACAACCCCAAGGAGTGTTTCATGGTTGCGACGCGACAGGTCCCGGTGAAAGACGGCGACGTCTTGATTTTGGTGGGAACGATGAAGGGGTTGTTCGTTCTGCGCTCGCCGGGCGGCAAACGCACCTCCTGGGACTTGGGAGGTCCACATTTCCCCGGGCACAACGTTTACGCGGTGGCCTACGACTCGCGCGACGGGAGGAGCCGCATCCTGGCGGCGAACCACAGTTTTCACTGGGGCGCGGTGATCCAGAGCACGGATGATTTCGGGAAGAGCTGGACGAGCCCCGAGAGCTCCGGAGTGAAGTTTCCCGAGGACGCGGGAGTCTCCCTGAAACAGATCTGGCAGATCCGACCGGGGCGCAGCGATGAGCCCAACGTGCTCTACTGTGGCGTCGAGCCGGCGGCGCTGTTCGAATCACGCGATGGAGGTGGAAGCTGGTCTCTGGTGCGCGGGCTGCATAACCACCCTCATCGCCCGCGCTGGGAGCCGGGGGGCGGGGGGCTGTGCCTTCACACGATCCTTCCCGATCCCGCCGATCGCAAGCGACTCTTCGTGGCCATCTCCACGGGCGGAGTCTATCGCACCGACGACGGCGGCAAAACCTGGCAATCCAGAAATCAAGGGGTGCGCGCCGAGTTCCTGCCGGACAAACATCCGGAGTTCGGCCAGTGCGTGCACAAGATGGTCCAGCACGCTGCCAGGCCGGAGCGTCTGTTTCTGCAGAATCATTGGGGATTGTACCGGAGCGATGACGGGGCCGACTCATGGCAGGACATCGCCCGGGGCGTCCCTTCCGATTTCGGCTTTCCCATGGCCATGCACACTCATGACCCGGACACGGTCTACATCGTGCCGCTCGAATCCGACCAGTACCGCTGCACCCCGGAGGGGAAGCTCCGGGTTTATCGCACACGCGATGCGGGGCGATCGTGGCAGGCGCTGACCCGAGGGCTGCCGCAGAAAAACGCCCTGGAGACGGTGTTGCGCGATGCGCTGGCCACCGACACCTCGGATCCGGCTGGGATCTACCTGGGCACGCGCAGCGGCCAAATCTACGGCTCGCGGGATGAGGGAAATTCTTGGAGCCTTCTGATGGGTGGACTGCCTCCGGTGGTCTGTGTCAAAGCCATGGTGGTGGGCGAGTCGAAGAAGCCGGCGCGAGGAAAACGGACCACTCCGCGACAAGCGCCCAAGACCCGACGGAGTGCTTCAGGCTCGGGGAGGCGATCGGCGCCGGCGAGCGGCAAAGCGCGCACCTCGCGCCGGTCGCGCCGATGACGGTGCTGTTTCACATCTCTTCGCCCCTGCGCCCGATGGTGGGCGGCGACTCGCGCGTGGCGGTCTCGATTCCATCCGGGACGGTGGCGGATGCGCTGACGGCCCTTTGGGAGCTGCATCCCGGATTGAGGGATCGCCTGCTCACCGAGCAGGGCGAGATGCGGCCCCACGTCAACCTCTTCTTGGGGAGCGAGAGCATCCGGTATACCGGGGGCCTGGAGACTTCCCTTCCCGGCGATTGCGAGATCTCAATCCTTCCCGCCGTCAGCGGCGGCATGAACTAAGCGACAACCTTCCATCTCAAAGGCTATAATCAACAACATGACCGAACAAAAGCGCGAAGACATCCGCAACATCGCCATCATCGCCCACGTCGACCACGGCAAGACCACGCTGGTCGACCGGCTCCTCCAGCAGACGGGAACGTTCCGATCCAACGAGCGGGTTCTCGAGCGGGTGATGGACAGCAACGACCTGGAGCGGGAGCGTGGCATCACCATCCTGGCCAAGAACACCTCAGTCCGCTACAAGGGAGTGAAGATCAACATCGTCGACACACCGGGGCACGCCGATTTCGGCGGCGAGGTGGAGCGCACGCTGACCATGGTGGATGCGGTGCTGCTCCTGGTGGATGCCGCCGAAGGCCCCATGCCGCAGACCCGCATTGTGCTCAAGCGATCCCTGGAGCTGGGGCTCAAGCCCATCGTCGTCATTAATAAGGTAGACCGCTCGGATGCCCGGCCTCACCAGGTGCTGGACGAGGTCTTCCAGCTTTGCCTCGATCTGGGTGCCAGCGAGGATCAGCTCGACTTTCCGGTGATTTACGCCTCGGCCAAGCTGGGCTACGCCCGGCGCGAGCTGGAGGACAGCGACACCGATGTCCTGCCTCTGTTGAACACGATCCTGGAAAAAGTGCCGCCTCCCGGAGGCGAGTCGGACGCGGATTTCCAAATGAGCGTCACCAACATCGAGTACAACGACTACTTGGGGAGGCTGGCCATCGGACGGGTCCTCAAGGGCAAGGTCCACGCCGGAAGCGATCTGGCTCTCATCAAGCTGGACGGCACCGACGAGCGGGCGCGGGTGACGCGGCTGAGTGTCTTCGAGGGGCTTAAGCGGACGGACGTGGATGAGGCGGCGGCGGGGGAAATCATCGCGCTCGCGGGCTTTCCGGATGTGGCCATCGGCGAGACGATTGCCGATCCCCTGAACCCCGTTGCGCTTCCCGCCCTTCGGGTGAGCGAGCCAACGCTTTCCATGGAGTTTCTGGTCAACGACTCGCCCTTCGCGGGGACCGAGGGGAAGTACGTCACCTCGCGCCATGTGCGCGAGCGGCTCGAGAAGGAAACCCGCTCGAACGTGAGCCTGAAGGTGGAGGAAACCGACTCCCCCGATCGTTTCGTGGTCTCCGGCCGCGGCGAGCTGCACCTGGCCATTCTGGTTGAGACCATGCGGCGGGAAGGATACGAGTTCCAGCTGTCACGCCCGCGGGTGATCCTGCACCAGGAAGGGGATCAGGTCCACGAGCCGATGGAGCACCTGGTCGTGGACGTGGAGGAGAGCGGACTGGGTGTGGTCATGGAAAAGCTGGGTGGGCGCCGCGCCGAAATGACCAACATGACCGGCGCCGGCACCGGACGGGTCCGGGTGGAGTTCACCATTCCGGCTCGCGGGCTCATCGGCTTTCGCAACGAGTTTCTCAGCGACACGCGCGGCAGCGGCGTCATGAGTCACGTGTTCCACGGCTATGGCCCTTACCGGGGGGATATCCCCGGGCGGACCCGGGGCGCCTTGGTGGTGAAGGAGCCGGGCATGAGCGTGTCCTATGCCTTGTCCAATCTCCAGGAGCGCGGTTCCCTGTTCGTCGGGCCGGGCATCCGGGTCTACGAAGGGATGATCGTGGGGGAGCACTCCCGCGACACCGATCTGGTGGTGAACATTTGTAAGAAGAAGCACCTCACCAACATGCGCGCTTCCGGCTCCGACGAGGCGATCCGCCTGACCCCACCCCGGGCCATGGGTCTGGAGCAGTGCATCGAGTTCATCAATGACGACGAGCTGGTGGAAGTGACTCCCCAGTCCATTCGCCTGCGCAAGCGAGCCTTGAATTATCAGGACCGAAAGCGATCCGAGCGCGAGGTGATGGAGGCGGTCTGAGCCGGCTCAAGCGCTTCGCCCACCGGGGCGCCTGCGCCCTGGCCCCCGAAAACACCATCGCGGCCTTTCAGGCTGCGGTCGATCTCGGCTGCGACTGGATCGAGACCGACCTCCGGCTCACATCCGACGGCATTCCCGTCCTCCTGCACGACGCTACGCTCGATCGGACCACCAATGCGAAAGGGAACGTGGGTGGCACTCGTCTCTCCCACGTCCTCCGGCTGGATGCGGGGAGCTGGTTCTCCCGCGAGTTTCGGGGTGCGCGCGTGCCCACGCTGGAGGAGGCTCTGGAATGGGGCCGGCAGCGATGTGGATTGAATCTGGAAATCAAGGAAGAGGATCGGGTCGAAGAGCTGATCCACCGTCTGGCCTCCCGCTTCCGCAGTCACGCTGCCCTGGACCGGGTCCTGTTCTCGTCGTTCCGGGGCTCCGACCTCAAGCGGCTGCGGGCGGCGCTTCCCCACGCGCGCCTGGGGTGGCTGGTCTCGAGAAGCACCCGGGGATTGACGGGGTTGAATCGGTCCCTCGGACTTGCCGCCCTGCACCCCAAGGAGCCTTTGGTCACCAGGAGGCTGGTGAAGCGCTGTCGCAGGCTGGGACTCGCGACCCATGTCTGGGTGGTCAACCGGGCCCGGCGCATCCGGGCTTTGGAGGGCCTGGGAGTGGACGGCGTGATGACGGATGACCCCCGCCTGTTCACATTGTGAGAGAATGCTGAGCAGTCAGGGGGGAGCCATGCGCAGCTGGTCGGATTTCACCCTCCGGGAAAAAGCCGCTCTCACCTGGGGCAAGGCGAGGCGCTTCTACCTGGTTCATTTTCGCCCGCGATATGTCACTCTGAGCATCGCGCGGCGGCAGGGGGAATGTCATCGGACCGGGGCCTGCTGCAATCTTCTATACACCTGCCCTATCTTTTCAGCCAAGCCCGTCCCAACCTGTCGGGTCCACGACTATAAGCCCAAGGTATGCAAGATTTTCCCCATCGACGAAAGAGACCTTTCTGACCGTGACATCATCTCCCCCGAGGTTCCCTGCGGCTACTCGTTCACCCGAGCTGGAAGTGTTTCCGGCGGGCCCTTGCCAAATGTCACGAAATAGTTATATTTAACCCCGCATTTTTGGAGACGGGATTGCCCACCTCCGACATCGTCCTGCACGAGGAAGATTTCCACCTGATCCGGGATCTCATTCAAAGGCTTCGAATTGAAGCGAATGCCCGGGTGATCTGTCTGGTGGACCGCAACGGCCAGCAGATTGCCTGCGTGGGTGAGGCCCAGGCGCTGGACATGACCGCCCTGGCGTCCCTGGCGGCAGGCAACGTGGCCGCCACCGACAGCTTGGCGCGCCTGATCGGGGAGAAGGACTTTTCCACCCTGTATCACGAGGGGGAAAAGGATAATCTGCACCTCTCGATGATCGGGGAGAAAGTCATCCTTGTGGTGATCTTCGACGAGCGCTCCTCGCTCGGTCTGGTGCGCCTGAGGGTGAAAAAATACGCTGGCGAGCTGACCGCGGCGCTGGAACGGATGCAGCAAAAGTCGCTGAAGACGAAGAGCGGGAAGATGGCGGCCTCTCCTTTTACCGACATCACCGACGAAGACATCGACAGCCTTTTCGGCAATTAGTCATCGCGAAGGCCCTGACATGACGTTCATCAACTACGCCGCCAGGGAAATCAATTGCAAGATCGTCTACTACGGCCCCGGCCTGGGCGGCAAGACCACCAACCTCAAGTGGATTTACGGCAAGAGCAATCCCACATCGCGTGGCAAGCTGATCTCCCTGGCCACCGAGACCGACCGGACCCTCTTTTTCGACTTCCTGCCGCTGGATTTGGGAACCATTCGCGGGTTCAAGACCCGATTTCACCTGTACACCGTGCCCGGACAGGTGTTCTACGACGCCAGCCGGAAGCTGATCCTCAAGGGAGTGGACGGCGTGGTCTTCGTCGCCGACTCGCAGGCGGCCCGGATGGAAGCCAACGTCGAGTCGCTCAAGAACCTCCGCAGCAACCTGAAAGACCAGGGATATGAGCTGGCAAAGATCCCCTACGTCCTCCAGCTCAACAAGCGGGACACCGCCAGTGCCGTTCCGGTGGAGGAGATGAAGCGCCAGCTGGTCATGAAAGACGAGCCGGTGTTCGAAGCGGTAGCCCAAAGCGGGGCCGGAGTGTTCGACACCCTGAAATCCATTGCCCGGATGGTCCTCGGAGAGCTGCGAAAAACCGCCTGATCCACCGCTCCCCCCACACCTCCCTCCTCCCAACCGATGCAATGAGGAACGATTGACAGTCCTACCCTGCGTGCCTATAATCACGGGTTCCACAACAGTCAAAAGCGGGCAAAGGGGTCATTTATGTACGCCATCATCCGCACCGGCGGAAAACAGCACAAAGTCTCCAAGGGCGACGTGCTCAAGGTCGAAAAGCTTGAGAAAAAGGTCGGCGAGAAGGTGGAGTTCGAGGAAGTCCTTCTCGTGGGAGGCGATAAGGCCGGCGTGAAGATCGGCCAGCCCATGGTGGCCGACGCCAAGGTGGTCGCCACGGTCGTGAGCGAAGGAAAAACGAAGAAGGTCCTGGTCTTCAAAAAGAAGAAGCGCAAGCAGTACCGGCGCACGCAGGGGCACCGCCAGAACTACACGGCGGTCAAGGTCGAAGACATCATCGCTTAATCCCCCGGGGCCGTGACCCCGCCGGGACTCTGAAAGGTATCCCATGGCACACAAGAAAGCAGGCGGAAGCTCCCGAAACGGCCGGGACAGTAATTCCCAGCGCCTTGGCGTGAAAGCTTACGGAGGCGAGAAAGTCTCCGGCGGCTCCATCCTGGTTCGACAGCGCGGCACGGTCATCAAGCCGGGTATCAACGTCGGCCGGGGCAAGGACGATACGCTGTTCGCCAAGGTGGGAGGAATTGTCGTGTATCGCGACCGGGGCCGCCTCGGCAAATTCGTCAGCATCCAGCCCGTAAACTGATCCAGCTGCCTGTGGCAGAAGCTCCGCCGCTGACCCGGTGACCCTTCCACGGGCATGGGACGCGGCCATGTTCATTGACCACGCCAAGATATTTGTCCAGGCCGGGGCGGGCGGCAACGGCTGCGTATCCTTCCGCCGGGAAAAGTATGTCCCCCACGGGGGGCCGAACGGCGGGGATGGGGGCGATGGAGGGTCGGTCTTCCTGGAAGTCAGCTCTTCCCTCTCCACCCTCAGCTCCTTCCGGACCAAGCGACACCACCGGGCGGGCCGAGGCCAGCACGGCAGGGGGAGCGACCAGGCGGGCCGCAGCGGCAAGGATCTCGTCCTGCTGGTCCCGCCGGGGACGATGATCGTAGAAGGGGAGTTTCTCCTGGCGGATCTGACCCAGCCGGGTCATCGCTGGATGGCGGCGAAGGGGGGGCATGGCGGGCGCGGGAATTCCCACTTCGCCACCTCGACGCACCAGACCCCCATGGAAGCCGAGCCCGGTGAGCCGGGACAGGAGCGATGGCTCGATCTGGAGTTGAAGCTCCTGGCCGAAGTGGGTCTCATCGGCTATCCGAACGTCGGAAAATCCACCCTGATTTCCCGAATTTCGGCCGCCCGCCCCAAAATCGCCGACTACCCCTTCACCACCTTGATACCCAACCTTGGGGTGGTTGATTTGGGCGATTTCAGGACTTTCGTGGTGGCTGACATTCCGGGGCTGATCGAGGGGGCCCATGAAGGGCATGGGCTGGGCATTCGGTTTCTGCGTCATGTGGAGCGCACGCGATTGTTGGTGCACCTGGTGGATCCGCTGCCCCAGGAGGGGCGGGAGCCCCTGAAAGACTGGAGGGTCATCAATGAAGAGCTCCATGCCTACCGGGCCGGACTGGAAAAGAAGCCGCAGATTGTAGTGGTCAACAAGATGGACACCCGGCCGGAGGGTGATCGTTTGCGCCCCCTGGAGGAGGAATGCCGGCGCCGCAAGATTCCCTGCCTGAGAATCTCCGCGGTGAGCGGTGCAGGGGTCAAGGAGCTCAACGAAGCCATCTGGAAGGAATTGCAGGCCCTGCAGGAAGAGAGTCCGGCTTCGATGTGGGAACAGCCAGCCGTTACAGGAGGGAGCGAGTCATCCGGATCAAGCGCAAGCTAGAAATCGTCAGGAAGGCGGCGCATGAGAAAAAGGCCGCCGAGCCGGTCGCCCTGAATGTGGCGGGCGCCTGCTCCTTTGCGGATTTGTTCTTCATCTGCAGCGGGCAGCAGAAGCGCCAGATACAGGCCATCGCCGACGCCATCCAGGACAGCCTGAAAAAGCAGAAGGTCTCTCCGTATCATGTGGAAGGATATTCCGCCGGGGAATGGATCCTGATGGACTACGGCGACCTGGTGGTGCATATTTTTAACCCGGAACGCCGGGATTTCTTCAACCTGGAACGACTCTGGGGGGACCTCCCCCGATTGGAGGTGGCTGAAAGGCCAAAGAAAAAAAGGACTTCCGGCTCGAGGCGGATTTGACTTTCCCCAACCCTGCATCCATATTCCCCTCCTGGTGACGCCCTTGCCGCGGGGAGTAGGAAATGCCGGCTGTCGCAGGTAACAACGCCCTCGCCCTGATCCACTCCGACCCGGAGATGAAGCGAATCCTGGATCTGGCTGCGAAAGTGGCCGCCAGCGAGGCGAACGTTTTGATCACCGGCGAGAGTGGAACGGGAAAGAGCCTGCTGGCCCAGACGATTCACCGGCAGAGTCCGCGCAGCTCCGGCCCGTTCGTGACCGTTAGCTGCGCCAACATCTCGGAAGAGCTGCTGGAAAGCGACTTGTTCGGCCACGAGCGGGGGGCTTTCACCGGCGCTGAGAACCGGCGGATCGGCAAGTTCGAGCAGGCGCAGGGCGGGACCCTGTTCCTGGATGAGGTCAGCGAGCTCTCACCCAGGTTGCAGGGAAAGCTGCTTCGGGTCGTGCAGGAGCGCTCCTTCGAGCGCCTCTCCGGGGACGAGACGATTCGAGTGGACCTGAGGCTTGTGGCGTCTTCGGGAGCGGATCTGGAGACGGCGTCCCGCGAGGAACGGTTTCGCAAGGACCTTTACTACCGGCTGAACGTGATCGCCATCCGGATTCCGGCCCTTCGGGAAAGGCCTGACGACATCCTGCTCCTGGCGGAGGCCTTCCTGGAGGAAACGGCTTCCCGACATGGTAGGGGCCCTTTGAAATTCAAGGCGGAGACCCGGGAGCTTTTGCGGTATCATCCTTGGCCTGGAAATGTTCGTGAGTTGAAGAATGTTGTGGAGAGAGCCGTCATCTCCACCGAGGGCGGGGAAGTCGGTCCGGAAGACCTGCCCCTCTCCGCTTCGGACCGGACCGGGGCGGTGCTGCGGGCCGCCACGGCGCAGATGATGACTCTGGATGGACTGGAAGCGTCGTACATTCGGGAGGTGCTCCGGATCACCCGGGGCAACAAGACGGAGGCTGCTAAAATCCTGGGGATCAACCGCAAGACACTTCTGGAAAAGCGGAAGCGTTACGGGATTCCCTGAAGGAGCGAGGCGCGAAGCGGATGACGAAGAAGCAGCAGGACGTGCTCAGGAAAAAGCTACAGGACAAGCGCCGGGCCCTGGTCGCGGCGTACGTCACCAACAAGAATTACGGCCGGGACACCGAGGACGGCGATACCCAGGACATCGCCGACAAGGCGTCCAATGCCTATACCAAGGAATTCCTGTACTCCCTCAGCAACACCGATCG